>NZ_JBSFIE010000005.1:0-318829 GCF_053597395.1 Streptomyces sp. NPDC001415
GACGCCTCGCCGATCACGTTGCTCGGGCCCGTGTCGCCGACGACGGCGTACTCGACCTTGTTGCCGTAGATGACGGCGACTCGGTCGGCGGGCCTCGATGAACCGTCGGCCGAGTCGATGTGCGGCGGGCTGTCGTTATCGGGCCGGCTGCTCCTCCACCACCGGACGGGGCTCGGGCCGGGGATGCCGATCCGGCTGCGCGGACGCGATGTGGGCGAGCACGGCCATCAGAGCCGGCAGCGCCGCGAGCGCGGCCGCGAGACCCGCGGCCCAGGACGGTGCGGCCGTGATCTCCAGAGCGCGGGAGAGAGTCCGCGAATGGAACTGGCCCTCCAGCAGTTGTACGACGGCCAGCGCGGAGGGCACCAGCACAGCCGCGGCGAGAACCAGCGGCCTGCCGGTGGCGACCAGCGTCACCCCCACCAGGAAGCACAGACCCGACACCCCGAGGTCGAGGGCCGAGGAGCTGAGCGGCGCGCCGTCCCGGTGCAGCGGGAAGTAGGCCAGGCTGCACACGAAGAGCGCCAGGGCCGCCAGCCACCTCGGCCACGCCCGGGGAGTGCCGCCCTGCGCCTGTTCACGGCCGCGCCGTGCGTCGACCGGGAGGCTGACGTAGGGCTCGCCGGGGGCGGCCGAGAAGCCCACGTCGACGGGTTCGCCGGAGGCGAACGCGAGGTCTCCGGCGGACTCCGCGAACGGCAGGTCCCCGTCGGTATCGGCCGAGGCGGAGGCCGAGACCAATGCCGACGCCTCCGGGCCGGGCCGCCGCACCTCCGACTGCTTGTCCTGGGCCAAGCGGCCGATCAGCTGCACGAGGTCCTCGACGGGCCTGCTGGTCGCGGCCGCCCGAATCGCCTCCTCTCCACAGTGCGGCTCCATCGGCGGCCGGTGCAGCAGTGCCATCAGCCGGGTGACTTCTTCCACGGGCCGGCATTCGGCCGCCGCACGGATCGCCTCGTCGGCGCTGTCGGCGCTGCGCGGCGGCTGCGTCAGCAGCGCCACCAGCCGGGAGACGTCCTCCACCGAACGGCCCACGCCGACCGCGTGGAGCGCGTCGACCGTGGCCCGCGCGTACTCGGGTGACTGCTCCAGGAGCGTGATGAGTTGTACGACCTCCTCCAACGGCCGGTCGGCGACGGCTGCGTGCACCAGGCCGTCGATCGGGTCGGAGTACGAAAGCCCGGGCGCGCCCGCGACGGCTCCGGCGTCCTCGGTCGGCAGGGGCGGGTCGGCCGACGGGATAGGAGGTATGCCGGGCCGGCCTGGTAGGGGTGACGAAGAGGGAGTGGTCATACTCGGCTCCATGGGGACGGGTGCGTTTACCTTTGGGCCACCTGTGCACTGAGTTACCTGTTGTTGACCATTTACTGGGTGGGCGGCCCGTTCGCGCCACTTGGATGCGGCACCTGTGTGAGAGCCGCTCGGCGGACCGGCATCCCTGCGGAGATGTGGACCGGCGCGTGGCGAGCAGGAGGGTGATGCCGTCGGGGTGTTCGGCGGCGTGCCATGCGGAGTGGTGAGCCGGTCCGCGACCCCACCAGCGTTCACCCCGAGCACTGCGCCGCCGGGCCGGTCGGGCGTCCCCGTGCTGCCAGGGTTTGTCGGCGATGTCGGACACGTAGGGCAGTTCGTCGGTGTGGGCAGCGTCGAGTCGCCCGCCCGGGGCGGAGCGCGGCTGTGCCGGAAGTCGCAGGTCACGTGCCATGCGAGCGGTCGGGGCCACGCGTGGTTGCCAGGGCGATGAGTTTCCGCGGCGTGCCGGGTCTACATGTGCGACGGTCGCCGCAGCCCATCCGAAGAAGATCGCCCGCCTGTGTCCACACCGATCAACCGCACCTGAGAGGCACGACATGACCGCTACCTACACCTTCGACGTCTTTTCCAGCCTGGACGGCTTCGGCGCCGCCGGCGCCGACTGGACCGGCTACTGGGGCAAGCAGGGCCCGGAGTTGCTCGACCACCGTCTCGGCTTGTACGAAGCGGAGCAGCGGATGGTCTTCGGGGCCAACACGTATCGGGCATTCGCCCGGATGCTGGCGTCAAGCACCGAGGATTCCGATGTACGTGACCCGTGGGTCACCCGGATGAGGAGCCTGCCGGCAACGGTGGTGTCGACGACGCTGGAAGGTCCCCTCGACTGGCCGAACGCCACCATCGTGAGCGGTGACGCCGTCGATGTCGTCGCCCGGCTCAAGGAGGAGTCCGAGGTGCCGTTGCGCTCGCACGGCAGCCTGTCGTTGAACCGGGCGCTGATGGCGGCCGGCCTGGTCGACCGCTTGCAGGTGACGCTCTTCCCGGTCATCACGGGGCAGTCGGGGCTGGACCCGATCTTCCAAGGCGCGGCTGACTTCGACCTGGAGCTGATCGAGAACCGCACGCTCGACGGTCACATCCAGGAGCTCGTCTACCGACCCACTCTCCATTGACCCGGGCGGATCCGAAGACGACGTGCACCACGAGTAAAGGGTGCCCATCGACTACGCCAACTGGCCAATACCAGCGGCGAGTTGGATCCTCCGCCGGTCAACTCCCCCGGGCGCGGTGGGGACGTCCGCGGGAGGGCGCCCCACCGCTCGGGCGTGGTCAGCTGGGCTGGCCGGTCGGCATGATGGTGACCTGTTGCAGGTTGGCCCGGGGCGGGAGGCTCGCCAGGAAGCCGACTGTCTGGGCGATGTCCTGAGGCGTGAGCCACTCCATCGTCTCCTTGGAGTCTTGCAGCCACTCCCGCGCGCCCTGGTCGGTGACATGGCTCTGCAGTTCGGTGGCGACGATGCCCGGCTCGATCGCCGCCACCCGCACCTTCTTCGTACCGAGTTCGGCCCGCAGGTGGCGGGAGAGGTGGGTGACGTACGCCTTCGTGGCGGAGTAGACGGCGAAGTTCGGGAAGATGTTCTGCGCCGCGATCGACGACGTGTTGATCAGGTCGGCCACACCGCGCTCGGCGGCGGCCCGGACCAGCTGAGGGGTGAACGCGGCGATGGTGTTCATGAGACCGGAGACATTGAGGTCGATCTGGCGCTGCCACTGGTCGGTGGCGAGCTCCTCGATCGGGGCGGGCAGCATGACGCCGGCGTTGTTGAACAGCAGGTCGGCGCCTCCGAATTCGGCCGCGACCCGGTCGGCGGCCGCCAGGAGCGCCGTCTTGTCAGTCACGTCGGCGGCCAGTGCCAGGGCCTGGCCGCCGTTCTTCTCGATCCGGGCGACCAGATCGTCGAGGCGTTCCGCGCGCCGGGCCAGGACGGCGACGCGGGCGCCGAGTTCGGCCAGGTGCTCGGCTGCCGCGGCACCGATGCCGCTGGAGGCGCCGGTGACGACCGCCACTCGGCCGGTGAGGGGACGGGCAATAGACTGCGTGGCCATGGTGCGCACCTTTCAAGGTGACTCGATGAGGGGGCGGATCGATGACGGCCGACTGCCGCCGTGCCCCTGATCCAGAACACCACCCGAGAAGCTCTCGCGGAGCGCCGAAGGTCGCCCTTACCAGGCAGGTATCCGCGATACAGGTACCAGCAGGGCCACCCGGGAAGGGACTGGCCCAGCCCGGCACGAGAACACTGGAGACATGGACCGCAGCCACGAGATCGCCGACTTCCTGCGCACCCGGCGCGCCGGACTCACCCCGGACAGGGCCGGGCTCCCCGACGACGGACGCACCCGCCGTGTCCCCGGGCTGCGCCGCGACGAGGTGGCCCGCCTGGCCGGGGTCAGCACCGAGTACTACACCCGGCTCGAACAGGGCCGTGCGGGCAATCCCTCCCCCGAGGTCCTCGAAGCCCTCGCGCGCGCCCTGCACCTGGACGAGTCCGAGCGCGAGCACCTCACGGACCTCTTGAGCCGCCCCGCCCGCCGCGGGCCGTCCAGCCCCCAGCGGGTTCGGCCCGGTCTGCACCTGATGCTGGGGACCCTCGACCACGTGCCCGCCTTCATCCTCGGCCGCCGCACCGACGTCCTTGCCGGCAATCGGCTGGCCCGCGAAGTCCTGACCGACTTCGACGCCTTGCCGGCGCCCCGCCGCAACCTGGCCCGCTACTACCTCCTGGACCCCGAGGCCCGCGAACGCGTCGGCGACTGGGAGCGCATCGCCGCCGAGACCGTCGCCATCCTCCGCCTGGAAGCCGGGCGCCATCCGCACGACCGCCAACTCGCCGACCTCGTCGGGGAACTCACCATCAAATCAAGGGAGTTCACCGGCTGGTGGAACGACCACCGCGTGCTGCGCCGCACTCACGGGGCCAAGCGCTACCACCACCCCCTCGTCGGCGACCTCCACTTCTCGTACGAGTCGTTCCAGGTGCCCGGCGACAGCGAGCAGACCCTCTGCGTCTACAACGTGGAGCCGGGCTCCGAAACCGCCCGCTCCCTGCAGCTCCTCGTCAACTGGACGGCGCCGCAGCCGCGCACCCCCTCCCCGCCGGAGCCCGCCGGTCCGCCCGGCCCAACGTCCCGAACCTGAAGGCCCGTCGAGAGCGCATGCCGCCGCTCCGAGGGATGCCCGATCGGCGCGATCGGCGCGATGATGGCGGTCATGACGTTGTCGACGGCCTTCACGGAGTTGTTCGGTGTGCGGCATCCGATCGCGCTGGCGCCCATGGGCGGGTCGGCCGGTGGGGCGCTGACGGCAGCCGTCTCGCGCGGTGGCGGACTCGGGTTGCTGGGAGCCGGGAACGGGGACGCGCGGTGGCTGGCCCGCGAGCTGCCCCTCGTCACACAGGGGACCGACGAACCGTGGGGAATCGGCTTCCAGACCTGGGCGATCGGGACCGACGCGGTCGACCGGGCGCTGGAGCACCGTCCCAGTGCGGTGATGCTGTCCTTCGGGGATCCGAGTCCGTTCACCGAGCGCATCCGCCAGGGCGGGGCGACGCTCATCCTTCAGGTCACCGATCTGGAGGAGGCGAGGCAAGCGGTGGAGCTGGGCGCCGATGTCATCGTGGCGCAGGGTACCGAGGGCGGGGGCCACGGGGCCCGGCACGGACGCTCAACCCTGCCGTTCGTGCCGGCGGTGGTGGACCTGGTGGCGCCGGTTCCGGTGCTGGCGGCCGGAGGGATCGCCGACGGGCGCGGTCTGGCCGCCGTCCTGGCTCTGGGAGCTGCGGGGGCGCTCATCGGCACCCGCTTCCAGGCCACGGCCGAAGCCCTGGTCCACCCGTCGATCGCCGCCGCGATCGTCGAGGGACGCGGCCAGGACACCGAGCGAAACCGCATCCTGGACATCGCGCGCGGCTCCGACTGGCCCTCCCGGTACACCGCCCGTACCCTCGGCCATCGCTACCTCGACCAATGGCGGAACCGGGAAGCGGAACTCGCCGCGGATCCGCAGGCCCGGCGCGACTATCAGGACGATGTGGCCAGCGGCGAGCTACCACCCCTGCCGGTCTGGGCCAGTGAGGCCGTCGATCTCATTACGGATCGGCCACCGGCAGCCGATCTCGTTGCCACCCTGGCCTCTCAGGCCGAGGAGGCCCTGACACGAGCGGCCGGACACTGAGAGCCTGTGTCTAAACCCCGCCATGGGCCACGGAGCCACCTTGGGTCGGACACCGCCCCAGTTGCCGTCCGGTCCCCGCAGTGCGACCGGCGTCACCCGCTTCACCCACGTACAGAAGCCTGATCGTCTTCACGGGATTCCGCCCGAGGTCCCGATGACATCGGAGAAACCGCCTGGGCCTCTTCAACGGGAGTACACCGCAACGCCGTTGGGGACTTTGCGCTCCTCGCCGTGGTCAAGGGCGTTGCGTACCACGAGGTGGCCGGCGTGGTCCCGGGTCGCCAGGGTGGCGGATCCGCCGCCGTCCAGATAGGCGCCCGTATCGCACCCCATGGCGGCCAGGAGGCCGGCGAGTTCGCTCACGGTGAGTCCGCTGGACGTTCCTTCCCTGCCGTCCGTCGACAGCAGGCGCATCACGTGGCCGCCCCGGGCGATCCCGACGGCCGAACGCGGTTCGGCGACCACCCTGTCCAGACCGGGAAAGGACCGGCCGTGCTCGACGATCGGGTGGGCACCCAGGGCGAAGGCGAACGCGGTGCGGCTGCTGGAAGCGAGGCGGTAGTCCACCCTCACGGCCATCCCCGGGGTGAGCGCATGCAGGGCCTCCGCTCCGGCCTCGCGGCCGAGCAGGACGAGGCTGCCCTCTGGGATCCGCCCGGCTCCGGGTGTCGATGAGGCGGAGCGGACGATGCCGTGCCGGACCGTGACCTCGTAGGTGTCCCGGGTGCAGGGCGCCGCCCTGTGGTCGTCAGTGCCACAGACAGCTCGGGCGCGGGACACTTCACCCCAGCGCGGTGTGAAGACCCCGATCGAACCGACGGGCAGGGCGTACTGGTTGAGGCCGCGCAGGGGCAGGGTGCCGTGGCTGGTGCGGATGTGGCCCTGCAGGGTCAGCCGGCCGGTGCGGGCGAGGCCGTCGACGCCGACGCCGAAGACATCTTCGGTGGAGCCTCCCTGGGGCAACGGCCAGCCGAATCGCTGCCCGTCGGGGACCGCGCCCTTCAGCGGGCGGCCTGCCCGCACGGCGGGGCCGGAGGTCGCACCGGTCGCCTGGACGCCGGGGTGCTGTGACTCGTCGATGTCGAAGAAGTCGCCGTTGACAGCGGCCACCGCTCCCTGTTCCGCTGCCATCACGGACACCTTCTCGCGCGCGGCCACAACCCCCGGGTACAGCAGGCCGGCCCGTGTTCCCCGACGGCCCAGTTCCACCGTCAGCACATGGACCCGGGCGCTGCCGTGCGACGTACGGACAGTGAACGCCCGGTACCCGACTCCGGGCGCGACCACCTCCGAAGTACCGGCCGCGTCCGCCCGGCCGACCACGGTCCCGGCAGAGACCGGGGCAGAGGCAGAGGCTGACGTCCAGGACGACGCGGCACCCACAACAGCGAACACGAACACTGCTACAGCACCCTGAAACCTCTTCACCTCACCACCATGCCCGAAGCAGCACTCGGCGCACTGCTCACCTTCCAGCCATCCCCACCAACGGCCCCGTAAGGAAACCCATCTGACACTCACTCGGCCGCCTTCGCCGTCGACGGGCAGTCGGCCGGCCACTGGTGCCTGGGCCGGCGGTTCCGTCACCGCCGTGATCCGCCGTGCCCCCATTCCCCGTGCCCGGCATGGCGGTTCACTCCGCTCCCCGACGCACTGCCTCTCAGCACCCCGCCGAGGGGTATAGGCCGAGCGTCGCGCGGTTTGATTGACTCGGGGCATGAGTGATCTCTTCGTCAAGATCTGCGGTCTGCGGACCGCGCAGGACGTCGACACCTGCGTCGAGGCGGGCGCGGACGCGGTCGGGTTCGTGTTCGCGACCAGTGCGCGCACCGTCGACGCCGCCACCGCACGACGGCTCGCCGAACGCGTACCGGCGCACATCCTCACGGTGGGTGTCTTCCGGGGCCAGCCACTCGACGAGGTTCGCCGCCTCACGGAGGAGAGTGGCATCCGCGCCATCCAACTGCACGGCGACGAGGGCCCCGAGTACTACGAGGCTCTGCGGACGCAGAGCCTCACGCTGATCCGGGCCACGGCCGCCACCGAGATCCCTGCACGGCTGGGTGAGCTGGGTGAGGACCTGCTGCTCCTCGACGCCCCCGATCCCGGTTCCGGCCGACCGTGGAACTGGGCCTCCCCCGAGTTCACCGCCCCTGCCGGACGCTGGCTGCTCGCCGGCGGCCTGCACCCGGGCAACGTCCGCCGGGCCGCCGACACCACCGGCGCCTGGGGAGTGGACGTCTCCAGCGGCGTGGAGAGCGAACGCGGCGTGAAATCAACGGAGTTGATCCGCTCCTTCATCACTGCGGCCCGCCGCTGACATCACGCCCACCACCCTGCCCGGTCCTCGATCTCGCGCCCGGGGCACGTGCTGGTCGGCAACCGCGTTTCCATGTCCCATGGGACGCGGGGCGGTGCCGAGCCGGCCCGGGGTTGTCCGGTACTACCTGAACATCCGGTCACCGCTGGTGGCCATGCGATGGGTGGCGCTGTGGCGGTTCACCCAGTCACGGATGAGGTTGATGGCGTTGGCGCACTGCCAGCTGCTGTCGTACTCCTTCACTCCGTTGAAGGCGCCGTAGCCCGCGATGATGCCGTCCACGCGCGCGTCGCCCAGCAGTTTGTCGACGTACCACGGGTCGTTGTAGGTGGTCGTCCAGGACAGCGTGGCCGCGAGCTGTCCGGCGGCGCGGTCCCCGGCCCCCTTCTTCAGTTCCGCGCATGTGTTCCAGGTGGCTTCCGTGCAGTTGCCGAAGCCCTTGGTGATGTCGGAGTCGCCGTAGTCCATCGCCCGGTGGCCGGTCGGGAATCCGGAACCGGACCGGTTGAAGGCGCCGACCACCTGATCGCGGGTCCCGGTCGTCGTGATGCCCTCCAGGCTGCCGAGCTTGCCTTCCAGGCTCTTCCAGCCCCTGCCGCCGACGTCCGGGGTGCTGCCGCCGTGGTACTCGTAAAAGCCGTAGAGCACCTGGACCCCGGCTGCCGTCAGCCGCTGTGCCTTGTCGCGCAGTCCGGCGACGCTGCACCCACGGTTGGGTGCTTCTCCGCAGTAGTTCGGGTCCTTGATGTCCAGCCAGACGAGCGCCAGCCTTCGCCCCGCCTTGGCGTTGGAGACGATGCGGTCGATCATGCTGTCGAAGCTGGGGCCGTGCCGGGTCTCACCGGCCGAGGAACAGTCGTGATACGCGCGCCATTCGTTCGGGTTGTACCAGGCGCAGACGTCGATCTCGATGCCGTTGGCGCCATGGCTGAGCGCGGCGTCCACGCCGTCCAGGGTGTCGACCCGGTGCGCGATGGCGTAGATCGCATGACGCTGATCGGCTGCTGCCGCCGGGGTCGCGGCGAGCGCGGTGGCACCGACGATTCCGCACAGCGCCGCCACCAGCGCCCGTAACGTTCGCCCGCCGATGCCGTGTCGGAGGTGAGTGATCAAGAGGGTTACTCCTTCATGTCGGTGTCCCGCATGTTGGTGGTGTCCTGCATGTTGGGGTCCTGAAGAGGGCGGCCGCACAAACTTCGGCGGTGAGGCGACGAGCAGGTCCACCGACGCATCCGGAAGCGGCGGTACGCGGGCAGCGTCGGCGAGCACTGGGTGCGCCGACGCCTTCCCGCGTTACGGGACCGACAGACTCCGGCCCGGCAGGCCTCGTCGTAACGCTGCGCAGGGCGCCGCGTCCTTCGCACGGCAGTACGTCGCCACTGCCCCCACGGCACTCCCCTGCCGCACAACGTGACGCCCCCGTGCCGTCCGTCCATCACAAAAAATACCGTGTCCAGCGCAGATTTCGTGACATGTTCTCGGCCTGCTTCCATCATCACATGGCCATCGTGCACGGCGAGTTGGGCCGAGCAACCCGGGCGCCGCCGGCAACAGCCTGGTCCGCTCCCCCTCCCAGTCGGCTGCAACCCCAGGAACGCCACTTGTGCAGGGTCGGCAAGCCCGCGGTCAGAACCAATGCAGGCAGTGCGGGGCGCGCTCGGTGCGGAAGAGGGCGTCGGCGAGGGTGGCCGCGCCCGGGTTGTGGGCGCGGATGTGTCCGGCGCGCACGAGCGTGCTCGGGGCGGTGCCGCCGAGGTAGACCGAGCCCAGGTCGCTCACGTCCAGGGACAGGTCGGGCTCCCGGTCCGTCGGAACACATTCGGCCTTGCCGTCCCGGACGGTCAGCAGGTAGCGGTCGTGCTCGTCGAGGAACGGGTCGTCGACGTCGAGGACGAGCTCACCGTCCATGAACCAGCCGCGTGAGGTCAGCGCACGCGGGACGTCCAGCAGTCGCGCCCAGAGCCAGTCGGTGTCGTTACTCACCTCGCCGGCGCGGGAGTCCGCGAGCTGCCAGCGCAGCGGGTGCCCGGGCGGGACATGCTTGAACACGACCTGACCGACCAGGTCGTGCCCCAGCACGAAACGGGCCAGGGCCGTGAAGACGGCGTCGTCGGTGGCGATGGTCTCGTCCACCGTCAAGGTGTCGGGCTCGCCGAGCGAGTAGCTGGCGTAGCCGTCCGGGACGCCGTCGGCGTCACGGTGGACGGCGACATAGCGCGGCGCCGGAGCGATCGGGGGCTGCCCCGCGCCCAAGGCCCACCAGCGGTGCGGCCGGGACAGCGCGCCGGGCTGGGTCCTGCGGTACCGGTCGTAGACCTCTTCCAGGATCTCGCCGCATTCGGCACGCCGCAGTACCTCGACCGAGCCGGTCGCCGGGGCCTCGGCTGCCGCGCGCGCCCGGGGAACGGCGAGAGCGCCCTGGTGGCGCGGCACCGTCAGCCGCTGCGTGTAGGTCGCCGGTCCGTAGCCGAATCTGCGGTAGATCAGGGCCTCGGAAGCCAGCAGCACGGAGAGGAACTCCCCTCGGGCCCGCAGCTCGGTGAGCTGATGCCGCATCATCGCGCTGAGCACGCCCTGGCGCCGGTGCGAGGGCAGGACGCCGACGGCGGTCACCCCGGAGACCGGGACGAGGATCTCACCGGGCAGGGTGAGTTCGAAGGAGTACGCACCGGCGGTGCCGATGGGCCGCCCGTCCTCCGTCATGGCGAACAGATTGCGGTCCATTTCGAGCGCCGCCCACCAGACTCCGCCGCCGCCTTCGGTCCGGGTCTCCGGGAACCGTCCGAACGCGGCATGCAGTGTGTCGACGAACGAGTCGAGGTCCTGATCGGTCGTGGGACGTGTCTCCATTGTTGCTGCTGCCTCCTCGGGATACCGGCACCACGACTCGTGATGTCCCGCCACGATGCAGCGTCGCCCTGTGGCCAGGTCAAGCCAATTACGGTGGGGCCCGCCGCCGGTCACAGCCCGGCCGCCGGGGGCGAGTTGCGGTCATGGGGATCGCGGCGAGGGTCTTCCGCGTGAGGGGGCTCGGGGCGGTGTCTCGGTCGGCTGGTTCCTCCGGCGTTCGCGGACGCCGTGCTGACCCTTTCACCAGCCGCCAACGCTTCCCTAACGCCCCGACTCCACGCCGTTAGCGGCCCGGCCGCCGGGGTGCCCGAAATACTGATGGATGTTCAGGTACGAGCCAGTTAGCACCATTTGGTACAGTCCGGTGAGTGGTGCACTGTAAACCAGGCAGCTTCTTCTTGTGTGGGTAATGGAGAAACTACTGGGGTAAACGAGGTGTGAGGTTTCACACGTATCGGGGAATTGCCTCGCGGCGACTTCCGGCAGAGTCTTGCATCCGTCAGGCCCCCGCATACGGCACGCCGATCTCCACGTGACTCAACAGGTGAGCCGTATGCCGCCCGAGTACCAAGTGGCCCTCCCCACAAGGGGGGTGTCCGTCGGGTCGAGTCCTCCCGTGGCCCAGTAGTTGGGAGGAGAGAGCCAGGGGCACGATTGCGTCCGCGAGGTCACCCGTGCGCACACAGCTGGAAGGAAACCGTGTGAGCAGCCGGATCTCGGTCCGGGGATTCGCGGTGGCGTCGGCCACTGCGGTCACCACCGTTGGCGCCGTGGTCGGCGTTGCCGCGGCAGGCCCCGCTGCCGCTTCGAACGACAACTTCGAGGCCACCGCGGCCGATGCCACGCTCCTCGCGGACATACCCGCCGGCCAGCAGGCCCAGGTGCAGACCGCGTCCCTGACGCAGCAGGCCGACGCCCAGTCCGCGCAGGCCAGTGCCGCGGCGAAGAAGTCCGCCGAAGAAGCGGCCCGCCTGCGAGCCGCCCAGGACGCCAAGGCCAAGAAGAACGCCGCCGACAAGGACAAGGCCAGCAAGGACGCCAAGGCCCGCGACCTGGAGACCCAGGCCGCCAGTCGCTCGGCGAGCCGGAGCACCTTCCAGGTCCAGAGCTCCTACTCGGTCTCCGACGTGCAGGCGATCGCCCGTCAGATCATCCCCGCCGACCAGTTCCAGTGCTTCAGCAACATCGTGGACAACGAATCCAGCTGGAACTACCGGGCCACCAACGGCAGCGCCTACGGACTCGTCCAGGCGCTGCCCGGCTCCAAGATGAGCAGCGTGGGCGGGGACTGGCAGACCAACCCCGCCACGCAGATCAAGTGGGGTCTCAACTACATGAACGAACGGTACGGCAGCCCCTGCGGCGCCTGGTCGTTCTGGCAGGCTCACGACTCGTACTAGGAGTGCCGGGCCGCTTCTCTCGGGTGGCCTCGGAAACCGGCCCGCCCCACATCGGGTCCCGAGTCCACTCCGAAAGGTCGCTCAGCCCCTGGAGGCCGACCCTCGTTGCAGGTGATCGGCGAGGGCGCGGAACACGAGGAAGTTGGGGATGCGGCTCACCGCCGTCATCGAAAGGGCGCTCCACCGCCCGGCGACACGGATCCGTACGAAGCCGTCCTTCACCGCGACCTCCTCGACCTGTGACCAGGGCGTGGACTTGCCGCCCGACCCGATCTCCGTGGGCGTCAGCCAGAGCGGGCCGAACTCCAGCCGCCGTCCCGCGTTCAACTGGGCGACCGCTTGCGGTAGTTGGGCCTCCGTTACGGCTTGCTGGATCGCGGGTCCCCACTCGTGGGGCTGCGCGTAGCCCGCCTGGAGGACGATCTGGGTGCCCGTGGTGTCCGTGACGGTGTAGGCGTAAGTGATCCTGGTGGTCTGGCCGTATTGGGTGTGCCGGACGTTGTTCTGCAGCACGGTCGTGTCGGCATAGCGAACCACTCGGACAGCACCGCGGTGGGCCGAGGTGAGTCCGTGCTCGAACAGATCGAGGCGCGCCCCCTCGTTCCTGCTGGCGGCACCGCTGTACTTCACGCTCGCGTACAGGCACATCAACAGCGGCAGCCCCACGACGAACGCGAGCGGAACATAGCCGGTCGCCAGGCAGATCACCACGAGGACAGCCAGCACCCCGGCCGCGATCTGGACGCGCCTGACGTGCTGACGCTGAGCCTGGGCGATCGACGGATAGGCCGCGCGATGCGCCCCCAGCCCTTCCCGCGCGGCCGCCGCGCCGACCTGCTGCGCGACCCCGTCCGGGTCGAGGTGATCCTGGTTCCGCACTGAATCCCCACTCATCCATGCCCCCCGTGAGCCCGCGAGAACTGCCCTGTGATGAAACCGAGTCGTGACGGAGTCACGTCAACAACAACCACTGATACGGACGGCGTCGCCGGACCGATGGTTCCACCGGTTCCTTGCCGAGTTGCCTCAGCTGATGCCGCGAACGCCCGCGACCAGGGCCCGCCCGGCAAGATCTGCTGGACAGGACCTGAGCCCCCAACTCCCCGTATCCCGGGCCGAGTTCACCGCTCGGCGTGATCGGTCAGGGCAGGATCTCGATGTACCCGTCGGTTCCGTGCACGCGGATCCGCTGCCCGTCCCGGATCAGCCGGGTGGCCTGCTCCACGCCCACGACAGCCGGCAAACCGTACTCGCGGGCGATCACCGCGCCGTGGGTCATCAGGCCGCCCACCTCCGTGACCAGGCCCGCGATGGAGACGAACAGCGGCGACCAACTGGGATCCGTGAAGGGCGTGACCAGGATGTCGCCCGCTTCGAGATCGGCATCCGCCATGTCGAGGACGACGCGGGCCCTTCCCTCGATGGTCCCGGCGGAAACCGGCAGGCCGACCAGGGCGCCGGCCGGCACGTCGTCGCGCCGGTACGCCCCGGTGAGGGCCTCACCGTCCGAGGTGAGCACCCGGGGTGGTGTGAGCGCCTGGTAGGAGCGGAACGCGTCCTTGCGCTGCTGGATGAGCCGGCCGTCCACCTGGTTCGAGCGCACGACGTCGTGGAGTTCCTGGAACGTCAGGTAGTAGATGTCCTCCCTGTCAGGAAGCACGCCGGCCTCCACGAGGCGATCGGCCTCCTCCAGCAGGGCCCGCTTGTAGACGAAGTAGCGGCTGACGATGCCGTACTTCGGGTACTCCCGGTACCCGATGAACGTTCGGACCTGGTCGATCATCCGCTTGGTCTCGTCCGCCTTCTGGTCCCCGTCCGGCAGGGCCCGCAAGCGGTACAGCACGTCCTGTTCCTTCTTCTGCGCCTTCCGCAGCCCCTGCTCGAAGCGCCGCTCGGCGGCGCCCGGCTCGAAGTTCCTGACGTTGTCGAGGATCACGGGCACGAGCGTGGTGGGGCGCTCGCGCCAACGCGGCCTCGTGACGTCGATCTCGCCGACGCAGCGCATGCCGTACCGGTCGAGGTACGCCTCGATGGCGTCGCGCGCTTCGGTGCCGCCCTCGATCTTCGCCAGCTCGTCCAGGAAGGCGTCGTACCCGATGTCCTCCACGCCCTGCAGGAAAGCCACCACCTCTGAACGCGGGCGGATCACGTCCGCGACGTCGAGCAGCGCCAGTCCCATCTCCGACGTGATGTTGTCGGGTGCGGACAGTGTGAGCGTGTCAGCCGCGTTCTTCTCGCCCAGCCACTCCTCCAGCTTGTCGTTGAGCCACCACGTGGCCTCCATCCCCGCCATGATCGCCTGGAAGTTCGGCGGTTCGGTGAGTACTCGCTTGTGCTCCTCGAAGGCCTCCAGGAGGAAGTCGAACAGTGCCGGTCCGGTCTTCGTCCGGATGTCGCGCTCCAGCGCCGCGATGGACGCCTCGCTGCGCTCGATCAGCTCGGTGACGATAGCCGGATCGGGCTCGGCCGGGAACGAGACGCCTGCGGACGGCGGCCCGCCGGGACCCGTGTCCGGGAGCGACGGGACGAAGCCGTCCTGGTCGAGGACGGTTTCCAGCGCGTCCCTGACCAGCGGATCGCCTCTCCCGATGAGGTCCAGGAGGCCGACGCGGCTCGCGGGCGAGGCCAGGCGCCGGGTGACATCGACGAACAGCCTCCCGCCGGCCTCGTGCATCGGCACCATGGCCGTCAGCTGCCACATGGACAGCCCCAGGGGCTTCATGGGGTCGGTCATCATCTGCTGATGGCCGACGGAGACGTAGACGTGATTCTCCTGGTCGTCGGCCGCGGGGATGGGGAACAGCGTCGTGATGGGCCGGCTCTGAACGATCTGGAAGCCGTCGTCGGCCAGGCACCATTCGATGTCCTGCGGGCTGCCGAAGTGCGCTTCGATCCGCCGCCCCAGCTGTACGAGCCGCACGACCTGCGCATCCGTCAGCGTCGGCTGCTCCTGCCGCTGCGCGTCGATCGCCACTTCCCGCGTGCCTCCGGCGGGCAGGGCGTGGACGGCACGCTGCTTGGCGGCGATCGTCCTGGCGACGACTTCGCCGTCGCGCACCTTGAAGACGTCCGGGTTCACCAGGCCGGAGACCAGGGCCTCGCCGAGGCCGAAGCCGGCGTCCACGGTGGCGACCTTCCGGTTGCCCGTGACGGGGTCGGCCGTGAACAGGATGCCGGCCGCTTGCGGGAAGACCATCTGCTGCACGACCACGGCCATGTCGACCGTACGGTGGTCGATGCCGTTCCGCCGGCGGTACGTCACGGCCCGCTCGGTGAACAGCGAGGCCCAGCACCGGCTGACGTGCTGGAGGACGGCCGCCGGCCCCACGACGTTCAGGTACGTGTCCTGCTGGCCGGCGAAGGAGGCGGTCGGCAGGTCCTCGGCCGTCGCGCTGGATCGGACGGCATAGGCGGTGTGCTCGCCGAACCGGGCGAGCGCGCTGGTGATCTCCGCCGCGACATCGTCCGGGATGGCAATCTCTTCGATGGCCCGACGAATCTGCGCGCTGAGCGTGCGGACCGCCTCCCGGTCGTCCCCCTCTTCCCTGAACTGGGCTTCACTGAACTTGGTAAGGCGCGACAATTGATCGAGCTGATCGTCGATCGACGGCGCTTCCGCCAAGATCCGCCGGAAGGCGTCCGTCGTCACGCAGAATCCACCCGGCACGCGGATGCCGTCGATCCGCGACAGGCCGCCCAGGTGCGCGCCCTTGCCGCCGACGACCGCGGCCTGGGTCTCGTCGATCTCTTGAAGATCCAACACGTACTGCTCGTTCACTGCGTTGCCTCCCAGGCAGCCGTGCTGCCGTGCACTGCGGTGGCCGATCGACTCACCGACACCACCAACTCCGTCGTACCGCTCACCGGGCCCGTCCTCATCCCTGCCCTCATTTCCGCAGGTTGTGGCCTCGGCCGACGATTCTGCGCCGTGACCCGGGCCTTGTGGCAAGCCCCCCATGGCGCTATAACTTGAGAGAGGCAAGGAGAGGTTTCTCCTTGCCTTCGTCTTTTGCCGTCCAAGGGGACCGGCAAGCCTCTCGCGAAGCGGTGACGCGCACCGGGCAAGAACACTGTGTACGGGTACGGGTACACGCCAAAGAATCGCCCCGGACTACGAACGATCGAGGCCGGGCGCCCGGTATCGGTAGAGGTCACGCAGCAGTGCGATCTCGGCTCCGTGGTGCAGGAGTTCCTGGTTCACCCACCAGATGACGTCGATGAACGGCTCCTCCGGGTCGCCACCGTGCGGGTACGTGCAGTGGCCGATCTTGTCGAGCGCGGCGTCGTCAGCGGCGAGCAGGGCCTCGCGCCAGGCTGCGGCAGCCACCGTAGCGACAGCGCGCCGCGGTCAACAGCGAGTCCCGGATGCGGAGGGGCCGGCCCCGGCCCCGGCACATCGACTCGATACCGTGCCCCGAAAATCGACCGCCGGACGGACGCGGTGCCCGCACGGGTCACCGTTCGAGGAGTGAGTGTTGAACGCGCCAGCGCCCTCAGCAGGTGGCCCCGGTTTGAAGCGTCGGCTGGGAGTCTTTGACGCCGTAGTCATCGGACTGGGCTCGATGATCGGGGCGGGGATCTTCGCCGCGCTCGCCCCTGCCGCCGGTGCGGCCGGGTCGGGCCTGCTCCTCGGCCTGGCGCTCGCCGCCGTGGTCGCCTACTGCAACGCCACGTCCTCAGCACGGCTGGCCGCCCGCTACCCCGCCTCCGGCGGCACCTACGTCTACGGCCGCGAGCGGCTGGGGGAATTCTGGGGCTATCTGGCCGGGTGGGCCTTCGTGGTCGGCAAGACCGCCTCGTGCGCGGCGATGGCCCTGACCGTCGGTTCCTACGTGTGGCCGGGCTGGGAGCACGCGGTGGCCGTCGCCGCCGTAGTGGCGCTGACCGCGGTGAACTACGCCGGGGTGCAGAAGTCCGCCTGGCTGACTCGGATCATCGTCGCCGTCGTGCTGGCCGTGCTCGCCGCGGTCGTGGCCGCCTGCCTGACCGGTGGGAGCGCACACGCCGCCCGGCTGGACATCGGCGCGGACGCCACCTTCGGCGGGGTACTCCAGGCCGCCGGACTGCTGTTCTTCGCCTTCGCCGGGTACGCGCGCATCGCCACACTCGGCGAGGAAGTCCGCGACCCCGCTCGCACCATCCCGCGCGCGATCCCGATCGCCCTGGGCATCACCCTCGGGGTGTACGCGGCCGTCGCCGTCACCGTCCTGGCCGCACTCGGACCTGACAGGCTGTCAGAAGCCACCGCGCCGCTGGCCGATGCTGTCCGCAGTGCCGGGATCCCCGGCTTGGCGCCGGTGGTGCGGGCCGGGGCCGCCGTCGGCGCCCTGGGTTCCCTGCTCGCTCTGATCCTCGGGGTCTCGCGCACCACCCTCGCGATGGCCCGCGACGGGCACCTGCCGCGTGCGCTGGCCGCGGTCCACCCGCGTTTCCACGTCCCCCACCGGGCGGAACTGGCCGTCGGGGCCGCCGTCACGGTACTCGCCGCAAGCGTCGACGTGCGTGGGGCGATCGGATTCTCCTCCTTCGGTGTCCTGGCCTACTACGCCATCGCGAACGCCGCCGCTCTCACCCTCTCCTCCACCGAAGCCCGCCCACCACGACCAGTACCCGTCCTCGGCCTCACCGGCTGCATCGCCCTGGCCTCCGCCCTGCCACCCGCATCAGCCGCCTCCGGCGCGGCGTCCCTCGCCCTCGGCGCCGCCGTTTATGCCGTGCGCAAGGCCATCAACCGCATCTGAGCACTCCATCGCGGACCATGCCGTCGCCTGTGTGCGGCGTCCGGGACGGCGCCTCTTGCGCAGAGCGTGACCGCGAGTGCCGCACTGGCGCACTGGCGCACTGGCGCACTGGCGCACTGGCGCACCCTATTGGTTGGCACATGCCCTGTCGTCCTGCGAACATCTGCGGATGCTCGTATACGCCGACGATCTCGGCCACCTTTCCCACGTCCTCACCGGCGACGGACCGCCCGTCGTGCTCGTGCACGCCGGCGTCGCAGATCATCGAATGTGGGACGCGGTCGTGCCCGCCCTCGCAGAGCGGCACACCGTCATCCGGTACGACTTGCGCGGCTTCGGCGAGTCCGCACCGCCGACCGGACCGTTCAGCGAGGCCGACGACCTGCGCCGTCTCCTGGACCACCTCGGCCACGAGCGCGTCAGGCTCGTCGGCGCGTCCTGGGGCGGCCGCGTGGCCGTGGACTTCACGCTCAGCCACCCGGACCGGGTGCACTCCCTGGCGCTGTTCGCCCCGCCGTGGCCGGGATACAACTGGTCCGCGGAGATGGTCGCCTACGACCAGGCCGAAACAGCGGCCCTGGAGGCGCACGACCTGGACGCCGCCGTGCAAGTGAACCTGGACATGTGGCTGCGCGGCCCGGCCCGCGAGTGGGACGACGTCGCCGCGGGGCTGACCGACCAACTCCGCGGCCCGCTACGGACGTCACTGGTCAACCAGGACATCGTGGGCGAGCACTCCCAGGGCCCCAGGGACGGCGACCTGGCCGCCATATCCGTCCCCACCCTGGTGGGCGTCGGCAAGCTCGACGTCCCGGACTTCCAGGACATCGCCCGCCGGTACGCCGCCGAGATCCCCGACGCGACCCTGGTGGAGTTCCCCACCGCTGCTCACCTCATCGCACTGGACGCACCTGCCGAACTCACCGCGGCGCTGGGTCCGTTCCTCGCCCGTTGACACGGTGACCGGGCTACCGGTCCCCCGGGCTGCCGTGCTGCGCTGATGGGCCGACGTCCTTGTCGGCCCACTCCAGCAGCTGCCGGATCACGGCTCCGACCTCCGCGGCGCCGACGCCCTCTTCGTGCTGCTGGGCGGCGAACTCGAACAGCATCGCGCCGCCACGCGGGCCGATGGAACTCGCCCCGGCGGTACGGGGGTTGACTGTCGCGCACCTCCACCTGGCAGATTTGGCATGCGCCTGCCACTCTTCCTGCGAACGGGTTCATGCGGCAGGTCCACATGACAGGAGGCTGATGCACATGCGCATATCGGGTCTGGGCAGGGTGCGGACGGCCGCACTCGCGCTCATCGCGGCTGCGGCGCTGACGGGCGGCACGACGGCAACCACCCCCGACACGGCGCCCGCCCCCGCGACGCCGGCCGCCAAAAAGGGGCCGACCTCCGTGGCCTACATCGAGGTGAACAGCAACAGCATGCTCAACGCCGGCAAGTACAAGCTGGCCAACGGCGGCGGCAACGTATTCGACGTCGCCGTCATTTTCGCCGCCAACATCAACTACGACACCACCAAGAAGTCGGCATACCTGTACTTCAACGACAACGTACGACGGGTCCTCGACAACGCGCAGAGCCAGATCCGTCCCCTGCAGGCCAAGGGCATCAAGGTCATGCTGTCGGTACTCGGCAACCACCAGGGCGCCGGCTTCGCCAACTTCCCGTCCAAGGCGGCGGCCACGGCGTTCGCCAAGCAGCTGTCCGACGCCGTGGGCAAGTACGGCCTGGACGGCATCGACTTCGACGACGAGTACGCCGAGTACGGCAACAACGGTACCGGCCAGCCCAACAACGGCTCGTTCGTCCACCTGGTGTCCGCGCTGCGCGACAGCATGCCCGGAAAACTCATCTCCCTCTACAACATCGGCCCCGCGGCGTCACGGCTGTCCTACGGCGGCGTGAACATCTCGTCGAAGTTCAACTACGCATGGAACCCGTACTACGGCACCTGGAGCGTTCCGGGCATCGCGCTGCCCAAATCGGCCCTGTCTCCCGCCGCCATCGACGTCACGGCGACACCCGCGAGCACGGCGGCCGGCCTGGCCAAGCGAACGGTCGGTGAAGGCTACGGCGTGTACCTCACGTACAACCTGGACGGCTCCGACCGGCACACCTACATCTCCAGCTTCACCAAGCAGTTGTACGGAAGCGACGCCGTCTACACCCCGTGAGGAGCCGGGTCGGCTGCGATCCGGACGCGCAACGAGGGTCGGGGATGCGTCCGCCGCCGGTCGGAGACATGTGGCCGGCCTATGACTCAGGAGTGCCGGGCGGGGTGCCGGCGCCCTTGGCCGTGAAGGCGAGCAGCAGTTCGCCGGTGGCGCCCGGAGCTTCGAGCATGGCCACGTGTCCGACTCCGGGCAGCAGCTCGACCCGGGCGCCCGGCACCGCGTCGTACCGGTGCGCCGACGTCGGCTCCCAGCGGGGGTCGGCCGTACCGAAGATCACCAGTACCGGGACGTCGATGGCGGCGAGTCGCTCGGGCACGCTCCGCTGGGTGATGTACGCGCCGTTCCGGCTCAACACCGCCCTCATCACGCGGTAGTTGACGTTCCGCAGGTCGGCGACCATGGCGTCCGTGATGTCCACCGGAAGAGCGCACGTCACGGCGATCCCCTTGCGGATCAGCGCGTCCGAACGCCTCGGCCACAGGAGCGGGCCGAACGGCGGGGCCAGCAGGACCCGCGACAGGACCGGCTGTGCGAGCAGCGCGTCCATGCTCGGGCCGCTGCTGATCAGCGCGAGCGACCCCACCAGGTCGGGGCGCCGTTCAGCGAGCGCGGTGATGACGTAGCCGCCGCTGGAATGCCCGACCGCGGCGACGCGGCGATGGCCGAGCCCGTCGAGCAGTGCCGCCACCTGGTCCGCCCGTGCGGCCACGTCGTACGACTTCGCGGGCGGGGACTGGCCGCAGCCCGGCAGGTCGACCCGGATGACGTGGTGGTGGCCGGCGAGTGCCGGGACCAGCGGACTCCAAAATCTGCCCGACGCCCCCGAACCGTGGATGAGCAACAGCGGCGGCGCCTGTCGGGGGCCGTCGTGGACCACACGCATCCCATGCGAGGACTCAGTGCTGGACTCACTCATGCCGACGATGATGCCCCGTCCGCCGGCCGCAGGTCTTGTACGAATGTCGCCGTCGGCTCCATCGCGCACACGCAGGCGCCCCGTCACCAACAGCACTGTTGCACAAGGGGCTTGGGATCATCGCCCGGTCGTGCCGTCGATCAGTTCGCGGAGGATGTCCGCCTGGCCGGCGTGGCGGCCCGTCTCCTCGATCATGTGGGTGAGGGCCCAGCGGATGCTGGGGGCGGGGCGGTTCGCTCGTGGTCGGGGAATCGGTGCGCCGAGGTCGGCGCACCCGTCGAGAACTTCGTTCGCGCGCTCGATCGTCTTCCGGTAGCGGGCGACGATGTCGGACACGCCGTCCGTCGGTGAGGCCTCGAACGTCGCCTGCCAGTCGGTGACCTGGTCACCGAGGAACGTCGCGCGCTCGACGGAGGTCAGGTGGTTGAGCAGGCCGAGCAGGTTCGTTCCCGACGGCACTTCGGGCGTTCGGACGTGTGGTTCCGGAGCGCCTTCGACCTTCGCGGCAATCGAGGTACGCAGGTAGTCGAGGAAGCCGCGCAGGGTTTCGGACTCGCTGCTTCCGGTCCGGGGCGGCGGGGTGTCGCGGGGCATGGTGGGTCTCTCCTGTGCGGGGGTGGGGGCGTCTCGGGCGACCGGTCGGGCGGTGCGGAGACGGCTTCCGCTGTGTGCCGGGAGGTCGGAGCGCCTGCGGCATCCGGTCAGGCGGTGCGGCGGATGCGTAGGACGTGGTCGGTGACCTCGGCGGTTTGGCCGCCCGGTCCAGTGGCGATCCGGTGGGGTGCGTCAGCGCGCTCGACCGTCCACGCGGCGGGGTCCAAGGCGATGCCCGCGGCGACCTCCGAAGGGGTGGGGTGGTGGACGTCGGGGTCCTGGTTCCACGACCAGGGCGCGGTCGATCCGTGGTCGACGACCAGCAACCGCCCGCCCACGCGCAGCGCGTGCGCGGCCTTGCGCAGGACGGTTGCCCTGTCCAGGTCGAAGGGGGTGTGCAGGTAGTGGGCACAGATCAGGTCGAACTCGCCCTGCGGGAACGACTCGTGCAGGTCGCACTGCTCGGCGGTGACTCGGTCGCCCAGACCGTATGAGCGGGCGAGGCCGGCGAGCCGGTCGACCGCCACGGCCGAGATGTCGACGGCGGTGACGTGCCACCCCCGGCGGGCGAGCCACAGGGCGTCACCGCCGTTGCCGCATCCGAGGTCGAGTGCGTCGCCGGGCGGCAGGCCCGTGACCGTCTCGGTGAGGCGGTCGTTCGGCTGCGGTGCGGTGGCTGCCGGCCGGGCCGCGTAGACGTCTTGCCAGTACGTGACCGCGTCGGTGGTGCTCATTGAGGCTCCTTGTGTCGGGATGCGCTCAGTCTTGTCGGACCCACCGCGACCTGGCACGAAATCTTGCGGTTCTGGCAAGCTGATCGTGTGGACCGTGAAACGGACGACGTGCTCGGCGCGGTGGGGCAGCGGCTGCGTGCGCTGCGTCGTGACCGCGGCATCACCCTCGCCGCCCTCGCGGCGACGACCGGGGTGTCGGAGAGCACCCTGTCCCGCCTGGAGAGCGGGCAGCGCCGGGCGACCCTGGAGTTGCTGCTGCCGCTGGCCCGGATCTACGACGTTCCGTTGGACGACCTCGTCGGTGCCCCGAGCACGGGCGATCCCCGGATTCACCTGAAGCCGATCCAACGGTTCGGGATGGTCTTCATCCCGTTGTCCCGGCGACCGGGCGGAGTGCACGCGTTCAAGATGATCATCCCGGCCCGGCCGAAACCGCTCGAACCGACCCCCCAGACGCACGAAGGCTTCGAGTGGCTGTATGTGCTGAACGGGCGGCTGCGGCTGGTGCTCGGCGCGCGCGACCTGACGTTGCCGCCGGGTGAGGCAGCCGAGTTCGACACGTCCGTGCCGCACTGGCTGGGCAGCGCCGACGGCGCCGCGGTCGAGCTTCTGATCCTGTTCGGCCTGCAAGGGGTGCATGCGCACGTACGCTCCGGCTCGCATCCGTAGCCCCACGAGTACCGGCGGTAGGAGCATGATGCGGCAGGGCCGGCGCGCAGGGAAGCGGCGCAAGTGCCACACCGTTAGCGCGCTTCCATCCGGTCAGCGAGTCAGGAACGCGCGGAGCGCGGTGATCAGCGCCGCAGGATTGTCCTCCTGGACGTTGTGTCCCGCGTCCGGCACCACCACGAGTTCGCCGTCGGGAACGCGCGCGACCAGGCGTTCGGCGGTGGACTGCGGGAGCACCCGGCTGCGCCCGCCTCGTACGAGCAGAACCGGCAGGCCGGTGAGCTGCGCGGCGAGTCGCTCGATGGCGGCGAGGATGGCGGGGAAGTCGGGTGGTCGGGGATCGCTCTTCGGTACCCAGTCACCGTTGGGCGCGCGGCGGAACAGCGTGCTCATGCGGTAGGCGACGCTCGCGCGGTCGGCTCGCGGGTTGACCCGCAGGGCGGCGTCCACCACCGCGTCGAGTTCGGCGACCGGGCCAAGTCCGGTCATGAAGGCCCGCATCCGTCCGGTGCTCTCGAAGTCGACGCCGGGTGCGACGTCGATCAGCGCCAGCCGCTCGACGCGATCGGGGTGCGCGTCGGCGACATGGGCGGCGACCACGCCGCCGAGCGACATACCGACCAGGCGCACCCGGTCGAAGCCGAGGTGGTCGGCCGCGGCGATGACGTCCTCGGCCATCGTGGCGATGCGGTAGTCGTCGGACCAGTCGCTGTCGCCGTGGCCGCGCAGGTCCAGTGCGACGAGCCGCGCGCCCCCGCGCAGGCCGAGGCAGACGAAGTCCCAGGTACGCGCGCTCAATCCGCCGCCGTGCAGCAGGAGCACCGCGGGTCCCGTTCCGCCCCAGTCGAATCCGTGCAATCGGCAGCCCGCGCGGGAGTGGAAGATCTCGGACGGCGGCGCCGGATCGTGGATCCGGACGCCCAGCGACGCCGCCAGCTCGGTCATCGACAGAACCGTGGTCCGTCCGTTCACCGCGACACCCCCTTACCTTGACTCCCCAAAGTAGGCTCCTTGCCTTGACTGGTCAAGGTAACGTTGGGACGTGGCTACCCGCGTACGACGCACACCCGATGAGGCCAAGCGACTGATCCTGGAAGCGGCGGGCAAACTGCTCGCCGCGGGCGGTCCCGCGGCCGTGCAGGTGCGGGCCGTGGCGGCCGACGTCGGGGTGTCCGACGCCGCGGTCAACCATCACTTCGGCACCCGCGAACAGTTGCTGTCGGCACTGTTGCGCTTCGGCGGGACGAAGCTCAAATCCCAACTGCACGCCGCCCTGGGTAAGTTGACCGACGGCCCGGCCGACCCGGCCGAACTCGTACGAGTACTGGCCGCGCTCTACGCCGACGGCTACGCCGAACTGGCGCTGGCGCTGCACCAATCGGGCTGGCGAGACACCGGAAGCGGCATGCTCGACGAGATCGTGGACCGCCTGTACACACAAGCACGGGCCAACTGCGCGGCCACCGGCAGGACACCCCCCACGCGCGAGACGATCCAGCTCACGGTGGCCGCGCTGCATCAGGCCGTCGCGACGGAGCCCCTGTTCGGCGGCGAGTTCCGCCGGAGCGTCGGACTGGACGCGGCCGCAGGCGACCGCGCGCTCGACTGGTGGACCGAGACCCTGCGCGCGACCGTTGCCGGGAGCTAGATACAGGCTCTCAGCCCGCGCTGAGTGGAGTGGTCGGCTCGGCGTCGAGTTGGTGGTCGGCCCAGACGTAGCTCTCGGGGAGCAGGTCGGTGACAGCGACGGTCCGGAGCCGGTCGCCTGCGCCGACGATGACGTTCAGGGCCGGGAAGTAGTCGAGAAGGACTTGGCGGCACCGGCCGCACGGGGAGACGACCCCCCGGTCCCGGTCCCCCACGGCAACGATCGTGTCCAGCTCATACGCCCCCTGGGCGGCCGCCGCCCCGATGAGGACCAGCTCGGCGCAGGGACCGCCGGTGAAGTGGTAGGCGTTCACCGCGGTGATGATCCGGCCGTCCCGGGCGCGGGCCGCGGCCGCCATGGTGTGGTTGTCGCCCCGGCACCGAGTACGCGCGACGTGGGCCGCGGCTTCGATGAGTTCGTGGTCGACGGGACGGGTAGGTGTGGGCATCTTCTCTGCCTTCGTACGGTGTCGGGTGGCCCGAGCAGCCAACAAGCCCCGGTGACAGTACACCGGGGCTGTCGCGCGATGCGGAGAGTGGCTGCGGAAGGAGCACCGTCCGTGGTCGGCAGATCTGGACGATCAGGAGGCGAAGGACCTTTCCAGGCGGGGGATCAGGTCTCGGAGGTCCTGTTCCCAGCAGCCGCCGTTGTGGCCGCCGTTGCACTGGGTGCCCCAGGCGGCGCCGTCGCCGTAGTCGACGTAGTGGTAGGTCATGCCCAGCGCGTCCATGCGGTCCTTGACGTGTTTGGACGCGCTTTCGAGCCAGAACTCCAGGTCACCGACCCGGCCGCCTCCGCTGCCCACATAGATGGAGACCCCGACTCCGCCGCCTTTGAGCTTGTCCATGTGCTGTGACGGGTCGGCTTCGTTCCACCGCCAGTCGGCGTTGAAGACCGGGTAGGGCGTGCCGAACAGAGCGTCACTGTCCACACCGGGCTTGTAGGGGTCGGTGTTGGGGTCACAGCCGGATATCGCGCCGCATATCGCGCCCTGGGCGTCGATGAGGGAGGCGACGACCGCCAGTCGCAGATCCATGGAGTCGGTCGACAGGTCGATGTCTCCCGACATGGACGCGGTCTGGCTGAACAGGTCGGGACGGTCCTGGGCGTAGTGGAGGGCCCCGAACCCGCCCATCGACACACCGGCGACGGCCCTGGCCTTCTTGGTGGCGACGGTGCGCAGATTAGCGTCGATGAACGGAATCACCTGCTTGAGGTGGAAGTTCTCCCAGTTCTGGGCACCGGCCGGGGTCTTCTGGTTGAGCCAGTTCGCATACCAGCCCCGGGCGCCGCCGTCCGGGATGACGGTGATCATCGAGTTCGAGCTGGTCAGCGCCGGATACGTCTGCTGGATGGGGTCGTCGGGGGACCCGTGCAGGAAGTACAGCACCGGGTAGCGCCTGGCCGGATCGTCGTAGTAGCCGCTCGGCAGGATGATTTTGATGTGGTGCTTGCCCGCGACCTCGGGCGTGGTCACGGTGATGTAGAAGTTGGTGGGCCCGCCGGTCGCCGTGTCGACCTGGGTCAGACCGAACCCGTCCGCCATCGGCGGCGGCGCGGTGGGGCCGGCCGCCTGTGCCGAACCCGTCGGCAGGGCCATTGCCACCACGGCGGCCATCAAGGCCACCACTATGCGCCATCTGCTCGATTTCCTCATCACAGCAAGCCCCCTCGTGAGCGTTGTCGTTGCGCGGCGCGGAATTTATCGGGAGCCGATGACTTCCCGATGAAATGGCACGCCGGAGACCGTAATCGGGGGCCGGCGTGCCCGTGCGTCGGTGTCAGTCCAGGACCTTGACCTCCAGGGCCGGCGAGGCCGCGATCTGATCCTCGGTGAACCGCTCGGTCACCCACTGCCCGGCCGAGAACAGCTTGGTCTGGTCGGTGTAGTGCGGCGACTTCGGGTTGGCCGACTGGGAGTAGGCCAGTACCGAGGAGGTCTGGGGCGGGCCGTCGGCGGTGAACCGTACCTGCTGGATGAAGCTGGATCCGAAGGTGATGTCCAGCTTCCCGTCGACGATGCCGGGGGTGACCACGTTCAGCACGCCCAGTTCACTGATCGAGCCGTGGATCGAGATCTGCTCGCCGTTGCGGGTGATCTTCTGCACGTCCGACAGGGGTGCGTTCAGCGGAACGCCCGCCTTGCGCAGCGCGAGTACCGCACGGCCGAAGGCGTCGCGGACGGCAGAGCTTCCCGAGTCCAGCGAATTGGGCGTGTGCAACGGGTCCTTGGGATCGAAGGGAACCCGCCACGGCAGCTTCTCGATCGCCTGCCCGTTGAGCAGGAAGGCCCAGTAGTTCTCGAACAGCCAGGAACCCCGGCTGTCCGCCGAGTAGTTGTGGTCCTTCCAGGCGGCCAGGACCGGACACGCCTCGCTCACGTTGACCAGGTTGCCGTCCACCAGGATGAGCCCGAAGGGTTGGTTCTGACACATCGTCACCGTGGCGTCCAGGGCCAGGTCGGCCGCCCTGCTGTTGTCGGCGAACAGCAACTGCCGCATGTTTTCGGGTGTGAAGCCTCTGCCCGGCAGACCGTCGGTGCCGTTGATCCGGTTCTGCGCGGTCAGGATCAACTCCTGGGTACGCAGCGACCGGGGCGCCGCCGCGTCGCCCATCACCCTGGGGTACGACAGCGGCTGCTCGGGGTTGGCCAGCCAGGCGCTGTCGTTGGCGTTGCCCACGAAGTCGGACCGGATCAGACGTGGCTGCTTGTGCGGGTCGAGGACTCCCGGCGCGACCGCGTTCGGGTCGTCGGGCCAGTCGCACGCGCCGCGCTTGCCGTCGAAGATGGAGACAGGCGGTACGTTCGGCAGCCGTAGCGTCTGGTTCCACAGCAGTTTTCCGGTTTCGGTGAGGCATGACCGGGCGTGCTCGTCGGTGATGTTCGGGGTGGCCTGGATGTCCGCGTACAGTGCGTTGCCCTTGCGGTCGGAGGCGACGGTGTTGAAGAAGGGGACGCCTTCCGTGGTCTCCAAGGTGTTCACGACATCGTTGACGTCCTTGGTCTGGTCGAGGTGGAACCAGGTGTTCAACGCCCGCAGGTTGTCCATGTTCACGTCGCGTACCGCATGCGCGCTGACCACCCATGGCAGCGGCGTGCCCAGGATCGAGGTGGTGATCGGGCCGTAACGGGTGGACCACAACGTCCTGACGACCTTGCCCATCGAGCCGTCCGCGTTCCGCACGTCCACACTGACCTGCTGTGAGGCCATCTTCTGCCACGTCCCGTCGACCAGGTAGTTGGTCGGGTTCAGCGGGTCCACCTGCACGTCGAAGAGACCGAACGGGGCCACGGTGGCGACGGTGTGGCTCCAGGCGACGTCGTCGTTGTGGCCGATGTTCACCGCGGGGAATCCGAGCAGACTGGCCCCGGAGACATTCACCTTGCCCGGGATCGTCAGCTGGCTCTGCCACATCCGGTTCTTGCCCTGCCACGGGAAGTGCGGGTTGGCCAGCAGCATGCTGGTGCCCCCGGACACACCCTGCGAACCCACCGCCAACGCGTTGCTGCCCATGCTCTGTTGACGGCTGACGGCCATCGCGTCACGGATCTTCTTCGCGGTCTCCTCGGGTTTCGCGGTCTCCTCGGGTGAAGCTGCCTTCGGCGCCGCGGCCGACGCCCCTGGGGGCTGGGCGGTCACCTCACCGTTCAGCAGCGGATCGGCGCTGCCCATGATGATCTCGGCGTGCGCGTGCCGGTAGACGTCCAGCTCCGTGATCGGCTTCACCCAGGCCGCGCCGCGGCAGGCCGGGTCGGAGATGTTGTTCACGCCTGTCTCGGCCAGGTACCTGTTGTACCCCTGGACATAGCCGCGGATGGCGTCTTTGACCTCCGGCTCCGGTCCGTTGGGGGCGGGCTGGTCGAGGAGCCGCTCCACCACCCGGTTGTCGTTGATGCGCTGGAAGTACAGGTCGCTGTTGAGATTGGTGGTGGTGTTCTGGGTCTCGCCGGGGCTCGCCTTGCCGTCGGGCCCCAGATAGCGGGACCTCTGGGCGTTGACCATCAGATAGGTGTCGGCGAGGGTGCAGATGTTGTCCTTGGCGGCGGCGTACCCGTAGCCCGTGCCCAGCCCCTCCCAGTTCGAGGCGATGACGTGCGGGATTCCGTATTCGGTATAGCGGATCGTCGGGTTGTCCGGGCCCTGCGCGGCGGCCCTCGACCCGGCGCCCGGAGACCCCGCGGCCGTCATCGTGCTGATCACCGTCACCGCGGCCATGACCGCGATCGGCAACCTCGCTCTGCATCTCCTCCGCGCCATCGAACCGCCCTTCCCCTGTGGTCCAGGCCCTCGCCTGAACGCGGACACGTTAGGGACGACCGATGAAATCCCGATGGAGCCGCCGCCCGTGCCCTGCCTCGCAGGGCGTTCCGGTCCGTGCCCGGGTGCGGGGTCCGCTCGGCCCGGGGAGGTTTCATCGCGATGTCATCGACCACAACGACGACGCCAACGAGCAGTGGTACAACAGCGCCTGGTACCCCTGGTAATCGCCGTCAGGCGAGAGGCGTCGGTCGGGGTTCACCGTGAGGGTGGTCCCCGACCGCGCCGCACATACGGGGCGTCGGTCCGCTCCCCTCCGTTCCGGTGGCGCCGAGACCGGCCTCGTCGCCGCGCAGAATCATCTGGTACGTGCCTCGCAGCATCCGGCTCGGCGCAACCCCCAGGTCGTCGGCCAGCCGGCGGCGGGCGCGGTCGAACACGGTCAGCGCGTCGGCCTGACGGCCGTTCCGGTACAGCGCGTGCATCAGCATGGCGGCCACCGGCTCGTTCAGGGGGTGCGCCGCGGTCAGCGCGAACAGTTCGGCGATCGCCTCGGTGTGCTGGCCCAGCCGGAGCTGCCACTCCAACTTCCGCTGCATGACGGTGATCCTGCGCTCGGTGAGCCGCAGCCGCTCCAGCTCGGCGAGCGGCCCGGGCAGGCCGGCCAGGGGCTCCCCGCGAAACAGGTCCAGCGCCTGGGAACACAGGCGGACCGCCTCGGTCGCGTCGCCCGCCCGATCTGCCCCGCGGACATCGGTGAGCAGTTTCTCCAGGCGCGCCACGTCCACTTCGACCGCGCCCGGGGCCAGCCGGTAGCCACACCGGTCGTGCTCGATCACCGCGTCCGGGCTTTCGCCGTTGCGCAGGGCCTTGCGCAGGCGGTAGACGTACACCGGCACGACGTTCGTGAGCGGCGGCTCCAACCCCCATACGCCGTCGAGCAGTTCCTGCTGGCTGACCGTCCGCCCGGCGCCCAGCGCAAGCGCCGCGAGGACGGCTTGCTGGCGGAGATGGCCCAGGTTCAGGAGCCGCCCGTCCTGCCATGCCTGGAGCGGTCCGAGCACGGAGATCCGCACCTTCGGGCCGGCCTCCCGGCCGACGGCTCTTGGCGGCTCCGGTCTCGCCTCCCGCGTGCGGGGGCCGCGGCCGGGGACGACGAGGCCGCAGTCGAAGGCGTGGACGATGGCGGCGGCCCGGTCGCGCAGCCCGAGTTTCGCGAGGATGCGTGCGAGGTGTCCGGCCACAGCGTCCTCGGGGATGGCGAGGTCGGCGGCGATCTCGTCGTCGCGCAGGCCGCAGCCGACGGCATGGAGCACTCTGCGCTCCTGATGCCTGAGCGTGGTGGCAGTTGGCCGCCCGGTAGTGGCGGTCGTCGGCATCGCTGCTCCCCGGTCTTGTCGGTCTGGCGCGGTCGACAAGGTAGTGCGGGGAGTGGCGGGCACGGCATCCGGAATGATCCGGGGTGACAGGCCCGACCGGCCCTGGACGGCCCCTGGGGAGCCTCCCTATGGGGGGCGAACTCCCTTGCCTGGCAAGGGAGTTGGCCGGGAAACCGCCCTTGCCTCCAGCCGGTCCTGAGCGGAGAGATTGCGAACATCGACGCGCGCCCGGACTCCGCCCATGCCTGGTGGCCGGTCGCGCACACATGCTGGATGCGGCCGCGCTTCACGGCGACGATGGTCGCGCTGGAGCTGTCGTCTGGTTTATTTCGCCGATCGTCTGCCACAGCCGCAGCGCCCGTCTTCGGTGTTGGCGCGCCGTGTGGTGGTTGCCGGCGGCGGCATCCAGGTCGCCGATCAGTTGCCAGCATGTGGCCTCGTCCTGGCGGTCGCCGTGCCGGTGGAACAGGCCCGCCGCGCGTTCCAACGCCGGGCTCGCCTGGTCCCGGTCGTCCTGACCGGCGTATACGCGGCCGACTTCCAGCAGCGTGTAGGCGGCGCAGCGCTCGTCGACGAGTTGCTCGAAGGTGGCCAACGCCTGCCACAGGCAGCGCAGCGCCTCGTCCGGATCGCCGCGCCGATCGTGCAACCGGCTGAACCGCCGCAGCACGACGGCCACGCGATGCTCGTCGTCAAGCGCCCTGGCCAGGCGCAAGGCTCCGGTGAACCAGGACTCCGCCTCGTCCAGTTGACCCTGCATGAGTCGCATCACGGCCATCGAGCAGGACAGCTGCGCCTCGATGTGCCGGTCGCCTTCGCCGACCGCGATGCTCAGCGCCTGCTCGACACGTTCGAGTGCTTCGTCGTCACGGCCCTGCACCCGGCTGACCGTACTGAGCGTCGCCACCGACAGCGCCTCGCCGCGCTTGTCCCCGGTGTCCCGGCACAGCTCGATGGAGGTCTCCAGGGCGCGGGTGGCTCGGTCGAACTCGTCCTGGTAGATGTGCAGTTGGCCGAGTCCGCGTAGCAGCACCGACACCCCGCGCGCGTTGCCGGCGGCCTCGGCCGCGCCCAGCGCGAGCTGGTGCCCGTGCTGCCAGTCCTGGTACAGACACCGGTGGTCGTAGTAGGTCGCCGTGCCGGCCGCCAGCTCCCAGGCCAACTCGTCCAGGCCCCAGTCGACGGCCAGTTTGACCGCGCCGAGCAGGTTGTCGCGTTCCGCGTCGAACCAGCCGAACGGATCGGCCATGAGCCGGTTCACGACGGCGTCGGGCAGCGATCGGCGCGGCGCCGAACCGGGGGCGGCGGCCAGCAGTCCGCCGGGCAGCCGGTCGGTGGCGCGCCTGACCAGATCCAGCCACACGGACAGCACCCGGATGATCGCGTCCCGCTTGTCCGCCGTCGGCAGCGCGGCGGCGGCCTCCCTGGCACAGGTCCTGATCAGGTCGTGCAGTCGGTAGCGCGGCTCGCCGAGTGCGTCGGTGGCGGTCAGCCGCACCAGGCTGGCGTCGACGAGGCTGTCCAGCACTTCTTCGCCGTCCGGGCGGTCCAGGAGCGGGCCGACTACCCAGCCGGGCAGGGTGTACGGGCCGAGCAGACCCAGCAGGCTCAGCGCGCGCACCGCGTCGGCGGGCAGGAGCCGTAGGCTCAGATCGACGCTGGCTCGAATGCTGAGGTCGCCGATCCTCAGCTCGGCCAGCCGCCGTGACTCATCCTCGATTCGTTCCCGCAGCACTCGCAGCGACCAGGCCGGGCGGCCCGTGAGCTTCCCGCTGGCGATGCGGATCGCCAGCGGCAGGTTGCCGCAGCAGTCGAGGATCGCGTCAGCTTCGCCCGGTTCCCGTTCGACCCTCTGCCACCCGATGATGCCGGTGAACAACTCCCGTGCCTCTGCCGGGCTCAGCACGTCCAGGTCGATGTGGCGAGCGCCGGGAAGTTGCGTCAGCAGAGTGCGGCTGGTGATCAACACGGCGCAGCCGTCGGCGCCGGGCAGCAGGGGCAGCACCTGATCGGCGTGCCCGGCGTCCTCCAGGACCACCAGCATGCGGCGGTCCACCAGCAACGACCGGTAGAGCGCGGCCCGCTCGGACAGGCCGTTCGGGATCGCGCTGCCTGCGATCGAGAGCGCGCGCAGTGCTTCGGCCAGCATCAGTGCGGGGTCCCGTGGCTCGTCCGATGTCGCCGCGAGGTTGAGGTAGAGCTGGCCGTCGGGGAAGTTGGCGCTCGCGAGCCGCGCGGCGTGCGTCACCAGGCAGGACTTGCCGACACCGGGACCGCCCACGATGACGGCCACCCGGGCCCGGTTCGGTGCCGACCCGTCGAGCAGTCGGGCGATCTCCGCCAGCGCTTCCGACCTGCCCACGAAGTCCGGTACGTCGAGGGGCAGTTGACGCACCGGCATCGCCATCGCCGGCTCGGGGGCCGCCGAGGCAGAGCTTTCCGGTGGTGTGGCCGAGGGGCCATCTGCCGAGACCGGGGCCGCCAGGGCGGGGTCGGCGGTCAGGATGCGCTGGTGCAGCGTCTGGAGCGGCGGGGTGGGGTCGACACCGAGTTCGTCGGCCAGTGTCCGGCGCAGCCGCTCGTACGCCTGAAGCGCCTCGCCCTGTCTTCGACACCGGTAGAGGGCGACCATCAGGTGTTCGGCGACCTGCTCGTCGTAGGGGTGCTCGCGGAGCAGAGCGGTCAGCTCATCGATGACCTCCCGATGACGCCCCAGGTCGAGTTCGATGGCCAGGCACTGTTTGTGCGTCGCCGCGCGTTTCTCGTTGAGGCGTGCCGCATCGATCTCCAGGACTTGGCTGGGCGTGTCGACCAGGGCGTCTCCGCGCCAGCAGGCGAGCGCCCGCCGCAGCGCGAGCGCTGTCTCCAACGGGGCCGTTTGCTGTTCGGCGAGGTGTCGCTCGTGGTCGAACTCCAGCAGGTCGAGCTGATCTTGAGCCAGGTGGATCTCGTAGCCGCCGCGCCGCGTGCTGATCAGGGAATCGGGTGCTCCGCAGGCGACGAGGTTGCGGCGCAGCCCGGAGACAGCGTCTTGGACCTGGCGGACCGCGGTGGCGGGCACGTTCGTGTCCCACATCACGGCGACGAGCCGTTCCATGGCGACCACGTTGTTGGCGTCGAGCAGCAGTGCTGCCAGCATCTTGGCCTGTCGCGGCCCGTTCAACGGGACCGCACGTCCGGCGATCTGGGCGTGCAACGGCCCCAGTAAGCCGAATCTCATGCTCCCCCTGATACGTGACGATTGGCGCGTTCCCCCTGGCCGACCTCGCACTGGGACGAATCTAGGACGGCCGACGGACCGGTGTCCATAGCGTCTGCGCGGCAGGGCTCCACACGTACCGCCGTTGACGGTTCGGCCGGGGGCTCAGCCGATGTGAGGTGTTGTCGGCGTCGGCTTGTCGAACATGGCGCAGATCGTGGCGTACCGGAGGGCTTTGGCGGCTTTGTTGATGTCGGGAAACGCGGCGGGCGTCTCGGCGAAGGCTTCCGTCGAGACGAGAACGGACGCCGTGCGGTGGCCGGTGGAGTCGGTGACGTTGGTGCTGAGGTATCCGGGGATGCCTCCGTCGTGGGTCCACACCGCCCCGCACGGGGTCGTGCCGGTTTCGATGCCGAGACCGTAGCCGGGCCCGTCCGGCTGGTCCGGGTCGACCGGCACGGTCGTACGCATCTGGGCCAGCTGGGCGGCGGGCAGCAGCCTGCCGGACATCAACGCGGTGTAGAAGCGGCCCCAGTCCTGCGCGGTGGACACCACGGCCCCGGCCGCCCCGCCCCACGAGGGGTTGTTGTCGGAGACGTCCACATGGCCGTCGTGGTGGATCCCCGCGTAGTCCCTGGCCTCGGCCGGCACACCTGGCGGCATGTGGGCGGCATCGGGTTCGTAGCCGTGGGCGTGGCGGCCGCGCCAGGTGGAGTCCGTCGGGTAGTAGGTGTGCTGAAGGTGAAGCGGTCGGGCGATCCGGTCGCGGACCAGCTCGGCCAGGCTCTTCCCGGTGGCTTTCTCCAGGGCGGCGCCGATCGCCGCGTAATCGGTGTTGCTGTACGCCCACGCGGTGCCCGGCGCGAAGAGCGGATCGTGCCGCACCCCGACGGCGAGCAGCTGCTCGGACGTCCACTGCTTCGGATCCTTGCCCAGGGCGGATGGCAGGAGCGCGGGATCCTGCGTGTAGTCGTACAGGCCGCTGGTGTGGTTCAGAAGCATGCGCAGCGTGATCGCCCTTCCGTCGGGCACCTGGCCGGGGAGCCACTTCTCCACCGGGTCGGTGAGGGCGAGCCTGCCCTCGGCGACCAGTTGCAGTACGAGAGTGGCCATCATGGTCTTGGTATTGGATCCCATCCGGAACTCGTCCTCCGCCCGGAGCCGGTGATCCGGCCTGCTCCACGCGGCCTGCTCGGCGATCCGGATCGGCCGACCGTGGCCGTCGTCCACCCGCACGATCACACCGGGTGCCCCGGCTGCCATCAACTCCCGCACCAGGCGCTCCAGTTGGGCTCGCCGCTCCGCTTTGCCGGGGCTCCCCACGGAGGGGGACGTGGCGCCGGCCCGCCCAGCGTTGTGGGTGCCGGTCGGTTGGGCGGCCGCGGCCACCGGCCCGTCGAGTACGGCGACCAGGCAGGCCGCGGCGAGAAGAGGGGCTGCCGCACGCCGCCGATGAGCAGGGCGGCATCGCGACGGTGCGGGCACTGTGACGGGTTGCGACCGTGTCGTCATGCCGACCACTCTGACGCACGGACGGCTCCGAGTCACTGGAGGACGCCCCCGACTCCCCTTCAGTCACAGCTTGATAAAGTCCCGTCAGTTCCCTAGCTGTAAAATTTCACATATCACATCATGCTCTCCATGAGAAAAATCATCGCCCTGCTCTCGGCAGCCACTGCCGTGGCAGCCCTCACCGGAACGTCCGCCAGCGCGGCACCCGGCGCGGCTGCCGCCGCGGACACCGGGCAGGGGAAGCTCGCCTGGAGCTCCTGCAACGACACCAGTACGCCCGCGCTGCAGTGCGCGATGCTCGACGTGCCGGTGGACTACGCCGACCCGCACGGCCGGAAGATCAAGATCAAGGTGAACCGGCTCCCCGCCACCGCACCCAAGGGCAAGCAGCAGGGCCCGATCCTGCTCAACCCCGGTGGCCCCGGGGACTCCGGGCTCTGGATGCCCGCCTACATCTCCGGGCAGATCCCGAAGGACGTCGCCTCGACCTACGACTGGATCGGCTTCGACCCGCGCGGCACCAACGGCAGCGAGCCGCATGTCACCTGCGACGCCCACTACTTCGACGGCGCGCGGCCCGACTACCAGGTGAGCCATGGCACTTCACAGGCGTGGCTGAAGAAGGCCGCCGGGTACGCCGCCGACTGCGCGGCCAACTGGTCCTGGCTCCTGCCGCACATGACCACCGTCGACAACGCGCGCGACATGGACAGCATCCGCCGGGCACTCGGAGCACCGAAGATCAACTTCTACGGCGGCTCCTGGGGCACCTCGCTCGGCTCCACCTACGGCCAGCTCTTCCCCTCGCGCGTCCGGCGGATGGTCCTCGACAGCATCGTCGGCCCCACGATCACCTGGTACGACCACAACGTCCTGCAGGACAAGGAGCACCAGCGCCGCTTCGACGCCTTCGCTGCCTGGGCGGCCAAGGCGGATTCGGTCTACCACCTGGGTACCGACGCCGCCGCCGTCGAGAAGGCGTACCAGCAGATCGAAGCGGACCTGCGGAGCAACCCCGTGAACGCCGCCCCGGCCCCTGGCAAGATCGGTCCCGCCGAGTTCGAGGACACCTTCTACGGCGGTGGCTACAACTTCCTGCGCTGGCCCCGGATGGCCACCGTGCTTTCCGCCTATGTCACCCACCACGACACCCGGCCGCTCAACACCGCCTACAACCTGTACGCGGCGCCGGGCTCCGACGACGGCACCTTCCCCGCTTACAACGCGGCACAGTGCACCGAGAACGCCTGGCCGCGTGACTGGGAGTTCTGGAAGAAGGACCAGGCCAAGGTCAACGCCTCGGCGCCGTTCTACACGTACAACAACATGTGGTACAATGCCGCCTGTATGTTCTGGCCCTACCAGGGCAATCCGGCGGGCCGGATGAAGATCACCGGCAAGGGTCTGCCGCCCGTGCTGCTCTTCCAGGCCACCGAGGACGCGGCCACCCCGTACGAGGGCGGGCTCGCCATGCGCGACGCGCTGCCCGGTTCGAAGCTCGTCGTCCAGAACGGCGGCAGCTTCCACGAGATCCTCTTCCACGGCAACGCCTGCCTGGACGACACCTTCACCGATTACCTCCGCGACGGCAGCCTGCCCAAGGGCACGGGCCGCATCGCCAAGACCTGCGCCCCGGAGGCCGACCCCACCCCCACCTACATAACCCCGCCGCCGAGCCTCACCCGCAAGACCACCACCGGCCCCCTCTCCCCCACCGACCCCGAGGCCGTGCACGGCGCCCTCCGGTAGCCAATGCGTCAACTCGCCGCAGTTCGGCGGCCGTTGGCATCCAGCCGACGGCTGCCGTTCGCGCGGAGGGCCGGGCCGGGCCGCCTACTTGCGGCAGACCTTGTCGCCGGCCGGCAGCTTGCCGGTCGCCAGGTACTGGTTGACCTGGTTGTCGACACACGCGTTCTCGTAAATGCCGTAGATCGCGTGCCGGTTGGCGCCCTCGACGGTGATCAGCTTGGAGCTCGGCAGTAGTCCGTGCAGGGCGACGGCGCCCTTGTGCGGAGTGCGGGGGTCGCCCGTGGCCGAGACGATCAGCACCTTGGCGTCCTCCTTCACCTGGGTGGGTTCCTCCCGGGGCCGGTCCCAGAACGCACACGGGCCGATGTTGTTGGTCAACGCGCCGAAGCGCGGGTAGGCGGCACGGCTGCGCTCGATGTCCCGCCAGTAGATCTCCGGGTCGCGCGGTGCCGCCCGGTCTCCGCAGATGACGGCGGACTGCACACTGCCGCTCCGCGACTGCTCGCCGGTCAGCGCGAGCCGCAGGGTGGCGGCGAGCTGGGGAGACAGCCGGGTCGGCTGCCCGGCCGCCGCCTTGTTCAGCACGGACACCTGCTCACCGAGCGCCGCACGGGACGCGTCGGTGTCGCTGTCGATGCCCGCGAGCAGGATGAACGGGACCAGGGTGTCGTCGAGTTGGTAGCTCTCCGGGGCGCCACCCACGGTCAGCGGGCCGCGCGCTGACGCCTTGATGACGCGGTCGACGGTGGCGAGTACCTCGCCACGAGTGCGGCCGAGGCCATAGGTCCCATGGCGGGCCGCGGCCCAGGTGGCCCAGTCGGCGAGCGCCTGTTCGTTCTCGCCGACGGTCTCCCGGAGCAGCCGGGGCCCGAACTCGCGCGGGTCGATGGCACCGTCCAGAACCATGCGGTCGACACGACCGGGAAACATCTGCGTGTAGACGGTGCCCAGGTAAGTGCCGTACGAGTAGCCGAAGTAGGAGATCTTCTTCTCCCCGAGCACTCCGCGAATGACATCCATGTCACGGGCGGTGTTGCGCGTGGTGATGTGCGGCAGTACGGAGGCGTTGGTGGCTCGGCACTTGTCGGCCAGATCCTTCTGGAGGGCGACCTGGCGCTCGAAGCCCGCCCGGCCGAGTCCTGCCGAGAAGAGGTTGGTGCCGACGGGCCAGCCGCAGTCCAGCGGGGTGCTGCGGCCGACGAAGCGCGGATCGAAGCCGACGACGTCGTAGCGCGGGCCGGCCTTTTTCATCCACGTATGGAATTCGGGCGGGGATTGAACGGCGGGACCGCCGGGACCGCCGTTGTTGAGCAGGATCGAGCCGATGCGGTGGCGGGTGTCGGTGGCTTTGAGCCGGGATATCGCGACGGTGATCGTACGGCCCCGGGGGGCGGCGTAGTCGAGCGGCACGACGACGTCCGCGCACTGCACGCCGGCTTTGTCCAGGTCGCGGCCCATGGTGTCGCCCGGGGCCTTGACGCAGCTGCCCCAGCCCGGGCGCTGGTCGTAGTAACGGTCGAGCCCAGCAGCGGACTTGGACGCGGCGGGCGCAGCCGCGGCCGTGACCGCCGGTGTCGTGCCGAGGCAGGCGGCGAGGGCGAGGCCGACGGCCGCGGTGCGGCGCACGGCCGGGCTGGGGGTGATCACGAAGTCTCCTTGAGGTGCTGGACGTTGAGAGCCTGTGGCTCACACCGTCAGACGCTAGGCGCACCAGCCGACCCAGTTCACTACCGCTGTCCCCCCAGCCCCAGTGGGGCTACCGCTACCAGCCCGGGCAACCCGCCATGGTGTGGTGGGGCCCCTCTTCTGATCGGTCACGGACGCGGCGATGAGTTTTGCCGGCTCGGAGAGTCTCACCACCGTCATCGACAGCAACAGGAGGAACGCGTGGTTCAGCTGCTGAGAGTCCAGAACTTCAATGTCTCAAGTGACGGCATCGGTGCCGGTGAGGATCAGAGCCTTGAGAGTCCCTTCGGCCACGTCGATCCCGGGAGACTCTTCGCCTGGGCCGGCGCCACCGCGAGCTGGCCGATGCGCACCGATCCTGGGGGCAGCCGGGGCATCGACGACTACTTCACGCGGGACTACGCGCGCAACATCGGCGCCGAGATCATGGGCCGCAACAAGTTCGGGCCCCAGCGCGGGCCCTGGCCCGACCACGAGTGGCGCGGGTGGTGGGGCGACCAACCCCCGTTCCGTACCCCGGTGTTCGTCATGACCCACCACAGGCGCCCTTCGTTCACACTCTCCGACACGACGTTCCACTTCGTCGACGGCGACCCGGCCACGGTCCTCGAACAGGCACGGGAGGCGGCGCGGGGCAAGGACGTCCGCCTCGGCGGCGGGGTCACCACCATCCGGCAGTTCCTCGACGCCGGCCTCGTCGACACTCTGCATGTCGCGGTCTCCCCGGTGAAACTCGGGTCCGGCCTTCGGCTCTGGGAGTCACCCGATGAACTGCTCGACCGCTTCCACCTGGAGGTCGTCCCCAGCCCGAGTGGCGTGACCCACCATCTGTTCTGGAGAAGGTGACACGAGACAACTCGGTGCCCCCGGGCATACCCTGCCCTCCGGCTCCGTCGGGCGGTGACGGAGGGCGAGGGCGGAGCCGTCACAGCCCGGCAGCGCCCCCCCCAAGGCGGCGCTCACGACTCCCCCGCTCCTTGGGCGAACTCGGTGGCGGGCTCGGTGGCGTAGCGGCTCATCGTTCGGACGGTCGCCTGCGGCGTCAGAGCCTGGCCGCCGGCGATCATGTCCCGCAGGTCGCGGAAGTACCGCACGTACAGGTCCGGCGTGAACGTGCTGAGCATGACGGCCGGCTGGTCGGTCACGTTGGCGAACGTGTGCGGGGCTCCGGGCGGGACCATCACGAGCGTGCCCGCGCTCGCGTCGTAGTCCCGCACTCCGACGGTGAACCGGACTGAGCCGGAGATGATGTAGAAGCCCTCGTCGTGCTCGGCGTGCCGGTGCTGCGGTGGCCCGGGCGTGTGCGGCGCGAGGACGGACTCGGCGATCCCGAGGCGGTGCCCGGTGTTGCTGCCGTCTTCGAGGACGCGCAGGCGCGTGGTGCCCAGAACGATCGTCTCGCCGTCGCCCGGACCGACCACCGACACGGCGGGCTCGGCGGGCTCGGCGATCGGTTCACTGGCCTTCGGTTCTTCAGTCATGCCTGAATTCCACCGCCGGCGGCTGTCGACTGTCCAAGACCCATTCTGGGACGCCGATATCGAACGGGTATCGTCACGGCATGGAGCTACGCACGCTGCGCTACTTCGTGGCAGTCGCCGAGGAACTCCATTTCGGCCGGGCCGCCGGCCGGCTGCACATGAGTCAGCCTCCGCTGAGCCGGGCGATCAAGCAGTTGGAGACCGAGCTCGGCGTCTCGCTGTTCGAGCGGTCCCCGGGCGGTGTCGCGCTCACTCCGGTGGGAGCGGTGCTGCTTCATGAGGCGCGCGCCCTGCTCGCCCAGGCCGCCCGGATGCGCGACCGTGTGGCCGCGGCGGCCGGAGCCACGGCCGTCACCGTCGGCATCCTGGGCGACAGCACCGACCCTCGCGCGACACGGCTGGCCTCCGCACACCGCCGCCGTCACCCGCATGTCGAGGTCCGCGTCCGCGAGACCGGCCTGACCGATCCCACCTGTGGGCTGCACGCCGAAGTGGTCGATGTCGCGCTGACCCGCGGTCCGTTCGACGAGACCGGCCTGGTCGTGCGCGAGCTTCGCAGCGACCCGGTGGGCGCGCTGCTTCGCGCCGACGATGTGCTGGCCGGACGCGACAGCCTGAAGCCGGCCGACCTGGCCGACCGCCGCTGGTTCCGCTTCCCGGAAGGTACCGACCCTCTCTGGCAGGCGTACTGGAACGGCGGGGAGCCACGCGAAGGGCCGGTCGTACGCGCCGTCCAGGAGTGCCGGCAGGCCGTGCTCTGGAACGGGACGGTCGGTATGACGCTGCTGGACGACGAGCCGGGAGACGGGCTCGTCGTGGTGCCGCTGATCGACATGCCGCCGAGCCGCATGGTGGTGGCATGGCGGGAGGGCGACACGAACCCCGCCGTCCGCTCGTTCGTCCGGCTCGCGATCGCCGCCTACGCCCCCGTGGACCCCCGAGTGGCGTGACCGGCTGCTGTCCGAAAGCCGTCTCCTCCCGCCCGGCCATTGCTCGGAACGGAACTATTGCTTGCCGATCCGGGCATTGCCGTCGCGTCATCCCATGTCAAGACTCAAGGAGTCCGCGAACGCGGACGATCCGGTCACTGGCGTACACGTCGGCAGCATTGGGAGAGGCCATGCGAAACAGGAATGTTCTGATCTCCGGAGCGAGTGTCGCGGGGCTGACGCTGGCTCACTGGCTGCAGCGCGCGGGATTCCGTCCGACGGTGGTGGAACGGGCGCCCGGTCTGCGCAGGGGTGGGCAGGCCATCGACATCCGGGGCGTCGCGTTACAGGTCGTGGAACGGATGTGGCTGCTCGACAAGGTCCGGGAGGTCACCACCGACATGCGCGGCATGTCGTTCGTGGACGGCCGGGGTGAGGAGCTGTCCCGGTCCACCGAGGCCACCCTGACCGGCGGGTTGATCGACAACGACGACGTCGAAATCATGCGTGACGACTTGACGACCCTGCTGTTCGACGCGAGTCGCTACGGGAACGAGTACCTGTTCGGCGATGCCATCACCTCCCTGACGCAGGACGAGGACGGCGTCGAGGTCCGCTTCCGGCACGAACGTGCCCGCCGTTTCGACCTGGTGATCGGCGCGGACGGCCTGCATTCCGGGGTGCGCCGGCTGGCCTTCGGCCCGGAGTCCGCATTCCTCCACTTCCTCGACAGCTATCTGGCGATCTTCAGCGTGGAGAACTTTCTCGGCCTCGACCACTGGCAGATGTACCACACGGCCGGTGACGCGCTGGTCGGCGTCTACAGCGCCCGGCAGAACACCGAGGCCCGGGCGATGCTGCTGTTCGGGTCCCCGGGACTCGACTTCGACCACCGCGATCCCGAGCAGCAGAAGAACATCCTCGCCGAGCGCTTCGCCGACGTCGGCTGGGAAACGCCCCGCCTCCTCGCGAGCATGCGGGACGCCCCGGACTTCTACTTCGACTCGATGAGCCAGGTCCGCCTCGACCACTGGTCGAAGGGGCGGGTCGGGCTCGTCGGCGACGCGGGGTACTGCCCTTCGCCACGGTCCGGCCAAGGCACCAGCATCGCCCTGGTCGGCGCCTACGTACTCGCGGGCGAACTCGCCAACCACCGGGACGACCACCGTGCTGCCTTCGCCGGCTACCAGCAGCTCATGTGGGAGTACGTCCGCAAGAATCAGCGGCTCGCCCATCGCAGGGCCGACGGCACCACGCGCACACCACCCGCCGAACTCGCCCGCGCGGCCAACTCCATGACGCTCCCCGGCTATCCCCACCAGGGGTGACGTCGCTCAAGAGCGCCATCGGGGCTGACCAACGCGGCAGGTCCCCGGTCTCATCACAGACCGGGGACCTGTACCACGCCGTGTCGGCCAAGCCGGGTGAACGGACTCAGCGACCGCCGTTAGGGCGCCATCTCGTACGCCCCGGCCAGCGCCTCGACGCGTTCCCAGACACGTGCCGAGCGAGCCTCGTCGACAACCGGACGCCGAACGGCGCCGAGCGCCCAGCTCTGCTGCTCCGCGGTCGCGGAGTCCTTGCCGTGCAGCTCGACGGCGTGCGCGGAGAAGTCGCGCACCAGGACGGCGAAGAGTTCGTCGAGGACGTCCTCCTCCAGGCCCGTCAGGCGCGCCTGCTCCAGGATCAGCTGGCCGTGCACGACCAGCGCGAAGAGCTGGCCGACGGCGAGCAGCAGGTCGAGGTCGCGGCTCTGCTCCTCGTCGGGGGCGGCCGTGGTGACGAACTCGCAGAGCGCGTCGGCCTGTTCGCGGAAGCGGCCGACGTTCGCCACGTCGGCGTACGCGTCGAAGGCGGTCCGCCAGTCGTGGAAGCGGATGGCGCCGAGGCCGCGGGCCGGTCCCTGCTGGAAGAGGAAGGCGTCGTCGGCCGCGTCGAGGCGGGTCGGCACGGGTGCGTACTCGACCGGGTTCAGGAGGTGGTTGCCCATGAACTTGAGGATCAGCGCGAGGTTGACGTGGACCGTGCCCTCCAGCTTGGGCAGGCCGCGGATCTCGACGGCCGCCTGGGCGAAGTAGTTGTCCTTCTCGAAGCCCTTGGCGGCGATGACGTCCCACATCAGGTCGATGACCTTCTCGCCCTCCGTGGTCACCTTCATCTTCGTCATCGGGTTGAAGAGGAGGTAGCGGCGGTCGTCGGGGCCCGCGGTGCGGAAGTAGTCCACGGCGCGGTCGCTGAACAGCTTCATGCCGACGAGACGGACGTAGGCGTCGGTCAGCTCGCGGCGCACGTGCGGGAAGGCGGTGACGGGGCGGCCGTAGAGGATGCGCTGGTGGGCGTGGGTGACGGCCTCGTACATGGCGTGTTCGCAGATGCCGATCGAGGCGGTGCAGAGGTTGAACTTGCCGACGTTGACGGTGTTGAGGGCGGCGTCGAACGCGGCCCGGCCGGTGTGCAGGACGTCCTCGGCGGCGACCGGGTAGTTCTCCAGGCGGAACTCGCTGACGTACTTCGAGGAGTCGACGACGTTCTTCACCAGGTGGTACGCCTCGTGGCGGCTGTCGGCGGCGAAGAAGACGTAGCCGTCGGGGCCCTCGACGTCGGTGCGGCGGCCGAAGACGGACACAAGCCCTGCGGCGTTGCCGTTGCCGATGTAGTACTTGGAGCCGGTGGCGCGGAAGCCGCCGTCGCCGTCCGGCTCCAGGAGCATGTCGGTGGAATAGATGTCCGCGCCGTGGGTCTTCTCGGACAGGCCGAACGCGAACACCTCGCCCTGGTCGAGGAGTTCGGCCGCGCGGGCGCGGGCCACGGCGTTGTCGCTCTGCCAGACCGGGCCGAGGCCCAGGATGGTGACCTGCCAGGCGTACCAGTAGTCGAGGCCGTAGAACCCGAAGATCTCGTTGAGGGCGGCGATCCGCGCGGTGTCCCAGCGCTTGTCCCCCTCGTCCTGTCCGGTCTCCTGTCCGGCGGCGGAAGCCGGGGTGAGGAAGGTCGCGAACAGGCCTTCCTTGGCGGAGAACGCGAGGAAGTCCGCCAGCCAGGCGCGCGAGCGGTAGTCCTCGATCAGCCGGCGCTTGCCGCGCTGCTCGAACCAGTCGACGGTGGCGCGCAGCAGCCTGCGGGTCTCGGGGTCGAAGTGGGTCGGGTCATAGGTCCGCGGGTTGAACAGCAGCGGGTCGGCCATGGCCATTCGCCTTTCCGGCTCGGGGAGTTGGGGAGGGGTGACGGGGAACTCGGGCTGCCCGAGGGCAGGTTGATGCACCGGATCAGCGCTCGGGGCCGATCCGGTGGAGGGTGGCGATCACGTCGTCGAGCCAGGCGAGCGTCATGCGTTCGTACGCGATGCCGCCGCGCAGCACGACGTGCTGGAGCTCCTGTCCGGCGTCGGACGCCTCGGGGGCGTCGGGACCCGTGAAGTCGCGCAGCTCCCCCGCGAGATAGTGCGCGAGCCGGTCGGCGTGCGCCCGGCGGTGCCGCTCCACCTCGGCCAGTAGCGCGGCCGGGTCGTCGAAGGCCGCGCCACGGATCTTCACGGCGAGCTCGTGCCGGACGCTCTCGGGCTCGATCGGCTCGTGCAGCCATCGGGAGAGCGCGGCTCGGCCGGCCGCGGCGACGGAGTACTCCTTCTTGTCCGGCCGGTTCTGTTGCGCCACCTCGCGGACGTCGATCCAGCCGTCGTTCTCCATGCGCTTGAGGATGCGGTAGATCTGCTGGTGCGTGGCGGCCCAGAAGTAGCCGATCGACCGGTCGAAGCGCCGGGCCAGCTCATAGCCGGAGCCCGGCTTCTCCAACAGCGAGACGAGAATCGCGTGCTCAAGCGCCATGCCCGAATCCTTCTATGCAACTCGTTGCATAGACAAGCGGCACCGCCCAGGTGAGACACGGCTCACCTGGACGGTGCCTTCAGCAGCGACGCGACGTCGCCGGGTGCTATGCCTTGCGGAGCCTGTCCACGATGCCGTCGAGGTCGCGGATGAACAGGTCGGGCCGTACGAAGTGGCCGCCGGGCACCTCGTACCACTCGTGCGGGATACCGGCCCGGTCGAGGAAGCCGCGCCACTCGCGCTGGGTTTCGAGCACCGCGGTCTCGTTGAACCGGTCCCAGAAGGTCGGCTCGGGGCTGGTGCCCGCGACCATGAAGATCCGCTTGTTGCGGTAGCTCTCGACGCGCTCGCACGGGTTGTCCATGCTGACGCGGTTCTGGTCCCACGGCACGCCGTAGACGGTGCCGCCGCCCAGCTCGATGGCGGCCGAGGACGCGTTGGCCCAGTGCACGACCCCGCCGGGGATCCCGGCCGCGTTGCCGCGCAGGCTGGCAGGGCCGGAGTGGGAACTCACCGAGGCGAAGTGGCCCCAGTACTTGGCCGCGTACTTCAGCGCGCCGAAGCCGCCCATCGAGAACCCGGAGACCGCACGGCCGTCGTACTCCGCAAACGTCCGGAAATTGGCGTCGATCCACGGGATCAGCTGGTTGATGTGGAAGCTCTCCCAGTTCCGCGGGCCGACGGTCGAGCTGACCGGGTTGGAGTACCAGCCCGCGTGGCCGCCGTCGGGCATCACCACGATGACCGGCTTGCCCGCCGTCCAGTCGCGGATGTGCAGGCGGTCGAAGGTGATGAAGTCCTGGTCGGTGCCGCCGCCGTGCAGCAGGTAGAGGACGGGGTAGGTGCGCCCGCTGGTGTGGTAGTCGTCAGGGAGCAGGACGTTGACGGCGGGGTTCCAGCCGATCTCGGCGGTCTGGAAGCGGTAGTACCACATGCGGGGGTCGCCCTCGCCGCGCTCCACGATGCGCAGCCCGAAGCCGTCGTCGGCCGCGCTGGCCGCGGACGCCGCCGAAAGGACGGTCCCGGCGCCGAGGGCCAGCGCCGCGGAGGCTCCGCCGACGGCCTTGAGAACGTTCCTGCGGGTGGGGCGGTGCTGCTCGCTCAACAGATCCTCCTGATCGGTGAATGACCGGTAAGTGCGACGTGCTGACGTGGTCCCGGGGCCGACGGTCCGCACGGTAGTCGCCGGATGCCGGGCCCGGCATCCGGAACGATCCGGAATGACATGCCCGCGGATCCGCGATGGACTCGACTCGTGCACCGGTGCCCCACAGCCGACGGCTCAACTACCCTGCTCAGCAAGGTAGTTGACGGTGGCGACGTACGGGGGCGGGCATCGGACGCCCGTAGCGGTGGGGGATCCCGGTGGGCCGGGGTCCCCTCACCGGACGGGTGCGGGAGCCGGGCAGTCCGGGACCGAGGGGCGGTCCTTCGTGCGTACGGCGGGCAGCCAGGCCGTGGGTCGGTCGGAGCCCCGCGGCAGCCGGACGCGGTACCAGTCGGCGGAGTGCGTGTCCGCCTCGTCGATGATCGGCATGCCCTGGGCGAGCCGGCAGTCGACGGCGAGTTCATCACCGTGCCACACCCGGGTCGGTACGACGTTGTCGATGGTGTAGGGCCGCGTCGGGTCGATCGCCAGGCCGAGACTGCACTGTGCGTCCCGATCGGTACGGACCCGGCAGCTCCGGTCGGCGTTGAACACCCGTATGCGGCCCGGCGGTTCGGCGGTCGTCGCGCCGGACGCGCCGTCGTCCTCGACGTGCGGCCAGATCGTCGCGCCCACCGCGCACACCGCGAGGGTGACGAACGCGGCCCGTCTTCGTCCTCGTCGGCGTGCCGCGGGCCGCGCGGCCGGCGCATCGGCGTCCGTCCCGGTGGACTGCCGGTCGGCGATACGCGCGAGCAGGGTTTCGGGGGTGTGCTCGGCGCGGGCGAGGTGGGTCGGGGCCAGGCAGTCGGCGGCCAGCGCCCGCCAGAAGGGTGGCACCGCGCCGTCCAGGCGCAGCGGGGTCCGCCCGTCGGCGTACTCCTGTGTCGCGGCGCCGCGCGCCATGGGTGTGGCGCCGGGGAACGGCGAGGCACCGGAGGCGAACAGCTCGTGGATGGTGATGCCGAGGGCCCAGATGTCGGCGCTCGGCCGGACTTCGACGCCCTGCTCGCCGAGGGGCGCCTTCCACCGCTCGGGCGGCAGGTAGTCGAAGGTGCCCATCGGAGGGGCGTAGCCATGGGTGCCGTGGGTTCCGGTCAGCCGGGTGACGAGCCCGAAGTCCGAGAGCTTCACCGAACCGTCCGCCATGAGCAGGATGTTGTCCGGCTTGAGGTCGCCGTGCACCCAGCCGCTGCGGTGCAGATGGGCGAGGCCCTCGCAGATCTCGGTGACGAGCCGGGCGCCTTCGGCCTCGCCGACCCCGCTACCGAGCAGCTCGCGCAGACTCCGCTCGGCCCGCTCCATGACCAGCACGATCGCGCCGTCGAGGAGGGGGTGGTCGGGTTCGCTCAGTACGACGGTGTCGAGGAGGCGGATCAGCCTCGGGTGCGAGGACCGGCGGCCGAACTCGACCTCGCGCCGGGCGGTTTCGGCCACCTTGCGGGCCTGGCGCGGTGCGAGCCCGGCGGTGGGCAGCACCTTGAGCGCGACGGCCTCCTCTTCCTCGGCTTCACTCCCAACTGGCCGTCCGGCATGGACAGTTGCCCAGCCCCCGGCGCCGATCGGCTCGGTGACCTCCCAGCGGCCCACGCGGTAGCCGGGCGGCAGGAGGTCCGTGCGGTCAGTTCCCGAAGTGTCTGCCGGACCCTGCACCGTGTCCCCCTCCGGTCCGTCGGCCGTCATCTGTGGGCCGCCGCCTCATCCCGCCGTCCCCCGCTCCTGCGCGCCGGTTCCGGTCCGGGGCGGGAGCAGCGCGAGGTGTTCCTCCCGTACGAGGCCGAAGCGCAGCACGAGCCCGACGATCGCCTCCCGTTTGCCGTTGCGGCGGGCTTCCCTGCGCGGCCCGGACTCGGCCGGTGCGCTGATCCGCATCTTCTCGTCGGCGAGGTAGTCGATGTGCGAGCTGACCGCCCGGGCCGTGAGGCGGGCGCACGCGGGATGCCCCTTGAGCCGGTCGACGATCTGGGGCGTGGTCGGCACCGCGACGGGTGACTCGTCGCGCAACCGCGGTTCGCAGAGGGCGACGAGGATGAGGAAGTAGAGGGCCGTCTCGTCCAGGGAGTACGCCGTGACGGTGCGGCTCCCCCACTGGCCGCCCATGCCGTCCGGGTCCAGGTAGACGTGGTCGGGCGCGAACACCTGGAAAGCGACCGTGGTGTTGCGGCGGGTGGGCAGCACGACCCGCGAGAACTCGAAGGGGATGGGCGCTCCGGCCCGCCGCGGCGGCACCCGCAGATACTCCCCGGCCCCTTCCGGGTTCTCGACCAGATAGCTCTGCGTCGTGCTGAGGTTGCTGAGCTGCCAGTGGTCGTCCGTCACCCGGATCTCGCCCGCGAGCCGGGAGATCGCCTCGTCGTCGAGGCGGAGTTCGACCGGGGTCGTCGCGGAGCCCCGCCCGAAGCGGGCCACCTCGCCCGGTCCCAGCCGCAGCGTCACCGCGTTACCGGCCGGCTCACCCGCACCCTCCGCGGCCCCCTGCGGCACATAGATCACTACCCCGCTCACTGCCCCCTCCTCACCCCCGCGTCACTGATCCTCACTCAGGTCGAACGTTACACATCCTGACCATCGGTCAACTCCTGGGATCTGGCCGATTTCGTACGCTCCGAGCGGGGTCGATTTATGCCGGTCCAGCACGGTTACGGAAGGGCTCCGTGCCGACCTCGATCGGCTTCCGGCGCAGGTGGGCAGCGAGCACCAGCCCCCTGGCTGTTTGTCACTCCGTAGCGTTCCGGGTGCCCCGAACAGGGCATGCGGGGCTACCGTCCACGGCGGCTCGATGCGGATGGCGGACTGGCCGGATGCCCTGGTGGACCACGGGTGAATCACGGATGCTCGGAGGCATGTCCGACGACCACATGCCCGACAACCATGAGGAGCGGCCATGAACATCCCCGGTCCCGAGCCCCGGACGGACGGCGGGGCCGGCGCCATCGCGGCGGCGGGCGGGCTGCACAACTACCAGCGGTGGCTGCACGCCGAGTACGGGCCCGTGGTGCGGTTCCAACTCCCGGGCTCGGAGACCGCCGTGTCGGTCGCCGATCCCGTACTCCTTGAGGCCACGGCTCACATCGACAAGCGGCCGGAGCGGCTCTTCGACTTCCTGGCTCCGCTGTTCGAGGCGGGGAACCTGCAGGTGCTGCCGGCCGACGAGCACACCCCGTTGCGGCGCCTGCTGCTTTCGGTGCTGGCAGGACGCCCTTCCCACGAGCGGCACTTCGCACGGTTCACCGAGCTGACGACAGCGCTCGCCGACCGCTGGGCCGAGCGGGCCTGCCGGGAGCCCGTCGCGCTGCAGAAGGATCTCACCGCGCTGACGCTGCGGATGATCTGCGAGTACGCGCTGGGGGGCGACGCCGAGGACCCGGACGGCGTCATCGCCGCGTTCGAGGAGGTACTCACCGAGTATCTGGGGCGGCTCTACGAGGCGCCGGCCCCGGACGCCGGGGAGGAGCGCGCCAAACGGGCCGCGGACGCTCTCGCCTATCTGCGCGCGACAGTTGACCGGATCGTCGCGGCGCACGGCTCCGGGGGCGGAACGGACAGGAGCGATCTGATCGGGGCGCTGGTCGAGGCGGGTGAGCGGCCCGCGCGGATCCGCGACACCGTCATGATGTCGCTGCTCGCCGCACACCACACGACCGGGGTGGCCGTCTCCTGGACCCTGCATCTGCTGGGCGGCCATCCCGAGGCGGCGGCCCGCGTCGCGGACGAGCTGGAGCGCGTACTCGGTGACCGTGCGGCACCCGAGTACGCCGACCTGCGAGGGCTCACCTATCTGGACATGGTCCTCAAGGAGTCGATGCGGCTCTATCCGCCCGGCCCGTACGGTGCGCGCGAGACGACCGAGGCCGTCGTCCTGGGCGAGTACGAGATCCCGGCCGGGGCGACGGTCTTCTATCCGTTCTGGGCCGTGCACATGAATCCCGCCTACTGGCCCGAGCCCGAGAAGTTCGTGCCCGAGCGGTTCGCTCCGCAGGAGGTGGCCAAGCGGCCGAGGCTCGCGTACATCCCCTTCGGGTTCGGGCCACGCAGCTGCGAGGGCGCCGGACTGGCCGTGGTCGAGGCCCAACTGGTCCTTGCCGTCCTGCTCAAGCGCTTCCAGTTCCGGCCCGTGCCCGGGCACGAGGTGACGCCGATCGAACGCTTCGTGCTGTGGGCGGCCGACGACATCCGCATGACCGTGAGCCCGCGCCGCTGAGACGTGGGCACGGCCTACCCCGGGCGAGCGCGGGATGGGGCGACCTCCAGGCAACCATCTGATGGGCGGCGGCCGATGCTGGCGGGTGCGGGATGGAGCACGGCAGAATCGCCGACCATGGAGATCACCGAGCGCGAGCTCAACCGGGCCACCCTGAGTCGGCAGTTGCTTCTGGCGCGGGAGCCGTTGACCGTCCCGGAAGGCCTACGGCGTGTGGTCGCGCTTCAGGCGCAGCACCCGGCCTCTCCCTATCTCGCGCTCTGGAACCGCCTCGCCGGCTTCGATGCGGCAGAGCTGGACGAGGCCTTCGCGGGGCGTTCGGTGGTCAGGGCCACCCTGATGCGGATCACCCTGCACGCGGTGCTCGCCGAGGACTACGAGGTCTTCCGCGCGGCGATGCAGCCGACGCTGTACGGCTCCCGGCTCGGGTACCGCTTCGCCGCCGCAGGGCTGACGCCCGCCGATGCCGAGGAGCTGGTGCCGCAGCTGCTGGCTTTCGCGGACCGGCCGCGGAGCATGGCCGAGATGAGGGCGTGGGTCGCGGAGCGGCTCGGCGCCGAGAAGGCGGAGGGGGGCTGGTGGGGGCTGAAGGCGTACGCGCCGCTGCACCACGCTCCTTCGGGTCCGCCGTGGTCGTTCGGCGTCCGGTCGTCGTTCGTCGCGGCCGGGAAGGGGCCGGTGCCTGGCGGGAAGACGGCGGATCCGGAGGCTCTCCGAGCCCTGATCCTGCGCTACTTGGCAGGGTTCGGGCCCGCGTCGGTGGCGGACGTCGCACAGTTCGCGATGGTGCGGCGGGCACCCGTACGCGAAGCCCTGCGCGCCCTGGACGGCGCGGTCGAACAACTCCAAGGGCCGGCCGGTGTCCCCCTGTTCGACCTCCCGGATGGCTCCCGCCCGCCCTCGGACACACCGGCCCCGCCCCGCCTCATGGCGATGTGGGACAGCGTCCTGCTGGCCTACGCCGACCGCAGCCGAGTGATCCCCGCGGCCTACCGCCCCTCCGTCATCCGGAACAACGGTGACGTCCTGCCCACCCTGCTGGTGGACGGATACGTAGCCGGAGTGTGGCGCCCGGTGGACGCCGGCATCGAGGCCACGGCCTTCCACCCCCTCTCACGCGCCACCTGGGAGGGTCTCGCCGCCGAGGCCCAGTCCCTGACAGCATTCCTCGCCGACCGGGAGCCGGCACCGTACAGCCGCTACAACCACTGGTGGGCGAAGCTCCCCGAGGCGGAGACAAGGGTGCTGCCGACACGGCCCTGACGAGCGGGACGGCCGTGGAAGTCCCCCCAGCGTTCCGAGCGGCACCGAAGCGGACACCGCTCTCCGCGGCATCGACTGGGACGGACTCGCCCAGGACATCGAGCCGTAGAGACCGCCGCCCGTCGGCATGGAAGCCCGGAACGGAAGCCAGGGGCAGAACTCCCGTGGTTGAGGCCGGAGTTGATCGGCATCCCTTCACGAAATCCCGTCCAGTCGATGCGACTGGGCGGGATTTCGTGCACTTCGGGCCTGGCGCAGCGCCAGGCTCCGGAACGCAGGCGCCGTCGACTCGGACCGGATTCTCCCCCAGTTGCCGGAGACCCCGGGTCGATCCCGGTCGCCCCACTACCGGACAAAGCACCGCGGAAACCGGCTCAAAACCGCCTAAACCATGAGTTTATTGGCTATTTGCCCGGGGAGTGATCACTCGTCCTCAAGTCTGCTCACGACGGTGGCGCCCACAAAAGCGGCACCTCAGCCAAAACACACAGGCCGATCACACAGCCAAAACACCGAGACAGGAGCCCCACCCATGCTGCCTTCCATGTCACGTCAGGACCGCGAGCGATTCCTCGCCGAGCCACGCGTCGGCGTCCTCGGCGTCAGCGACTCCCGGGGCGGCGACCGCGCGCCGCTGATCGTGCCCGTGTGGTACGGCTACGAGCCCGGGGGCGAGGTGGTCGTCGGTACGAACCGGGAGAACATCAAGTCGCGCCTCCTGCGCACCGCCGGGCGCTTCAGCCTCTGTGTGCAGGACGAGGCGCGGCCCTACCGATACGTCAGCGTCGAGGGGCCCGTCACGGCGATCGAGGATCCGATAGCCCCGGCCGTGCGCGAGGCGCTCGCTCATCGGTACCTGGACCCCGAGGAAGCCCGCGCCTATCTGCTGGCGACCTCGGCCCAGCTCAAGGACGACATCCTCTTCCGCATGCGCCCGGAACGCTGGCGCAGCGCCGACTTCGCCGCGTTCGCGGCGGACTTCGCCGAGGAAGGCGCGGAAAGCCGCACGGGCTGAGCGCTCCCGCCTCGCAACCCCCGCGTGGGCCGAGCAGGGCCTACGCACGAAAGCCGTTCGAGCAAGAAGGATTTGATGAACCACACCGATGTTCCGTTAGCCCCGTCACGCCCGTTACCCGTTCCTCCGCGCCCGGCGGCCGGCGCGCCCGTGCCCGGCTACCCCCGGGACAGCGTCATCCCGGCGCTGTTCGAGGCGCAGGCCGCGGCCCGGCCGGACGCGCCGGCCGCGCGACATGGGCAGCGTGTCGTGACGTACCGTCAACTCGACGCCTACGCCGATGATTTGGCGGCGCGTCTCGACGCGCACGGCGTCCGCCCCGGCGACCTGATAGGCGTGTGCGGGAGTCGCTCGCTGGAGGCGCTGGTGGCGCTGCTCGGCATTCTCAAGGCGGGCTGCGCGTACGTGCCGCTCGACGAGGATCTTCCTCCGGCCCGGCTGCGGGCCATGGCCGAGGACGCGGGGCTCAGCGCCGCGGTCACCCTGCCGGGCAGCACGCGCCGGGTGCGCGGTCTACGCGCGTCGGTCGAGGTCGGTCCCCTCGGCCATGCCACCAACCGACCCACCCGGCCGCTCGACCACACCGCCGACGAGCGCAACCGGCCGCACGATCACATCACCACCACCCGGTTCACGCGGCCGGCCGACCACGCCACCGACGAAGTCACCTCGCCGGGCGCCCTCCCCCGGCGCGGCTCCGCGACGGACTGCGCCTACGTGGCCTTCACCTCCGGCACGACCGGCCGCCCCAAGCCGGTCGCCGTGCCCCACCGCGGCGTGGTGCGCCTGGTCCTTTCGGAGCCCCAACTGCCGCCGCCCGGGCCGGGGGACGGGGTGCTGCACGCGTACGGCCTGTCCTCCGACGCCTCGACGATCGAGATATGGGGCGCGCTGCTCACCGGCGCCTGTCTGGTCATCGCCGACCGCGAGGAGTTGCTCTCCCCCGCCGCGCTGGAACGGCTCTTCCACACTGCCGGCGTCACCGTGGCGTATCTGACGACCAGCGTGTTCCACCTGGTCGCCCGCACCCGCCCCGAAGCGCTGGCCCCGCTGCGCTTCGTCTCCGCGGGCGGGGAGGCGATGGACCCGCGCCTCGCGAACGCCGTCCTCGCGGCCTGCCCCGGCACCACGGTGGTCAACTTCTACGGTCCGACCGAGAACGCCGTCGTCTCCACCGCGCACGTGCTGAGCCCCCTTCCCGAAGACGCCACCGGCGTCCCCCTCGGCCGTCCCTTCGGCGCCACCACGTGCCATGTCCTGCGTGCCGACGGCTCGGTGGCGGGGCCGGGCGAGGAGGGCGAACTGTACGTCGGCGGGGACGGCCTCGCCCTGGGCTACCTGGGCGACCCGCGGCTGACCGCGGAACGGTTCGTCGCGCTGCCCGCCGTCGAACCGTGCGGGCGTCTGTACCGGACCGGCGACCGCGCCGTACGGACCGCCGACGGGCGCCTTGAGTACCGCGGCCGCCTCGACCGCCAGGTCAAGCTGCGGGGCGCCCGCATCGAACTCGACGAGGTGGAGGCCCGGTTGCGGGCCCACCCCGAGATCGGCGAGGCCGTCGTCGAGGCCGAATCCGATGCCCTGACCGCCTACGTCACCGCCTCCACGCCGGGCCGCCCCCTCGCGTCGGCCACCCTTCGCGCGTACTGCGCCCAGTGGCTGCCCCCGCAGGCCGTCCCCGTACTCGTGCCCGTGGATCACTTCCCGGTGACCAGCGGCGGCAAGATCGACCGCACCCGTCTCAAGTCCGCCGCGCCCCTGACCGGCCGCGGCCCAGCGAGCGCTCGGAACGCGCGGGAGAAGGTCGAGGGGCTGCTCGACGTCCTCACCGAGGTGTGGCGGCAGGTGCTGCGCGTACGTCCGCTTCCCGAGGACGACTTCTTCCTCCTCGGCGGGGATTCGCTGCTCGCCTCGGAGGTCGTCACGCGCGCCCTCGCCGTGCTCAACCTCGACGCCGCGCTCGGCTCGACCCTGATCAGGGCCCTGCTGGCCACGCCGACCCTTGAGGGGTTCACGGCCGCCGTACGCGACGCCCGGGGCGGCTTCGGCGCGGGGGCCGGCCCGGAACCCGTCGTCGACTTCGTGCGCGAGACGGAGCTCGGCTTCACCCTGCCGCCCGCCGAAGGCCCGGCCCCCAGCCCGCGGGATCCCAAGGACGTACTGCTCACAGGAGCATCGGGGTTCGTCGGCGCGTTCTTGCTGCACCGCCTGCTGCGCTCGACGGCCGCCCGCGTCCACTGCCCCGTACGGGCGACGAGCCCGGCGCATGCCGAGCAGCGGGTGCGTACCACGCTCGCCCGCTACGGGCTGCGCCTCGACGAGGCCGAGTGGCGGCGTGTGGAGTGCTTCCCCGGCGACCTCACTCAGCCGGGGCTGGGGCTGTCAGCCCCGCGTGTCGCCGACCTGGCCCGCCGTCTCGACCTGGTCGTGCACAACGGAGCCCGGGTCAACTTCCTTTATCCGTATGCCGAGTTGCGCCCGGCGAACGTCGACGGGACCCGGGAGGTCGTCCGGATCGCGGCGCCCCGCCGCGTGCCGGTGCACTTCGTCTCGACCGTCGCCGTCGTCGCCGGGTTCGGCACCGCCGGGGTGCGCGAGGTGGCCGAGGACGTGCCACTGGCCCATGCGGACGGGCTCACCATGGGCTACGCGGAAAGCAAATGGGTGGCCGAAGGCGTGCTGCGGCGGGCGGCCGAACAGGGGCTGCCGGTGGCCGTGTACCGGCCGTACGAGGTGACGGGCGACCGGGTGCACGGCGCGTGCAACACCGAGACGGCGATCTGCTCGCTGTTCAAGACGATCGCCGAAACGGGTCTGGCGCCCGACATCGAGCTGCCGATGGACTTCGTCCCCGTCGACCACCTCGCCGAGTCGGTGGTCCACATCGCCACCCACCGGGCGGCCGACGGCCGGGTCTACCACCTCACCAACCCCCGCCCGGCCATGCTGTCGGACGTCCTCGACCGGATGCGCTCGGCGGGAATCGCCCTGCGCACACTGCCGTACGCCCAGTGGGTGGGCGAGCTGGTGCGGTACGTCGCCGAGAACCCGACCAGCGCCACGGCGCCGTTCGTGTCGCTGTGCGTGGACCGCAGCCGCAACGCCGACATGTCGGTCAAGGAGATGTACCTCAAGGGCACCTTCCCGGTCCTGGGGCGGAGCAACGCCGAGGAAGCGCTGGCCGGCAGCGGGCTGGACTGCCCGCCGGTCGACTCGGCGCTGCTCGACCGGTATCTGGAGTATTTCTTCGCCTCCGGCTACATCGCACGCCCCGCACCCGCGCCGGGGCACGCGACGCCGCGCGCCGACGCGGCGGGATCGGAGCACGCCGCATGAGCCGTCCCGAAGCCCTCGTCCCGGTCCCGGACGTCGAACCCGGCACCGCGGGACCCCCGTGCGCGTACGCCCGGCTGCGGGCCGAACAGCCCGTGGTCCAGGCGCAGTTGCCCAACGGCGAGACCGGCTGGCTGATCAGCCGCTACGAGGACGTGCGTGCCGCTTTCGCCGACCCCCGGCTCGTCCGGCCGCTTCTTTCGGCCTGGCCGCCCCGCGAAGGTGCCGACGCCCCGCCACCCGCCCTGCCGACGTTCCTGGAGATGACTGGCGAGCACCACGCGCGTGTGCGCCGCGCCGTGCTGCCGATGTTCGGCCGACGCCAACTGGAGTTCATGCGGCCCCGGATCAGGGCGATGGCCGGGGAACTCGTCGACGCGATGGTGGCCGGCACGGCGGATGGCGAGGCGGCTGATCTCGTCGCCTCCTACGCGGAGCCGCTGCCGCTGCGCGTGCTGTGCGAGACCGTCGGCCTGCCGTATGAGGACCGCGAGATCTACCTTCCGCACACCCTCACGCTCCTGGGCGCCTCCGGGCTCTCCATGGAGGAGGTGCTCGCCGCGCTGTACGCCCTTCAGGACTACGCCGACGGGCTGATCTCCCGCAGGGAGAAGGACGGCGAGGGCGAGGACTACATCGGGCAGCTCCTGGCGGAGGCTCGGCGTCCGGACGGCCGGCTCACCCGGGACGACGTCGTCAGCTTCGTCGTCACCATGCTCATGGCCGGCTACAAGACCAACATCCAGCACACCGGCAACGCCCTGCTCGCGCTGCTCACCCACCCCGGTCAGCTGGACAGGCTGCGTGAGGCGCCCGAGGGGATCGGCAGCGCGGTGGAGGAGCTGCTGCGGTACGTGCCGCTGATGAACGCCATCAACATCCTTGTCGCGACGGAGGACTTCACCCTGCACGGGCAGCGGATCCGTGCCGGTGACGCGGTCGTCCCGGTGCCCGCGTCGGCCAATCGCGACCCGGAGGCGTTCGCCGATGCCGACCGCCTCGACCTCGCCCGCACCCCGAACGCGCATGTCGCCTTCGGGCATGGCCCGCATGCGTGCATGGGCGGGCATCTGACCCGTCTGCAACTCGCCATCGCCATCGAGGTGTTGCTGGAGCGGCTTCCCGGCGTCGAGCTGGCCGTGCCCGCGGAGACGATCCCGTGGGACGAGTCCACCCCGCTGCGCGCACCAGCCGTACTGCCCGTGCGCTGGTGACGACACCCCCGCTCCCGTACGCGACCCAGGAGAAAGGCCCGCACCCCGTGACCACCCCCCAAGCACCCACCTCCGAGGAATCCCCGACCGGGGATCTCCCCCACTACCCCTTCAGCACCCGGGGCGACCGGCTCGCCCCGGAGCTCACCGAGCTCCGCGGCCGCTGTCCCGTGGCGCGGGTCGGCACCAACTCCGGCGACGAGGCATGGCTCGTCACCGGCTACGAGCTGACCCAGCACGTGCTGCGCGACCGCGCCTTCAGCCGCTCCGTACTGGCCGAGGCGGCCAGCCCGGCGCAGGATGCCCCGATCATGGCGCCCGAACTGCTCGACGCCATGAACCACTTACAGAAGGCGGGCCTTCGCGACGAGGTGCTCAAGGCCCTCGGCCGCGACCAGCCCGCCCTGCCCGCCGGCTGGGTCGAAGACGTGACCCGCGAGGGCCTGGACGCGATGGTCCGCGAAGGCGGTCCGGGCAACCTGCAGCACCACTTCGCGGAGTGGGTCGCCGCGCAGTGCATGTGCCGTCTGCTGGGCCTGCCCTTCGAGGACCGCGCCTGGCTCGCGGTACGGGCCGATCTCGACCTGACCATGGTCACGCCCACCCACGAGGAACTCGCCCGCAACTGGGAGGAGATCCGCGTCTACATGCACGACCACATGGCCACACGCAGCCCGGGCGAGCCGCGCGGCCTGGCGGACCGACTGGCGGATCTCAACGCCGCGCACAAGGGATTGACGGACCGTCAACTCTCCAACATCGTGTCCGTCTTCTTCGTCAGCGGTTACGAGGACTTCGCGAGCTTCCTGGGCGTGGCCGCCTTCAACCTCCTCCAGCACCCCGAGGTCATGGACGCGGTACGAGCCCGCCCGGAGACGATGCCGGGTTGCGTCGAGGAGTTGCTGCGCTGCAGCGTCGTGCTGGGCAACGCGATCCCGCGCTTCGTCACGCAGGACGCGCGGCTCGGCTCCGCCGAGGTGAAGCAGGGCGAGATGATCCTGCTCTCCCTGGACGCGGTGAACTTCGACCCGGCCGCGTTCCCCGACCCCGACACGTTCGACCCGGCCCGTTCCCCCAACCCGCATCTCCGCTTCGGCTACGGCCGTCACCACTGCCCCGGCGCCCACCTGGTCCGCCGCCAGTCCGACGTGGCCTTCCGCACCCTCCTGGACCGCCTGCCCGAGCTCCGCCTGGCCGTACCGCCGGCGCGAGTCCCCTGGCACCCGAATCGCATGGCCATCATGCCGGCGGAGATCCCTGTGACCTGGTGACGTTCTGAGATCCGTACGCCATTGAGCGGCGAGGCGCGGGTTGCGAACCAGGCAATCGCGGTGTTGCACTGGTTGGGCCGCCCGCGCCTCCACCAGGAGGGCAGGATCCACGAGACGTTGCTTGAACGCGGCCTGTTCACTGGTCAGTTGGGGGGCGCCACGACTGGCTTCACATCTAGGAGCATCCAGGAGTGCTGAAGACCATGGACTACGTCGCCCGGTTCCGTCGCGATGTCGAGGCATTCGAGGGCGCGGCTCGCGCGGTGTCGCGGGAGGAGGGTGGCGATGGGACGGCGCTCGTCCCCTCGTGCCCGGGCTGGTCGGTGGCCGATCTCGTATTTCATCTGGGCGCCGTGCACCGCTATGTGATCCACGTGATCGGTGAGGGTCTGCTGGATCGTCCCAAGGACGACGACTTCGCGTTCCTGTCCTTGCCCGCGCACATGGAGGGCTGGCCGGATCCTCAACTCGCCCCGAACCGCGGCCCGTTGCCCGCCGGACTCGTCGACTGGTTCCACGAGGGGGCCTCACACCTGGCGTCGCTGTTCGCCGAGCGTGATCCCGCCGAGCGGGTGTGGTCCTGGTCGGACGAGCAGTCCGTGGGGTTCTGGCAGCGTATGCAGACCATCGAGGCGGCCGTACACCGCTGGGACATCGAGCACGCCCTGGGCACGGACCGGCCGGTGGACCGACAGCTGGCCGCCGACGCCGTGAGCCACACCTTCGAGGTCATGGCCCCCGCCCGCCGCGCCCGCCAGAACGCTCCGGCAGGGCAGGGCGAACGGCTCCGGTTCCGGCAGTCCGACGGCTCCGGCCTCTGGGTCGTCCAGCTGGATCCCGACGGCGTCCTGCTGAACGGGGGCACCGGATGCTGCGACGTCGAACTGACCGCCACCGCATCGGAGTTGATGCTGTTCCTGTGGCACCGCATCCCCTCCGAGGGCCTGGAGGTCCGGGGCGATGCCGCACTCCTGGAACGCTATTTCAAGTTGGTCCCGCCGCTTTAGACGGGTCGGGGTGGCCTCTCTGTCCCGGCTGACCGCACGCGTTCATCAGTCACGCCGTGACCGGGCGGCGGGGCCGGAGGCTACCGGCTGATCAGCGGCAGCACCGGGAACGTGTGGTTCTGCCAGATCAGGCGTGAGGGCTCCTCCGGGTACGCGGTGACTGCGGGCGAGGCGTCGAAGAGCTGGGTTCGGCGTCGGTCGGTGTCGTACGCGGGCCAGCCGGGGTCGCCGTGGGCGGCGAACGATGTCCATGCCGTACGCATGCGGGCGGACAGGGCCTCCGCCTCCGAGGTGGGCTCGGTGCCGATCAGTACGGCGGGCTGGCCACGGTCCAGGTTGCCGAAGACCAGGGGTACGTCCAGGCCGTGGCAGGCACCGAAGGCAGCACCCATGCCCGGAGCCGGCCAGGTCAGCTCGTAGACGTGCGCTCGGCCGCCGGCGGTGACCTGGGACTCGGCGAGGTGGAGGGTCGGCATGCGGAACAGCCAGTCGGAGTGGACCAGTTCGTACAGCTCGTCCGGACCAGCCGTCGGGAACGCCTGCCGGTAGTGGCGCTCGCCGTCCGGGGCCGGGGCGAAGGTGCGGAGGGCGGTGGCCGCCTGCTCCTCGGTGACCTGGCCGAGCAGGCCTTCGAGCGCGGTGAACAGGCGCTGCTCCTCGCGGGTGTGGCCGACGAGAAGGTCGATGTCACGGCCCGCCCCGTCGGCCAGGGCCTGCCACGGTGTGGCGGGCAGGACGTCGCCGTCGACGACGGGCGCGAAGAGGATCGACCGGTGCGCGGGCCGGCCCCAGCGGTGCGCCCATTGGCCGATCTTCGCGGCGACCGCGTCACCGGCGGCGGACAGCCGGTCCGGGGCGACACCGGCCAGGTCGGCCGGCGTGGGGCTCAGCCCCAGCTCGGCGGCGCAGGCGGTCGTGATGTCCGCGGCGAGCTCCGGTGCGAAGAACGTGCCCGGTGCGCTCTGCACGACGGCCCGGTGGAAGAGCCCGCCCGCACGGTCCATCGCAAGCAGGGCGGCGATCGATCCCCCGCCCGCCGACTGGCCGAAGACCGTGACCCGGTCCGGGTCCCCGCCGAAGGCCTCGATGTTGTCGCGCACCCACTCCAGCGCGGCGACCTGGTCGAGCAGCCCCCGGTTGGCGGGAGCGCCTTGGAGCTGTGCGAAACCCTCAGGCCCCACGCGGTAGTTGAACGTCACCACGACGACGGCGCCGTCCCGCGCGAGCCTGCCACCGTCGTACTCCGGGAGGCCGGACATACCGATGGTGTACGCGCCGCCATGGATCCACACCATCACCGGCAGCCCCGCACCGTGGCCGGGTTCCGGCGACCAGACGTTGACCGTCAGCCAGTCGTGGTCGCCCGTGTCCTGCACCAGCGCGTCCATGCCGAAGTGACCACCCTGCGGGGGCGGCGGACCGTACCCGTCCGCATCCCGCACTCCGCTCCATCCCCGTACGGGCCGCGGCGCGGCGAACCGCAACGCGCCGACCGGAGGCTCGGCGAACGGGACACCGCGGAAGACCGCCGCCCCCGCCTCCCAGCTGCCCCTCAACGCCCCGGCCACAGCATGGACTTCGGGCCGTGAACCGGCCGCCTCGGACCCTGCGACAGTCATCGCGACTTCCCCTCAAGAACTTCGGAAGCGTCAGGAACCTGAGGAACACCAGGAGCCTGAGAAACCTCAGGAACGCCAAGAACGCCAAGACCTTCAGAGATCTCAGGAAGGCGGCGGGCTCACGGCCCCCGAACTCTCCGCACCCTCCGGAGCATCCACCGTGTCCGCGTGCCGCGCCAGCCAATTACCGAGGCCCGCCCGACCCGCCCGTGCGGGCTGCCGACACCGCCGCCCCAGGGGGCTCAGCGCTGCCGGCGCCGCCCCGCCCGGTCCGAGATCGACGCGAGGAAGCCGTCGAGCATCGCGACCTGCACCTCCTCGGTGAACCGGCCCGGATCGAAGAGGGCCTGGACCACGAGTCCATGGGTGAACGCCACGGCGGTGGCGGCGAGTTGCTCGGGGTCGGCCGATTCCGGCAGTTCACCGGCGGCGCGGGCGGCTTCGAGGTGCGGGGTGATCGATGAGCGCAGCCGGGTGTAGCGGTCGGCCTGTTCCCGGCCGAGCCCGTCGTCGGCGAGGGCCAGGTCCCAAGAGCTGACCCAGATCCGGTTGCGGGCCGTGTCGCCGGCGGTCAGCGGCAGGATGTCGAGCAGCATCGCCCGCAGCGCCGCGATTCCCTCGGCGGGGCGTTCCCGGCGGGGCCGTTGCGCCGTGCGGGTCTCCAGAAGGTCCAGTGCGTGGGCGACCAGGGCTCGTTTGGTCGGGAAATAGTGCATGAGCATGCCGGTCGAAACGCCCATGGCGGCGGCGACGGCGCGCAGGGTGAGCCCCCCGAACCCCCGGTCGGCGAGGACTTCCCACACCGCCTGGCTCACGTCGTCACGGCGTGCTTCACGGTCTCCTGGCGCGGGTGGCATGCTGCTACCTTACATACCGAACGCTTGTTACGTACCCATGGAAACGAGGGATCCGTGTTCGCACTGCCGCTCGGCGACGACGCTCAGCTCCGCCCCCTGGAACCCTGGCAGGCGCGGGAGTTCCTTGAGCACATGGACCGCGCCCGCCCGTTCGTCGACCCCTGGATACCGTGGGCGACGTACAGCACCGACCTCGCCACCGCCGAGGCAACCCTTCAGCGTTACGCGGACCGGCAGGCCGAGGACTCGCGCCGGATCTATGGCATCTGGCTCGACGGGACACTGGTGGGCGGGGTCATGTTCACGAGCTTCGACACCGCTTCCGGCGTGTGCGAGATCGGCTGCTGGCTGGAGGAGAAGGGCGCGGGGCGCGGCCTGGTGACCCGGGCGTGCCGGGTGCTGATCGACTGGGCCTTCGCGGAACGGGAGATGAGCCGCGTCGAATGGTGGGTCGCGGCCGGCAACACCCGCAGCATCGAGGCCGCCCGCCGGCTCGGGATGACCCGCGAAGGCGTACTGCGCGGACGCTACCCGTACCGGGGCACGCGGCACGACTCCGAGGTCTGGGCGGTCCTCGCCGATGAGTGGCCGCCGACGGAAGGGCCCGCGGCCGACGTCAAGGCCGAGCTCGACCAGCTGATGGACACCTTCCTCGGCGCGTTCACCAACACCGGAGGCGGCCGCCCGAACGTCGGCGCCGTCCGGGAGGTCTTCATTCCGCAGGGGATGATCATCAGCAACGTCGGGGCCGAGCCCGTGATCTACGACCTCGACTCGTTCGTGGCGCCCCGCGAGAAGATCCTTAACGACGGCACTCTGACCGAGTTCTCCGAGTGGGAGGTCTCCGAGCGGACCGAGATCTTCGGCTCGATCGCGCACCGGTTCAGCCAGTACCGCAAGTCCGGATACCTCAACGGCGAATGGTTCGAGGGCTCCGGCCACAAGACGACGCAGTTCGTACGGACACCCGTCGGCTGGAAGATGAGTTCACTGTCCTGGGACGACGAGTAGGGACCCACAGGTCATACATCGCCACCACACCTCAACAAGGCGATGCCGCACGGGACTTCGCCGCTCCTGAAGGTGCGCTGTCGCGCGGGTCGGCCGGCAGGCATGAGGGACTCCCCCATTCCATCGAGGGATACCCACTACATAACGAAGCCATAACGGGACTAGTCCAAACTTCAGCACCTGTTAGAACGCTGGAAAGGCAACCCGCGACCTGTGGCCACCCGGTGCCGCCAGGCTCATGCCAAGCCGGGCGGCCCGCCGGACGTACGACTCCGCACCCGGGCCCGCCTCGCCAAGTCCCCTCCCCCACGCGCCAGTTCACCGAGCGTGGGTCAGCTTCCCCGGCCTCAAGGAGTGCCCATGAGTCCCGTGTCCCGGCGCAGATTCATCAGCATGGCGGCAGGCGCCACCGGCAGCGCCGCCGTGCTGTCCGCCCTGCCGGACTCCCTCCAGCAGGCGCTGGCCGCGCCCGCCACCACCGGCGGCGGTATCGGCGACATCCAGCACGTGGTCGTCTTCATGCAGGAGAACCGGGCGTTCGACCACTACTACGGGTCGATGAAGGGCGTCCGGGGCTTCGCCGACCGCAACGCCATCAGTCTGCCGGGCGGCAGGTCGGCGTTCCACCAGCCGTACTCCAACTCCGACGGCTACATCCTGCCGTTCCACATGGACACCGCCACGACCAGCGCCATCTGCGCCGACGCGCCCGCGATGAGCTACCCGGTGGACACGGCGATCTGGAACAACGGCAAGTACGACGCCTGGAACACCGCGCGCACCCCCGGCCTCGGCATGGGCTACTTCCAGCGCGCGGACCTGCCGTTCTACTACGCGCTCGCGGATGCGTTCACCGTCTGCGACCACTACTTCTGCTCGACGCTGACCCAGACGAACCCGAACCGGCTGCATCTGTTCACCGGCTCGAACGGCCTGTCCGTGGGCAAGAGCGCCGTCCTCGACAACACCGAGCCGTCGGCGGGGTTCACCTGGACCACGTACGCGGAGCGTCTGGAGGCGGCCGGGATCAGCTGGAAGATCTACCAGCAGAGCGACAACTTCGACGACAACGCTCTGGCCTGGTTCGCCAACTTCAAGAACGCCAAGCCCGGTTCGGCCCTGCACGACAAGGGCATGGCGACCGTCCCGGACCTGGTCGCCGCCTTCCGGCACGACATCGACGCGGGCACGCTGCCCCAGGTGTCGTGGATCATCGCGCCGGCGTCACTGTCCGAGCATGCCAACTACAAGCCCGCCTGGGGAGAGGACCTGTCGGCTCGGCTGCTTGCGGCCCTGGCCGCCAACCAGGACGTCTGGTCGAAGACCGCGTTCATCCTCAACTACGACGAGAACGGCGGCTTCTTCGACCACGTACCGCCGCCCGTCCCGCCCGCGTCCTCCAGCCAGGGCATCAGCTCCGTCAGCACGGCGGGCGAGATCTCCGGCGGCAAGGCGATCGGCATGGGCCCGCGAGTCCCCCTGATCGTCGTCTCGCCCTGGACGCGGGGAGGTCACGTGTGCTCCCAGGTCTTCGACCACACCTCGGTGATCCGCTTCCTGGAGCAGCGCTTCGGTGTCCACGAGCCCAACATCAGCGCCTGGCGCCGGGCGGTGAGCGGCGACCTGACGTCCGCCTTCGGCTTCGGCACGGCCGACGCGTCCTGGCCGTCGCTGCCCGACACCAGTGGTTACGTCTCCGGCGCCGACACCCAGTGCTCCACCCTGCCCGTGCCCAGGATCCCCGCCCAGCAGTCCGTGCCCGTACAGGAGTCGGGGACCAAACCGGCGCGGGCGCTGCCCTGGCAGCCGAACGCGAGCGGCAGGACCGACTGCGCGGGCGGCCGGTTCTGGATCGACATGACCAACACCGGCACCGCGGGCGTGACGTACTACGTCTACCCCAACGCCCACCGCACCGACGGCCCCTGGCTGTACACGGTCGACGGCGGGGCCACGGTGTCGGACTACTGGGTCGCGGGCACCCCCACGGGCGCGTACGACTTGTCGCTGTACGGCCCCAACGGCTTCCACCGCCGCTTCGCCGGCAACCGCGTCACGGCGTGTGCCGGCTCCGCCGCCTCGGTGGAGGTCGCGGCCGCCTACGACACGACCCGTAACGAACTGCGCCTCGCCCTCACCAACAGCGGCGGGAGCGCGGCCACGGTGACGGTCAAGGACAACGCGTACGCGACCGGTGGCCCCTGGACCTACTTGGTCCCGGCCCACACCACAGCCGCCGCCCCGGTCACGGCGTCCTTCGCGACGACGAGCGGCTGGTACGACCTGACGGTCACCGCCACCACCACGGACGGCTTCCTGCGCCGTCTGGCCGGCCACATCGAGACGGGCACCCCGAGCGTCACCGACCCCGCGATGGCGGGCGCGACCGCCTGACACCCCACCCCCGAAAGGGCGACCCCGGCGGAGGCTGGACCGATCCTCCGCCGGGCGGTGACCCGGCCCCTGCAGATGCGATCCGTGAGCCGCGCATACACCGTCGTCGAGACCGCCGGCGAAGAGATCATCGCTGTCCGAGCAGTGGCTTCGGCGCGCTCAACCATCTGCCTCGCTGACACCGCGCTCATCCCACGGATGAGAACCGGTCCACAGAGGTCACCTTGCAGGTGACCCTGCCACTCGCTTGAGTAAATCCTTCGGCTGTGTCCTCGACCTTCTCTCCCGGCGCTACGTGGTTCTGAGTCGCCGTACCTTCAGCCACCCGTGTGCCTTTCGCATCGACGAACTCCACACCGATGACGTAGTCGGAAGGCTTCGAGCTGTGATTCACGATCTCCAACTTGGCGTGGGGGGAGGAAATGGCCGAGTCCACATCGCAGGACGTGATCGACACATCCGCCGCAGGCGGGTGCGCCCCTCCTGTCGAGTGCACGCCACTGCTGGTGGGCGTGGGGTTCTTGGGGGTCTTTCCACTCTCTCCGGCGAAGACCAGGACGATCACCACCACAATGACGATCAGCAACACGACGGCGCTGATGCAACCGACGAGAACACCTCGGCCGAAGCGACGCCGAGGAGGTGGGGGCGGCCGGCTCCAACTCGGCGGCGGTGAACCATACGGCGGTTGTCCGGGTGGCGGTTGCGGCCCCCATCCCTGCCCCCATCCCTGGCCGCGGCCACCCTGCCCGCCCGCTGCCGCGCCTGCGCCCGGTTCCTGCTCGGGTCGCTGTTGTTCAGTCATCGGTCCCTCTCCCTGCGGAGGCGCTCCCCCCCTCAAGGAAGCGCCCGCGATCGCTCACATGACGAGCGGTACTGCGCCGAACGGAGGCGCCCGGACGCCGTCGTCGAAGGGAGCCGGCGGGAGGTGGCGCGGTCTCGGCCAGCACCTCCTGGACACCCAGGGCATGCCGGAACCCCCTCGACACCCAGGGCAATGAAAGGGTCAAGCGTCTCCTGTCCAGGTCAAGATTCACGCTCGTACGAGACTCGGCCAGGTTCCCTGGAATAGTCGCCCGGGGAAACTGGTTCAAGCTGCACGTACCCCGCCCAGGTGCCGCCGCCGACCTCTCCCCGCCTCCGGAGGCCCCGTAATGTCCCAGCCGACGACCAACCCGCAGGCCGCACCTCGCGGCATACGCGGTGTCGTCCCCGTGCTCGCCTTCGCCGGTATCACGGTCGCGGTGATGCAGACGCTGCTCGTCCCGGTCATCAAGGACCTGCCGACGCTGCTCAGCGCCTCGCCCTCCGACGCCACCTGGGTCATGACCTCGACCCTGCTCGCCGGCGCCGTGGCCACCCCGATCATGGGGCGGCTCGGCGATCTGTACGGCAAGCGCCGCATGCTCCTCGCCAGCCTCGCCATCATGGTGGTCGGCTCGCTGATCGCCGGCTTCACCAGCCAGCTCCTCGTGATGATCGTCGGCCGTGCCCTGCAGGGCTTCGCCATGGGCGCCATCCCGCTCGGCATCGGCCTGATGCGGGACGAGCTGCCCCGCGAGAAGCTCGGTTCGGCCATGGCCCTGATGAGTTCGTCCATCGGCGTCGGGGGCGGACTCGCCCTGCCGCTCGCGGCCCTGGTCGCCCAACACGCCGACTGGCACGCCCTGTTCTTCGGCTCGGCGGGCCTGGGCGTGGTGGCGATCCTCCTCACCCTCCTCTTCGTACCGGAAAGCAAGGTCAAGGCGGAGGGCACCTTCGACGTACTCGGGGCGCTCGGACTCTCCTCGGGCCTGGTCCTGCTTCTGCTTCCGATCACCAAGGGCAGCGACTGGGGATGGGGGTCGACCACCACGCTCGGCCTGCTCGGTGCGGCGCTGCTCGTCCTCGTCCTGTGGGGCGTGATGGAGCTGCGTGTGAAGGCGCCGCTGGTGAACCTCCGCACCACCGCCCGGCGCGAGGTGCTGCTGACCAACCTCGCCTCGACGATGGTCGGCGTCGCCTTCTACGCGATCTCGCTCGTGCTGCCCCAGCTGCTCCAACTGCCCAAGGCCACCGGGTACGGCCTCGGCCAGTCGATGGTCGTCGCGGGTCTGTGCGTCGCGCCGCTCGGCCTGACGATGATGCTGACCGCGCCGGTCTACGCCCGCCTCTCGGCCAAGTACGGCCCGAAGACCACCCTCATCCTCGGCATGCTGATCATCGCGATCGGGTACGGGGCGGGGCTCGGCCTGATGAACGAGGCCTGGCAGACCATCGTCATCTCGGTGGTCGTCGGCGCGGGCATCGGCCTCGCCTATTCGTCACTCCCCGCGCTGATCATCGGCGCGGTCGACCCGTCCGAGACGGGCGCGGCCAACGGCCTCAACACGCTGATGCGCTCGATCGGTACGTCGGTGTCGAGCGCCGTCATCGGCATGGTGCTCGCGAACACAGCGCAGCCCTTCGGCCCGGTCCAGGTGCCGACCATGCACGGCTTCCGCGTCTCGTTCCTGATCGCGACGGCCGCGGTGGCGGGCGGGCTGCTGCTCGCCGTCTTTCTCCCCAAGGGCCGTCCCGCCGCGAAGCCGCAGCTGCGGGCCAGCAGCGAGGAGGACGCTGCCCTGGAGCGGGCCGCGGAGGTTCTCGCCGCGTTCCACGGCCGGGTGGTCGCCGCGTCCGGCGCACCCGTGCCCCACGCCAAGGTCACCCTGATCGACCACCACGGCCGGCAGGCGGGCTCCGCCCACACCGACGAGACCGGCCGGTACGCGGTGCCGGTCCCACGCGGCGGCGCATACGTCCTGGCCGCGACGGCCGCGGGCCACGCACCCCTTGCGTCGTCGGCCACACACCATGGGGGCGAGGGCTCGGTGACGGTTGACCTGGCACTTTCCGTGCCGGTCCGGTAAGCGGGCCCCGGCACCCGACAGGACAGCCGTGCCCACCCGAAGGGCCGCCGCCCTCCGGGTGGGCACGAGCCACTTACTTCCAGGTGTCGTTCAATGTCTCGGAGCCCGAGGCGGCCGACGTGTGGACGCGGTTGCCGCCGGACTCCCAAGTGACGTTCCCGGAGCCGTCCTTGACGATGTACTTGTACTCGAAGCGGGTGTTCGCCGGGGTGCTGACGGCGGCGGACCAGACGGGGTAGGACGCCGAGGAGAGGGGAACCGCGGCGGCCGGGTCCCAGTTGCCCAGGGCCGGGATCGAGCCGACCACGTACACGTTCTGGCCCCAGACCGTGGTCTTGTTCTCGTGGAAGATCTCGCTGACGGTGCCGGACGTGGTCGGCGACGGCGAGGCCGTCGGGCAGCCCGCGGTGCAGGGGGCGCCCGCCGCGTACAGGGCCACGGCGTCGCCCGCGTTGACCGTGACGGTGGCCCGGCCCGAGGAGTCGACCGTCACCGCGGGACCGGCGCAGGCACCGTTCGCGGGCGGGGCGCCGTGGATGACGTCGCAGTACGTCCCCGCCGCGAGGCCGGTGGTGAAGGTCTGGGTGACCGCGCTGCCACTGTTGTTCAGGGCCACCCAGGCGGCGCTGCCGCGGCTGAAGGCGATGGCGTTGCCGCCGTTGTCCCACCAGTTGGCCACGCTCTGCCCCTTGGCGGCGTTGTGCCAGCCGACCATGTTGGCGATGCCCTGGTTGCGGTCGGTGCAGGTCCAGGCGGTGGAGGAGCAGTCGGTGTCGGTCACGAAGCCGTTCGCGTCGGCCGGCGGAGAGTCGTCGCCGTTGGCGAAGCCGAATCCGGAGTAGACCTGCGGGGTGCCGTAGCCCCAGGCGAGTTCGAAGATGTGGGCCAGGGCGTACTTCGAGCCGTCCTTGTAGGTGAGCGTGCTGTTGTCGCGCTCAAGGTCGTGGTTGGTCACCATGACCGCGGATTTGTCGCTCGGCTCCAGGCCCCAACTCTGCCCGAACGTCCTCAAGTTGGCGATGCTGCCGTTGAACTGGTCCTTGAGCTTGTGCGCGTACGTGAACTCCAGCACGCTGCCGTTGCCCTCGAACGCACTGGGCGCGAGCTGACCGCTGCCGCCCGGGACGACCTCCTGGTAGACGTACGGTCGGCCGCCCCACTGGGTGTCGTTGACCTTGGCTAGGATGGCGGCCATGTCGGCCTGGGCGATGTGCTTGGCGGCGTCCACCCGGAAGCCGTCCACGCCATGGCTTTCCAGGTTGTTCAGGTATCCGGCGATCTTGGTACGGACGTCGTCCTTCTCCGTGTACAGGTCGGACAGCGACACGAGCTGGCACTCCTGGACCTGCTGCACGCTGTTCCAGTCGTTGATCCCGTTCCCGGCGTTGGGGCAGTTGGCCGGGTAGTCGTGGAAGCTGGAGCGGTCGTAGCCGATGCTGCCGTAGGTGTACGTCGCCGGGTTGAAACTGGCGCCGCCGTAGGAGTCGGTGCTGGTCTGGTTGGCACCGGCGGTGTGGTTGATCACGGCGTCGGCGTAGACCTTGACGCCCGCGTTGTGACAGGCCGTCACCATGGCGGCGAACTGCGCCTCCGTGCCCATCCGGCTGTTCAGGTCGTAGCCCACCGGCTGGTACACGTCCCACCAGGGGTGGGTGCCGTTGGTGAGCCGGATCGAGTCTTCGGGCGGGGCGACCTGTACGGCTCCATACCCCTTGGGGCCGAGCACGGTGGTGCACTCCTGGCCGACCGACTTCCAGTTCCACTCGAAGAGGTTGGCGATGACATCGCCGCCGTTGGCGGTGGCGGCCGCCTGCGCGGTGCCCTGGAACGCGACGGGCAGGACCGCCCCGGCGAGCAGGGCGCCCGCGGCCAGGAACCCGGCCGAGGCCTGGCGGCGCGTGACCGGCAGCGCGGCGGACGTTCTTGGGCGTGATGGTGCGGACATGGCGGCTCCCTGGACTGGTGGGGGCAGCGTTGTTCCGCGCCCATGAGCGGCCTGGGGATTGGGTGGCCGCCCGACGCGAACACGCTGCGGGGAGGTGCTCCGTGGCGTCGGCCGACACCACGGCTCTGCACAACCCGTCCAACCGCCCACTGCACCACCCGTACCGGATCCGTCCCGAGACCCGGCGCACAGGTGTCCCGTACCGAACGTCGGCCGGGAACACCGGGGTTCGGCACACGGCCCGCCGGGGCGGTCGGGCTCGGTTGCGCGAGGAAGACGATCCCGCCGTGGCCGATACCCCGTCAAGGGATTGACGCAAAATGATGCTGAAACTTGCAGCAAGTTATTTAGAAAGATCCCTGACGCCGGTTCGGCCGCCCGAACCACCCCGGCCGCTCTCCGTGGAGGCGGGCACCACGGTGTCGGTGACCTGTCGGTGGTTGTCGGCACCGTATCGGTCCGGTGTCGGCGGGGCCTGACACCTTTCGACAGGTCCGGCCGGGTGACCGCCCGGCGGCGACTTCGAAAAGGGGATGTCTCATGCACGACGTAGTGATCGTGGGCGCGGGCCCGGTCGGTCTCTTCCTCGCCTGCGAACTCGGCCTCGCGGGCTGCTCCGTGCTGGTACTGGAGAAGGAGTCGGAGCCGGACTCACCATGGCGGACGGAACCGCTCGGAACGCGCGGCCTGTTCGGCTTCTCGGTCGGGGCGTTCTACCGTCGCGGTCTGCTGGACGCGTTGGTGGCGGCATCTTTCACTTTCGCCCCACCTGAGGTCGACGGACTTGACGTCGACGGACTTGACGTCGAGGCACGCGACTCCCGCACGGAATCTGACGATCCGTCACCCCCGCGTGCGGTGGGCCATTTCGCCGGTATGGTGCTCGATCCGGCGAAGGTCGACATGACCGCCCTGCCCTTCCGGCTGCCCAGCCCGGCTCCGGACTTCACGATGATCAGCCTTCAGGCGGTCGAGACGCTGCTGTCCGAGCGAGCGGTCAAGCTGGGCGTCGACATCCGGCGCGGCGTCACCGTGGACGCGGTCGCGCAGGACGAGGACCACGTGGTCGTGTCCGCGGGTGAAGTCGACTTCGAGGCGCGCTGGGTCGTCGGCTGCGACGGGGGGCGGAGCGTGGTGCGACGGCTCGCCGGCTTCGAATTCGCAGGCACCGAGCCGGAGTTCACCGGATACACCGTGTTCGGCACGCTCGCCGATCCGGAGAAGCTGCGCCCCGGTATCAATCTGACGCCGACGGGCATGTACGTCCGGATGGCCATCGAGGGGCACATCGCCATGATGGACTTCGACGGCGGCGCGTTCGACCGCTCGCGACAGCCGACCCGCGAGCATCTCCAGACCGTGCTGCGCCGCGTGTCGGGCACCGACGTCACCCTGAGCGACGTCCAGCTCACCTCCACCTTCACCGACCGGGCCAAGCAGGCGACGACCTACCGGCAGGGCCGCGTCCTCCTCGCGGGCGACGCGGCTCACATCCACTCGCCGCTCGGCGGACAGGGCCTGAACACCGGCATCGGCGACGCGGTGAACCTGGGCTGGAAACTCGCGGCGACCGTGCGGGGGCACGCGCCGGACGGACTCCTCGACACGTACGACCAGGAGCGCCACCCGATCGGCGCCCAGGTGCTCGACTGGTCACGGGCCCAAGTGTCGATCATGAGGCCGGACAGGCACGCGCAGGCGATCCAGGGCGTGGTCCGCGACCTGCTCGGCACGCGGGACGGGACCACGTATGTCTTCGGGAAGGTGTCGGGGTCGTCGATCCGCTACGACCTCGACAGTGCGCACCCGCTGGTGGGCCGCAATGCCCCCAACTTCCGCCTGGATGACGGGACTTGCCTCGGCGAGCTGATGCGGGACGGACTGGGCGTCGTCCTCGACTTCAGTGCCGAGCGCCGCCTCGACGGCTCGGCAGCGGCCTGGCGGACCCGGCTGCGTCACGTGACCGGGACGCCGGTGGACGACCTCGGACTGGGTGCCGTACTGGTCCGCCCGGACGGCACCGTCGCGTGGGCCGACGACCATGACTTCACCGCCGACGAGTTCGAACGGGCAGCCTCCCGGTGGTTCGGCCGCCCGCAGCTCTGAGAGGCCCGCCTGCCCTTCCCCCGCCCCGCCTTTCCGTGACCACCCTGAGGGAGCACGCATGACCATCACCCTGCGGCCGGGCAGCACCGTCATGTTCACCGGCGACTCGATCACCGACTGCCGACGCCGGGAGAGCGAGGACGGTCTCGGGTTCGGCTATCCGCTGCACATCGCGGGCCAGTGGGGACTCCGCCACCCGGACCGCCCCGTGACCTGGCTGAACACCGGGATCGGCGGCCACAAGGTGAGTGACCTCGAAGCACGCTGGCAGACGGACGTGCTCGACGTACGCCCCGACGTCGTGTCGATCCTCGTCGGCGTGAACGACATGGGCTGGCACACGCTGGATCCCCATGGCTACGTGATCACGGCCGAGGAGTTCGCGGCGGGCTATGAGCGGCTGCTCGCCCCGCTCGCCGAGGTTGGCACCCAGCTCGTCCTCGTCGAGCCGTTCCTCCTCCCTATCGACGGCGTCATCGAGGCCGGAGCCGCACTCGTCGGCGACAAGGAGCGCAAGGAGTGGCGTACGGACCTGGACCCGAAGATCCGGGTCGTACGCGAACTCGCCCGCACCTACGGGGGCGCATCTGCTGGCCGCCGACGGCATGTTCGCCGAGCTGGCGGCGACGACCGAGCGGGGGCATTGGTCCGCGGACGGCGTACATCCGTCGCCGGCCGGCCACGCCGCACTCACGGCGGCCTGGCTGCGTCTGGTCGCCTGACCGGGTGGGGTGCGTGGGCCCGGGCCGGCCGACGGGCCCGCGGAGGCCGGCCGGGGCCCCTCTCGCCTGGGCTCCGGCGGCGTCGACGAGTTGACCGTCAGACTTCCCCCGGGCTTTCGGTCGACAGCAGTTCGGCGATGATCCCGGTACCGAGTGCGTAGGCCGGCACGCCCGCCGTGATCAGCGCGGTCTCGGCGACCCCGATGAGCTCGGGGACGCGGGCTCCGGCGTGGAGGGCGCCCTGGGCATGGATCCGGGCGGGGTGTGCGTGGCCGAGCGCGAGCAGTTGTCCGAAGTGGACGAGCTGCTGCACCCGCGCCCCCAGCGGGCTGTCGGTCAGCACAATGTGCCGCAGTGCCGCGATGGCCTCTTCGGTGGGGAGGCGGTCGAAGTCCTGAGCCAGGCGCAGTCGCTGCCGCACACCGTTCGGAACGGTTCCGAGCGTGGTGCGGTAGCGGTCCCGAACGGCTTCCACCCGGTGGGCGAAGGTGTCGTCCGTCATGACGAGGCCCGCGCGATCGAGGCGCGTACGGCCTCCTGAGCGCCCGGGGGAAAGTCCACGGCACCCCCGATCGCCGCCGCCGCGATCTCCGCCTCGGCGCTCTCCTCGATCGCCACCACGAGGTGGGCGGTGGCGGCCGAATCCGGGCCGAACACCAGCAGGCCGTGGTTGGCCAGCAGGACGGCGGCCGTCGTCGGACGCCGCTCCAGAACCTCGGCCATGCCGCGCACCGATACGTCCGACCCGCGCGGCCCCCACGGAACGACCGGCACGTCCTCGGCCTGCCCGAACCGCAGCATCGGCTCGGTCCGGCACGGCAACGGCCGGTTGGCCACGGCGAAGGCGGTCGCGGACGGCGAGTGGGTGTGGATGATCGCGCCCACGTGTGGGCGGGCCTTGTAGACGGTGCTGTGCATGGCGATGATCTCGGCGCTCACGGACTGCAGCTCGCCTTCGAGGACCTGCCCGTCGAAACCGACGGTCGCGAGCTGTTCGGGCCGCAGTCCGCGGACGAACCCCGGCGTCAGCAGAAGCCGCTCCCCGTCGAGCCGTGCGCTCAGGTTGGCGTGCCCGGAGTGGGACATCACCCCCGCGGCGAAAAGCCCCTCGGCGGCGTCGACCAACTGCTGAGCCCGCTCGCCCTTCACCACGTCCGTGCCAGTCATAGCCATGAGGCATCTCCCAGGTCTGCTCTGCCGCAGCGGCCGCTGATTTTCGCCGCTGTCCATGTGCGGACCACTCTTCAACTTGAACTAAGGTTTAAGTCAAGAGGGGAATCGGGGCGCCGGGACGAGGAGTGCGACATGCGGATGACGATCGGCCAACTCTCCGAGACGACCGGCGTTCCGGCTTCGGCGATCCGGTACTGGGAACGCCACGGCCTGCTGCCCACGCCCGAACGGCAGGGAGGCCAGCGGCGCTACGTTCCGGAGGACGCCGAGCGGATCAAGGTGCTGCGCAAGTGCCAGCAGGCCGGTCTGACCCTCGTGGAGATCAGCGAACTCCAGCAGGACCAGCCGCGCAGACAGGCGATGATGCGTGCCAAGGTCGTCGAGATCGAGCAACGCATGATCGACCTGGACCACGCCCACCAGCTCCTGACCCATGCCCTTCAGTGCAGTGAGGAAGACATCGTGAAGTGCCCCAAGTTCCGGGCGCAGATGGCGACTTGGCAGTCACCGAACCCGGAGCGGTGAAGGCTGGGCTCCTCTTCACGTTCACTGAGGGAGGCTTCGACGCCGTCCATCACCGCGAAAAGACCGACGGGCAGCAGGCACCACCCCGGCACATGACCTCAAGACTTCAGATAGCGCAGCACCGCGAGCACGCGACGGCTGTAGCCTGCTGCCTGCGGTAGGTCCAACTTGTCGAAGATCGCGTTGCTGTGCTTTTCGACGGCGCTCTGCGACACGTGGAGCCGCTCGGCGATCGGGGGGTCATGCGCCGTGCCGGCCCCTGGAGCGTGACAGTCGGGAGACGGCGAAGCAGCCGATCAGCAGCACGATCGCCACCGCATGGGACTACTCAGCACTCGGAGCGTCGAGGAAGCGCCGCAGCACGACGACTTCCTCGTGGAGTTGTGCGGCCCGGTCGGCATGCGCGGGGGTGGTCAACTTCTCTGCGGCGTCCAGCCGTTCGGTGATCTCGGCACGCACGATGTCCGCCATCTCGTCCTCGCTCAGCTCGCGCCGCACCGCCTCGGTGGCGCCCGCCCCGACCGGTGATGCTTCGAGGGCCACACCGCGCAGTTCGGCCGCACCGACCGACACCGCCTCCGCGTTGTCCAGCGCCGCGAGTGTCGCGCGCAGCGCGCGCACGGCCACCTTGTCGCGGGCGCGCATCGCATCGGGCAGGGCTTGACGCATACGGGCATGGAGAGACATGTCGGCGACCTTATGGTCATGTCCCTCGCCCCGCAACGCGATAACAGCCCAGTTACCTCGCACTTCAGGCATCCCGCCTGCTTGTTCACCCTCCTACCGCGCGGGTTTCGGTCGCCCGCTCGTTTGCCCTGGCCTCCCCCGGCACCGTTCGGCGCCATGAAAAATTGCCGCCGACCGAGACCATTGCCCTGAGACGAGCGCCGTATCTTCCGGCTCCACCCATCTCCACCCAGCGGTGCAGACGAGCACCCGAATATGCACCCAGCGGCCCAAGACGCTTTCAGCACGTGCAAGTTAATGTCGGTTGCGATCGAGACAAACGCATTCCCGGACGAACGTCATGGAACGCATTCCACACCCCCTCTCAGTGAATTCGATTCACCGAAGCAACCCACGGATGCGTTCCGGAATTCGTCCACTTCATCCACGAATCCGGGAACGCTCTCAAACCGATTTCACCCACTCGACCAACTGGAGTCGACATGCAACCGACCTCTTCCGATCCGACCACCAACTCCCCTGCCGCGCGACCCCGCAGGCCGCTCGACCCTTCCATGCGGGCGATGATCTCCACCCTCTTCTACGACATCGGCCTCTCGGTGATCACCTACTTCGTCTCCGGACTGTTCGGCGCGAGCAACTACCTCGCCCTGCTCCTGGCCACCGTTGTCGCCGGGCTGCGCACCGTCTGGGTGGCCTTACGTCAGCGCAGGCTCGATCCGTTCGCTCTGTTCCTGCTCGCCCTGTTCGGAGCCGGGCTCGCGCTGAGCTTCACCACGGGCGACGCCCGGTTCGTCCTCGCCAAGGACGCGGCAGGGTCCTTCACCGCGGGGCTCGTCTTCGTCGGCAGCTGTCTCATCGGCCGCCCGCTCGCCTACTACGCGGCCCTGCGATTCGCCCGCTCGGCCGGTTCCGCGCAGCACGACGAGTTCCGAAGCTCCGCGAACTCCGCGACCATGCGGGCCCGTTGGTTCCGCGTCTCCCTGGTCTGGGGGATCTCGCTCCTCGTCGACGCCGGGCTGCGGATCGCGGCCGTGTACCTGCTGCCGATCGGGCCCGCGGCCACCGTGTCGCAAATCCTGATGATCGGGGTCTACGGGCCGCTCGCCCTGTGGACCGTCCACTCGGCGCGGAAGGCCCAAGCCGCCGCCCGGAACGAGTCGTTCGCGGAGCAGCCGTACGCCGGTCGATAGGGTGCGCCCCATGCCTGATGCCGCCCTGCCCCGCCCCGAGTCGTTCATCCCGCAGACCACCCCCGCGGCGCTCGCGGATCTCCGCGCGCGGCTACGCGCGACGCGCTGGCCGGACGCGCCCGAGGACGCGGGTTGGGCACTCGGGGCCGATCTCGACTATCTGCGAGAACTCGTCGCGTACTGGGTGGACGGGTTCGACTGGCCGGCGCGGGAGGCCGCGCTCGCCCGGCTCCCGCACTTCCGCGTGCCGCTCGACGGGCTCGGGATCCACTTCGTGCACGCCCGGGCCGTCGCGCCTACCGGGCCCGTAATACCGCTGGTTCTCAGCCACGGCTGGCCGGACTCGTTCTGGCGCTACTCGAAGGTCATCCCGCTCCTCACCGCCCCCGCCGCACACGGCGGCGATCCCGCCGACGCGTTCGACGTGGTCGTGCCCGACATGCCGGGATACGGATACTCCGACCGGCCCACCGGCCCGCCTCTGGACTCCATCGCCGTCGCCGGGCTGTGGGCCGAGCTCATGGGCGTCCTGGGCTACGAGCGGTTCGGCGCGGCGGGCGGGGACGTCGGCAGTCACGTCAGCCGCTATCTCGCTCTCGACCACCCGGACCGGGTCGTGGCCGTCCACCGCACCGACGCGGGCCTGCCCGTCTTCTCCGGCGACCCGGCGGAGCTCGCGCCAGAGGAGCGCGCCTGGCTGGAAGAGGCCGTGGCCTGGGGCGGCGCCGAGGGCGCGTACGCCGCCATGCACCGTACGAAGCCGCAGACCGCCGCCTTCGGACTCACCGACTCGCCGGCCGGGCTCGCCGCGTGGATCGTCGAGAAGCTGAGGGCATGGAGCGACTGCGACGGCGACGTGGAGCGCAGCTTCACCAAGGACGAGATCCTCACGAACGTCACGCTCTACTGGCTCACGGAGACGATCGGTTCGTCGATGCGCATGTACCGCGCGAACGCCGCGATCCCACCCGCGCAGCACGCCCGGCGCGTCGAAGTGCCCTCCGGCTTCTCGCTCTTCGCCGGCGACGTCGTCCGGCCGCCGCGGGCTTGGCTCGAACGGACGGCGAACGTCGCGTACGTGACCGAGCCGGTACGCGGCGGCCATTTCGCGCCGTTCGAGGAGCCCGAGCTGTACGCCGAGGAACTGCGCGCCTTCTTCCGGCCGTACCGGGAGGCGGCGCTGGGCTGACGAAGACCCGTCGGACCAAGGGTGTTGACCCACGGGCTCGCCCGCAGCACTGCGGGCCCATCAGCTCCGTACGCCCGGCACACAGGTACTCACAGCGCTGTTGTGGGCATGGCCGGGCGCTGTCGCGCGCCGCCCGGCGGGCTTGCATCGGCCCGACTCCGTGCGCCGTCCTGGGGGTGTTGTCGCACCGGGCAGGAGCGGGTTGACTGATCGTGAATCCTGCGCGCGCGAGGCACGTCCAAGTCCGGCACGGCACAGCCCGGCACAGGGGAGACGAGGTGCGTCATGTCCCCGACCACTCCTTCCCCGTCCTCCCCGTTGCCCGGCCGCCTTCCCGACCCGTTGTCCGCCCGCCTTCCCGACGGCCCGAAGGTGCCGGTGCGCCGCCGAACGCGGCAGGTCAGGGTCGGCGAAGTCCTCGTGGGTGGCGGCGCGCCGGTCAGTGTGCAGACGATGACCACCACCAACACCGCGGATGTCGAGGGCACGTTGCGGCAGATCGCCGCCATCACCGCGGCCGGGTGCGACATCGTGCGGGTGGCCGTGCCGTCCCAGGACGACGCCGCCGCCCTCCCCACCGTCGTGGCGAAATCCCGCATCCCGGTGGTCGCCGACATCCACTTCCAGCCCCGGTACGTGTTCGCCGCCCTCGACGCGGGGTGTGCCGGGGTGCGGGTGAACCCGGGGAACATCAAGCGGTTCGACGACCGCGTGGGCGAGATCGCGCGGGCCGCGGCGGCGGCCGGGGTGCCCATCCGGATCGGTGTGAATGCCGGGAGCCTGGACGGGCGGATGCTCGCAAAGTACGGAGGCGCCACCCCCGAGGCGCTGGTGGAGTCGGCGTTGTGGGAGTGCTCGCTGTTCGAGGAGCACGGCTTCCGGGATCTGAAGATCGCGGTCAAGCATCACGACCCGCTGGTCGTGGTGGCCGCCAACCGTCTGCTCGCCGCACGCTGCGACTACCCCCTCCACCTCGGCGTCACCGAAGCGGGCCCGGCGTTGCAGGGCTCGATCAAGTCGGCCGTCGCCTTCGCGATCCTGCTGAGCGAGGGGATCGGAGACACCCTTCGCGTCTCGATCAGTGACGACCCGGTCGAGCAGGTCAAGGCCGGTATTCACATCCTGGCCTGCCTGGGCCTGCGGCCGCGCAGCCTGGAGATCGTGTCCTGCCCGGGGTGCGGGCGCCTCCAGGTCGACCTCCATACGCTCGCGCGACGGGTGGCGGCGGCCTTTGACGGCTTCCCGCACCCGTTGCGCGTCGCCGTCATGGGCTGCGTCGTCAACGGCCCCGGCGAATCCCGCGAAGCCGACCTCGGGGTCTCGTGCGGCAACGGGAAGGGACAGATCTTCGTCCGGGGCCAAGTCGTGCGCACCGTACCGGAGTCGAGGATCGTCGACACGCTCCTGGACGAGGCACTACGACTGACCGGCACGGGTCTCGGCGAAGCGAAGGAGTAGCCGCATCGGCCGAGCCCGACACCGCTGTCAGCGTGAGAGCGAGCCCGCCGGGAGTGCGCGGTAGGCGCGGGCGACCTGGACCAGAGCTGAGCCTTCGCCCTCGGTCCGGCCACGGTCGCCGCCCTTTCGTCGGTACCCGCTCCCGCCCTCAGAGGCGGAAAGCGACCTGAGAGCCTGTGTCTGAACCGTGCTCACCCTCCCGACGTGGGCGCCGGTACGAAGCCGAGTGGGTGGCGGACCGTTTCCGGGCCGCGGACCCGCGTGCCGAAGACCACCAGCTCGCACGCGCCCGGGGCGCGGCAGTCGATGGTACGGCCGTCGATGGCGGTGAACGTCGCCGACAAGGTGACCGTCTCGTCCACCCGGCCGCTGTCGCTGGTGGCCGGCGGCCTGGAGCGGGGGCGGCAGCCGAAGGTGTCGGTGGCGCCGGTGGCGCACTCCATGATCAGCACGTGGTACTGGGGTTCGTAGCGCTTGCCCGTCGCCCGCACCGCCTGGCCGTCCACCAGCCCCGAGTCGGGGTCCACCTGCAACGTGGGCGGTGCCTCCAGGGGCCCGTGCGGGGCGAACCTCAGGGGCACGGTGGTGAGCAGCGCCCCGGTGTTGTCGGTGAGGGCGAGCGAGCACGGGTTGCTCGACGCGACCATGCGGCAGTCGAACTTCCCAGCCGTGGTGCTCAGTTGGGCGTACAACTTCTTCGGGGAGAGCTGGTAGGTGCCGTCCGGGTACACGCGGAACTGGCGGCCCGTGTCGTCGTCACAGGTGGTCGTGGACGCCGAGGGGCCGCACATCTTGACCCAGACGCGGTCCTTGGGCGGCCCGCCCGCGATGGTGAACTTGACGATGTCGCCGTCCCGGAGGCCGGTGGTGCGGTTCACGTTCAGCTGCGGACCGGCGGTGGCGGCCGGCGCGGCTGATGCCGCTGTCGCCGTCGCGGTCGGAGACATCAGCTGCCACGGGCCCCAGCCTCCGCCGGGAAGCGACTGGTAGATCTCCCACATGCGGTCGCGGTTCCACTCTCGCACCGTCAAGTGGAGCCTTCCGTCCGGCAGTTGCTCCACCGTGCTCGGCTGGCTCAGCCCCACGTCCTGGCCAGGGACCAGGCCCATGGACAGCACCGGACCCCAGCCGGATTCGGCGTTCTGCTGGTGGCGCACCTGCATCGTGCTGCCGGTGCTCGACCCGGAGGCGAAGGCGTCGATGCTGCCGTCACGCTCTTTGAACAGGACGACTCCGCCGTGGTACGGGGTCGGGGCGAGCCCGAACGCGTCCGGGCTGCTCCAGCCGACGGCGCTGTCGTTCTCCACGGCGTGGCAGAAGGTGCCGTAGGTGGAGAACAGCAGCTCCAGGTCGCCCGCCGAGTTCTCCATCGCCGTGATGTAGTAGCTCTTCGGGCCCACGGTCGCCGCGCTCACGCGCTGCCAGGCGCCGTACGCGCCGCCCGGCATGTCCTGTTCCCGGTGCCAGACGAAGGGCAGGCCCCTGGTCGCCGTGGTGTCGTAGAACAGCTGGAACTGCGCGATCCGGCCGTCCGCGCGGTCCACGGACACCAGGCTGTCGGAGACCGGCGAGCTCGCCAGGCCCTTGGCCCCGGGATCCGTACCGCATGCGGACGTGGTCGCGGTTGCCGTTGCCGTAGCCGAAGCGACAGGTGCCGCCTGCGCCACCGCCGGTGCCGCGGCTGCTCCGGCGCACGCGATCGCCACCGCGACCACGCCCCGCATCAGCGCCCCAACTCTCCTGTGCCTCACGGTTCTTCGTCGTAGACTCATGCGCTCCCCGCCCCTCTTGGTCGCCCCACCCAGCAGGGGAGCATCCTCTCGACGCACGACGCCCACGAACAGCTCGCAACCGGCCAGCGTCGCCCGCGAGAACCAGCCGCGGTACGCGTCCCCCGGTTCGCGATTGGTCAAGTGGCAGGGCAACAGGGAGAGTTGGCGACGGATCCGCGTCGCCCCCTGCACCATGCGGAGTCGCGTCACCGATGCGATACGGCTTGAATCGACCCGTAGGTCACACCGTCAGGGGTGGTCGCGGTCGGGGTGCGCGCCGCTGCCGGACGGCGCGGCGCGGTGGGCCTCGTCCTGGGCCAGGAGGCCGAGCAGGGAGGCCACGGTGAGGCCCATCTCGGCCTCGGCGGGGTGGCGCAGGACCTTTCCCGGCTCGATCCGGTAGGTGTTGCCGCGTCCCTCACGGGCGTGGGAGAGGAAGCCGCTCCGCTCAAGGTCGGAAATGATCTTCTGGACGGCCCGCTCCGTGAGTCTGCAACGGGCGGCGATATCCCGGATCCGCGCGTTGCGGTCCTCGGCGACGGTCGCGAGCACACGCGCGTGGTTGGTGATGAACGTCCATCCCGTGTGCGGTTCCGGCACTCCATCCATGAACCAATCGTAGGCCCGCCGGTTCATGTTGTGTAATACCCGAATTTGGCTTCATGTATCTCTTGACGTGTGTTGCCCTTGAGCGCAAATCTGGTCAGGGAGGAACTGCTGGAGCGCGCAGGGGAGATGGCCATGCCGCACTGTGAACAGTCCGGGTCCGGGCAGGTCGGCACGTGTACGAGGCTGGCCGGCTCGACCAGCACGCATCGGCTGTCCGGGCTGACGGTCTTCAGCCGCCCCGACAGCGACGGAACCGTTGTCCACGTGTGCGGCGAGCTCGACCTCGCCACGGACCAACAACTGCTACAGGCTCTGCGCTCGGACCCCTCCGGGGCGGACGGCCGCGTCCAACTGGACCTCAGCGGCGTCGAGTTCTGCGACTGCTCCGCCGTCAACATCCTGCTGCGCATCAGGCAGCGGACTCTGGGCCCTGTGGACCAACCTGCCCCGGCCCCGGAACTCGGCGACGCCTCATCCCCCGGCGCTTCCCCGCCACCATCGGCCGATCGGGACCTGGAGCGGGACCCCGACGCGGATCTCCGCCTCGAACTCGGACAGCTGCGACGGGCGATGGAGAGCCGGGGGACCATCGATCTGGCCCGCGGCATCCTCATGGCCGCCTTCGCCCTCACTCCGGACGACGCCTGGAGGGTGCTCGTCGCCACCTCCCAGCACACCAACACCAAACTGCGCTGCCTGGCCGAGCAGGTGGTGGTCTCCACGAGGGGTACGCCGCTGCCCGAACCCGTACGCAAGCACCTGTCCGCCGCGGTCGCCGAGACCGCCGCCCCACCCCGGCAAGGGAGCGGGGACTCCGGGTCGAGGTCCGGCTGAGCCGCCTCTGCGTCCCGCGGTGCGCGAGTGCCCGCACCACGCGGGTGGCGCATGGAAATGATGGTCCGTGACTGGCCATAAACACCTCCAGCACTTCTCTTGGCATGCCCTGATCAGACCTGCCAAGCTTCCCCCCAGTTGTCGCCCTGACCCCAGGAAGGCAGCAGCACAAGTCTCACCTCAGTGATCGTGCACGTGCCGCGCACAGTCCGCGGTCGTCCTCCGGCGCACCCAAGCCGGTCCGGACGGCCATCGAGCAGGCCGGAATCCCGGCCGTCTCAAAGGAGTTCCGTGTGAGATCGACCCCCCACAAGTCCCTCGCGGCGGCCGCATGCGCCGTCGCCGCGCTGGCTGCCGTCTCCCTTCCCGCCACCCCCGCGTCGGCCCAGGCGCCGCGCGCGGATGCCTGCACGCCGACGCAGGTGGTCGCCAACGGCGGTTTCGAGAGCGGTACTTCACCCTGGAGCCAGTCGTCCACGAGTGTGATCACCAACCGCACCGGTGAGAGCGCCCACGGCGGCACCCACTTCGCCTGGCTGAACGGTGTGGGCAGCACACACACCGACACGCTCTCCCAGAGCGTCACCATCCCGTCGGGATGCAGCACCGCCACCCTCACGTTCTGGCTGCACATCGACACCGACGAGACGACCTCGTCGACCGCGTACGACAAGCTGACGGCGAAGATCGGCAGTACGACGCTGGCGACGTACTCGAACCTCGACAAGAACACCGGGTACGTGCAGAAGTCGCTCGACGTGTCGGGCTTCGCAGGGCAGACAGTCAACGTCGCCTTCACCGGCACGGAGGACTACAGCCTCCAGACGAGCTTCGTCCTGGACGACATCGCCCTGAACACCTCCGGCGGCTCGACCCCGCCCGCCGACTCGACCCGTACGCCTGCCGCGCCCTCGTACAACGTCAGTCTGACCAGCAACACGAGCGGCAACAGTTGGACCGGGCACGAGAGTGCGACCTTCACCAACGCCTCGTCCACCGCGCTCAGCGAGGTGTATCTGAGGCTGTGGGACAACTACCACGGCACCTGCTCGGCGATGCCGATCACGGTCAGCAACGTCACCGGGGGAACCGCGGGCGCCCTCTCGGTCGGCTGCACGGCACTCAAGATCGACCTGCCGACGCCGCTGACGCAGGGGCAGAGCGCCACGATCGGCTTCGACCTGGGCATCACCGTGCCGAACGGCGCCGACCGCTTCGGCGCCGACGGGGCGTTCAACAACATAGGCAACGCCCTGCCCGTCCTGGCCATCCGCGACGCGGCCGGCTGGCATCTGGACCCGTACACCAACAACGGCGAGTCCTTCTACTCGCTGGCCGCCGACTTCAAGGTGACCCTCGACCACCCCACCGGCCTGCTGGTCCCGGCCACCGGCACCTCGGTCGACACCCCCGGCTCCAGCGGACGCACCGTCACCACGGCCACCGCGTCCAAGGTCCGCGACTTCGCCTGGGCGGCCGGCCCGTTCAGCAAGATCTCCGGCACCTCGCCCGCCGGCACCGCCATCAACATCTACTCGGTCTCAGACATCAGCTCCTCCGACGCCCAGTCGATGCTGGCCACCGCCAAGTCCGCCGTGGACACACATGCGGCCCGCTTCGGGGCCTATCCATACGGCGAACTGGACGCGGTGATCGACAACAACTACTGGTTCGGCGGCATGGAGTACCCCGGCTTCGTCCTCGACCTGGTCTCCACCACGGCGCTCACCCACGAAATCGGACACCAGTGGTGGTACGGCATCGTCGGCGACGACGAGTACAACAACCCGTGGCTGGACGAGGCGTTCGCCGACTACTCCACCGATCTGGCGCTGAACAAGACCGGTGCCAACTGCTGGAACAGCGTGTCGTGGGCGTCGTCCGCCGAGAAGATCACCAACTCGATGGCCTACTGGGACGCCCATTCCTCCCGGTACTCGACCGTCGTCTACGGCTACGGCAAGTGCGCGCTGCACGACCTGCGGCGCGTCCTCGGTGACAGCGTCATGGCCAAGTTGCTGAAGGATTACGCCACTTCGCACTGGTACGGCGTCTCGACGACGGCCGAGTTCAAGGCGGCCGCGCAGGCCGCCACAACCACGGACCTGAGCTCCTTCTGGACCCAGCACCGCATCGACGGCTGACACCCAGGGCCCATCGGTTCGCCGCGCAGGACCCGTCGGTCCTCCGCGGCGGACCTCGCCGGGCAGGTTTCAGCGCGGATCGGTGTCCTGGCCTGTCCGGACTGTTTCGCCAGACAGACCGGTCGGCGCCCCCGGGGACTACCGCGCCGCCTTTCGACGGAACGCCGAGCGACCTCGAAATGTGGCGATGCACACACTGTCCCACCTTGCGACATGTGCGAGGCCCACATGGACGGCCGCGGACGAAAGGTCCGGTTACTCTGTGGTCCGCGTGATGGCCAGGAGAGTTGCCGTCCGCCGCGAGTGATGACGGGGGAACCACGTGTCGGACCGGACCGATGCACCGGCGGGGACGCAGGAACAGCTCTTCGGGGAACTGCGCCGCATCAAGTTGGCATCCGGCTTCAGCTACGGGCAGTTGGCCGACCGGACGCACTACAGCCGCTCCTCCTGGGAGCGCTTCCTGAACGGCAAGCAGCTCCCTTCCAAGGTGGCCGTCGAGCAGTTCGCGGCGGCCACGAGAGCCGACCCGCGTCCGCTGCTCGATCTCCTCGGGGCGGCGGGGCAGACGCAGCCGCCCGGCCAGGAGCCGGTTGCCGATGAGGCGTTGGCGCCCGGGCCCGCAGCGCCTGAGCCCGGCTCCGCGACTTCGGAGTCCCTGGAACCCCTGACCGCCGAGCCGCCGCAGGGCTCGCCCCGCCCATCCGAACCGGCGCCCGCCCGGCGTCGGTTCCTCGGCCGGTCGTCCTGGCGGCGAAGACTCGGGGCCGTGGGCTACATAGCGTCGGGCGCGGTCATGGGTGCGGTCGCCACAGTTCTGGTCATGGGGACCGCGTCCGGCGCAGGTGGAGCCGCCAAGACGCCCGGCGCCCAGGCCTCGGGTTCCGGGACCGGCCAGGGGGCTCCGGTGCCCGCGGGCGGGAAGGTCGACGCGCGCTGTTCCGGAGACACCTGCCTACGGCGTGATCCGCAGGCCATGGACTGCCAGTGGGACGCGAGCACATCGCACGACACGTGGCTGCGTGGCATGCACATCGAGCTGCGGTACAGCCCCGCCTGCCATGCGGTGTGGGGGCGGATCGAGAACGGCGCGGTCGGGGACGTCGTCAAGATCCGGGACCGGACCGGCCTGGAACTCCAGGCCACGATCCGGACCGACCGGGACACATACACGCAGATGCTCGCGGTCACCGACGACGCACCGGCGGAGTCCGTGACGATCTGCGGGGCCATCCCGAGCCAGAAGCAGTTGGAGTGCTCGCCGGGCCCCAACGCCGCACCGAGCCCCAACGTCATCCCGTAGATCGGTCGTTGCGGCAGGCCCGGAGGCAGACCGCCGCCCTCGTGGGCGCCGGGAGGCGGGCCGGGCCGAACACGGTGGCGGCGAGGGTGCCGTACGGATGCCGGAACGGACGACGGCGGCGCCGGCCGTGGGCGCGGGCACGCTCCTCCTTTCCGTACTCGCTCAACCATCACGGTCTCCCCCGTCAGCGCACTCCTCGGTCGAGCAGGCGCACCGCGTCGTCCCGGTGCAACTTGTCCGGGTTGCGCATGGCATACAGGCCGGTGATCCGTCCGTCGTGGATCTCGAAGGCGACCAGCCAGTCGAGTTCGCCGTCGGTCAGGAACCGTGCCGCGGGCATGCCGTTGTACGTGGCGTGCTCGATCCGGGTGTCGGGGGTGATGCTGGTGCGGGCCACACCGAGGACGAACCGGGCGACCTCTTCGCTGCCGGTGATCGGGCGGCGCGCGGCGGTCACCTTCCCGCCGCCGTCGGCGATCTGGACGACGTCGGGCGCCATCAGATCCATCAGCCCCTGGATCTCACCGGTCGACGTGGCGAGGAGGAACCGCTGGACGATCTCCCGGGTGGCCTCGGAGTCGGGCTCGAAGCGACGGCGCCGCGCTTGGACGTGCTGCCGTGCCCGGTGGGCGATCTGACGTACCGTCACTTCGGTTTTGCCGACCGAGGCGGCGATCTCGCCGTGGCTGTAGCCGAACACGTCGTGCAGCACGAACACCGCGCGCTCGGTCGGGTTCAGCGTCTCCAGCACGAGCATCAGGGCCATCGACACCGACTCGGCCAGGATCGCGTCCTCGCTCACCGCGGGTCCGGTACGGATCGGCTCGGGAAGCCAGGTGCCGATGTACTCCTCGCGTCGCGCCTTGACCGCACGCAGATGGTTGAGCGCCTGCCGGGTCACCACGCGCACCAGGTAGGCGCGCGGATGCTCGACCTCGGCCGGATCGACCGCGCTCCACCGCAGATAGCTCTCCTGAAGCACGTCCTCGGCGTCGGCCGCGCTGCCCAGCATCTCGTAGGCGATGGTGAACAGCAGCGGGCGGTGCTCGCTGAAGGCATCCTCAGTCACGGCCCGCCTCCCCCACCGACGCGCATGAATACCCCGGCATCACGCCAGACCTCTCTTCCCTGTTCACCCAGGCCACCTGTTCACCGAGGCCACTTGTTCACCAAGGCCACCTGTCCACGCATGCCCATCGAGACACCTCGCCCCGACCAAACGTGACCGTCCACCCATGTGATTCGCTTCACAACGGCGGGCCCGAAGTGCGTGGCCCGAGACTCCAAAGCTCGAAGCGGCAGGTAACAGTGCCAGGTAATTCGTGAAATGTGTTTCGCCTGATTGTTTGCGCGAAAGCCCCGTCCTACCCTGAAGGGATGGGTGCCGTACCTGAACCGCATGCAGGCTGGACGTTCCTCACCAACCACGCCCGCGTGCTGGCCGCGATCGCCGACGACCCCTCGACCCGCATACGCGACATCGCCGCGCACTGCCGGCTCACCGAGCGCGCCGTCCAGCGGATCATCGCCGATCTGGAGGAGGCCGGATACCTCTCCCACACCCGGCGCGGACGCTCCAACACGTACCACATCGAAGCGGGCACTCCCCTGAGACACCCGGCCGAGGCTGGACTGACGGTGGCCAGCCTCCTCGCGGTCCTGGCCCAGCACGACGAGCAGCGCGGAAAGCCCCGTGCGCAGGACCGGGAGGCGCAGCCCGACCGGTCGCGCTGACCCGTCCACCAGGATCGAGCAGGGTCGACGGCCGAGGTCACTCCCGAGGTCACTCAGCGTGTGCGCCCTGATCCTCTTCCCGTATCTGCTCTGCCGATCTCCCCGCGCCGGGAGAAGATGGTGAAGGTGCCGAGAGAGACAGCAGTGAGGTGCCCGGCGGGCTGACGAAGGGCCGACCATGAACGCATCCGAGGTCTTCGGGGAGCGGCTCGGTCCCCTGCGCGTCGCCACAACGGAACCGGGCGGCCTCCTCGACGTGCTGGGCGTCGCCGCGATCGTCCTCGACGAGGCCGGCCGGATCGCCCTGTGGAGCCCGCAGGCCCATGAACTGTTCGGCTGGGACGCGCAGGAGGCGCTCGGCCGTTCCGCCGCGAATCTCATGATCGCCGAGGAGCACCGCCCCCTGGTCCTCGACCTGTTCGCCCAGGTGATGAGCGGCGGCGGGACGTGGGCGGGCGTCTTCCCGATCCGGCACAAGGACGGCCGTACGCGGATGGTGGAGTTCCGCAACATGCGGCTCCAGGACGAGCACGGCGGCCTGTACGCGCTGGGGATCGCCACCGACGAGCCGACGCTGCGCGCGGTGGAGCGCGACCTGGCCCTTTCGGTACGCCTCGTGACGCAGTCGCCGATCGGGCTCGCGGTGCTCGACACCGAGCTGCGTTACGTGCTGGTCAACCCTGCGCTGGCACGGATCAACGGGGTTCCCGCCGCCGAGCACATGGGCCGCACCGTCCGTGACGCCCTGCCGTTCCTGGAGACCACGCACATCGAGGCCGCGATGCGCCGGGTCCTGGAGACGGGCGTGCCGCTGCTCGACCAGACGGCCATCGGGCAGACCCCGGGCGACCCGAGCGAGCACGCCTGGAACGTGTCGTACTACCGCCTGGAGGACCCGGCCGGCCGGGTCCTCGGCGTCGCGACGTCGATCGTGGACGTCAGCGAGCAGTACCACGCGGCGAACGAGGCGGCCGAGGCCCGTAGACGCCTCGACCTCATCGCGCGCGCGTCGGTGCGCGTCGGCACCACCCTCGACCTGAACCGCACCGCCCACGAGCTGGCGGACCTGGTGGTGACCGACCTCGCCGACATCGCGGCCGTCGACCTCCTCGACTCCGTCCTGGAAGGCCACGGCGCCGCCAAGGATCCTTCGACGGGGCCCGTGTCCATCCGCGCCCTGGCCGTCGCGTCCGCCTATCCCACCGACGCACTCCAGGCGGCCGACCCCCCGGGCCACATCGCGAAGTACAACGCGGAACGCCTGGTCACCCGGTGCGTCACCACGGCCCGGCCCGTTCTGATCAGCCAGGTCGGGCCGGGAGACCTGGCGAACATAGCCCGTGACGACGAGGCCGCCGCCCTGCTCGCCCGCGCCGGACTGCACTCCTACCTGGCGGTCCCGCTGATCGCGCGCGGAGAAGTCCTCGGCGCTCTCGACCTCAAACGGGCCCGCAACCCGCAGCCCTTCACCCATGACGACGCGGTCCTGGCCCTCGAACTGGCCACCCGGGCCGCCGTCTCCATCGACAACGCCCGCTGGTACCAGCAGCAGCGCCACGCCGCCCTCTCGCTCCAACGCCACCTCCTGCCGCGCCAGCCGCCCCAGCCCACGGGGCTCGACGTCGCCTACCGCTACCAGCCCGCGGCCGCCATCGGCGAGGCCGGCGGCGACTGGTTCGACGCCATTCCCGTGGCCGGCGACAAGACCGCGCTGGTCGTCGGTGACGTGATGGGACACGGCATCAACGCGGCAGCGACGATGGGCCAGTTGCGGACCGCCACCCGGACCTTGGCCGGCCTCGACCTCGACCCCGCCGATGTCCTGCACCACCTCGACCGCATCACCGGCGAGCTGGACGAGACGACCGCCACCTGCGTGTACGCCGTCTACGACCCGCACCGCACGCACTGCCGCATCGCCCTCGCCGGCCACCTGCCGCCCATCTGGGACCGCCCGGGCCGCGCTCCCCGCTTCCTGCGGCTCCCCACCGGCGCGCCGCTGGGCGTCGGTGGCGTCCCCTTCCAGGCGACCACGGTCGACTGCGCGCCCGGCGACCGGCTCGTCCTGTACACCGACGGCCTCGTCGAAACCCGCGACCAGCCCATCGACGACCGGCTGCGCGCCCTGCTCGACGCGCTCACCCACCATCGTCTGCCCCTCGAAGCGACCTGCGAACGGCTCCTCGCCGCACTGCCCCCACCCCAGGGCCACGACGACATCGCCCTGCTCATCGCCCAGGTCACACCGTCCCACCACCCGGCCTGAGAGCCTGTGGGCCGCCCGCCCATCACAGTGCCGCACCCCGTTCGCGGTACGCCGGGGTGTACGAGGGGAGCCCGCTGGGAACCCCGTAGGTCTATGACCACTTACGTCGTAACGATCCCCGGAACCCTGCTCGCGGAGCGCACCGAGGCGACCACGGAGGCCCTCGAACGCGCGCTGCGCCCCGCCGATCCGCGCGGAACCCGCGTCGGCGAGGAGGAGCATCTGGAGATGCTCACCTTCTACAGCGGATCGTCCGCCTTCAGCATCCGCCTGGAGGTGGAGGCCGACGACACCGAGGCCGCCGAGCAGGAGGCCCGCCGGACGGTCACCGCCGCCCTGCGAACGGCGGGCTACGACGAGGACGAGGCCCCCCTGGGCGACGCGGTCATCACGGGGATCACCACGGAGTGAGAAGTACGGGGTGAGCGCGGGGTCCGGTCCGGTAGCCCGCACTCACCGGACCGGCTTCCGCACCGCCCTCGGAATCGCGGGCAGATGCGGCTTCGACCCGTCGGGATCACGAGCGACCTCGGCGGGAGCGCGTTGCCACCAATGGTGGCGCCGGGGGTGCAGCGCGCGGCCGAGCCGGCGGCCAAGAAGCAGGTAACCGGCAAAGGAGCCGAGCGAGTTGAGGATGACATCGTCGATGTCGAAGGCTCGGCCGGTGACCAACAGGCCCTGGGCCGCCTCGACGGTCAACATCACGAACGCGGTCATCAGGACCACGCGTACGAGACCGCGCGTCCTGGGAAAGAGCACCGGCAGCAGCACCCCGAAAGGCATGCCGAGCAGCACGTTGCCGCCGACCTGCTTGACCGCGTCCCGCCAGTGGGGCTGCGCGAGATAGGCCCGTATCGAGTCACCCGGGTGCAGGTTGGTGTGCGTCAGCCGGACGGACGCGGGTGACGGCACCAGGGTGGCCCGGGCCAGCACCACCGCGAAGGCGACCATGCAGACGAAGCCCACGATCAGCACGGCCGCACGAGCCACCGCCGCTCGCCAGGTACGCCGCTGGAGCCGAGGTCCTGATGCCATGTCACGCCGGGTACCCCGTTCGCGGTTCACCGAACGGCGGGCGGCACTTCTATTGACGCGCCCACGCCAGGGTCCTACGGTTTCCGTTCATATCCAAGCATGACGTTCATCATGCTGAACTCACGCGCACGCCACGGAGAAGTCCCGCGCTCGCCGACCGCCGACCGGCCAGCGAGTCACCGCCGCCCCCACAAGAAGGTCCCCCGATGCGCATACGCCCCCTGCTCCTCCCCCTCGCCACTGCCACTGCCGCTGCCGCCATCGCCACCCTGGCCTTGGCGACCTCATCGCCCTCAACCGCCCCTGATGTCAAGCAAGTTGCCCTGCAAAGCGACACCGGCGCTCTCCCGACCGCGCCGGTCGCGCCCGGCGGCAACTTCGACCTGTCGGTGTGGGAACTCCAGGAGCCGGTGGGCTCCCCCGGGTCGCCGACCACGATCCCGTCGTCCCGGCTCCAGGGCGCCAACGGGTTCCAGGACGCGTACTTCTACAGCGACTCCCACGACGGCGCGATGACGTTCTGGGCGCCGGAGAAGGGTGTCACCACGCCGAACTCCCACTACGCCCGCTCCGAACTGCGCGAGATGAACCGCGACGGCAGCGCCGCGAACTGGCCGCTCGGCGGAACCCACCGGCTGAACGCGACGCTGCGCGTGGTATCGGTGACGTCCAACGTCTGCGTCGGCCAGATCCACCTCGGCAAGGGCGGCCCGTCCACCAAACCGCTGGTCGAGCTCTACTACCGCTCCAACGGCGACATCGTCCTGGGCACGGAGAAATCGCCTTCGGGCGGGCAGACCACGCACCCGGTGGGGCATGTGCCCGTCGGCACGACATGGAGCTACACGATCGGCGTCTCCGGGGGCCACACCATCGACCTGACGGTCAACGGAAGTACCACCCACTACGCGATCCCGTCCTCCTTCAACAGCTACCAGCAGTACTTCAAAGCGGGCTCCTACAACCAGTCGTCCTCCAACAGCACGACCAACGGCGCCCGTGTCGCCTTCTACAAGCTCACCGTCGCGCACAGCTGACTACGCGAGCGCCCGTCCAGCCACTGCTCCGCGGGAAGGTCCGTACGGACGAGCACGGCGAGCGGGTGCCAGGTGCGGGCGCACTGCCCGGAGCGGCACCGCCCGTCGGGCGCGGCTGCCCCCATGCACTCCCGATGGCACCCCAATGGCCGATGCGGCCGGCTTACCGATGGCCGGTCTGGGCACTCTTCCAGACAAGGCCCTCGGCCCCCCGGAACAGCTCATCGCCCGCGCCGCTCCGTGATGGCGCGGGCACCCCGACCCTGGGACGGACTCACCATGAGCATCATTGCCTGGATCCTCATCGGCCTTCTCGCCGGCGCCATCGCCAAAGCAATCATGCCCGGCAGGGACCCGGGCGGCTGCCTCGTCACGATGGTCATCGGCATCGTGGGCGGGCTCCTCGGTGGATGGCTGGGGAAGGTCATCTTCCACGTCCACTCCATCAACGGGTTCTTCCACCTCTCGACGTGGATCGCCGCCATCGTCGGTTCGGTCATCGTGCTCGCCCTCTACCGCCTCCTCATCGGCAACCGCAGCCGCCACTGAGGCTCCCCCGACCCCGGGCAGCACGTCTCAGCCACACATCAGTTACCCATCAGCCAGTCGGTGGAACTCCCTCACCTCTGCCCCCTGTTGACGCACACTCTTACAGTGCCGGAAGATCCCGGAGCCGGAGTGCCGCCCAACACCCCGGGCCCCAACAGCCCGTACAGGGAAGGGAATTGATGAGGCCGACGAACATGCCCCGCACCGCGATACGAGGTCCGCGCGCCCTGCTCTCGGTCGCGCTGGCCGCAGCCGCGGCTCTGATGTCACCGGCCCCCGCCCATGCGGCGCCCGCCTGCGGGGCCACCGCGGCCGCGCCCCCCGTCCAGGTCGCGCAAGTACCCGACTGGGCCGAGTCGATCATCGTCGACAAGCAGGGCCGGATGTTCGCCACGGCCTACTTCACCGGCCGCGTCTATCGCATCGACGCGCCGGGCAGCACGCCCGTGGCCCTCACCGGGAACATAGGCGCCAACGGCGGCATCGTCGTCCGCGACGACGGCCGACTCCTCGTCGGCACCGGGAACGACCTCGGCCATTCGCTCACCGGCGACCTCCTCCCGGTCTCGAAGCTCCTCCTGGTGGACCCGGACTCCGGCCAGGTCAGCACGTACGCCTCGGGACTCGGCGGCATCGACGGCGTCGCCCTCGCGCCCGACGGCACCGTCTACACCACCACCGTGGGCGGCCGGAACATCGGCCGCGTCACACCCGACGGCCGGGTCGACCCGGCCTGGGCCCACGTCCTGATGCCGAACGGCATCGCCGTCTCCCCTGAGGGCGACCAGGTGTACGTCATCCAGACGACCCCGGCCCCGGCGCTGTACCGCATCCCCGCCGACGACCCGGCGCACCCCGAACGCTGGATCCCCGCCGGCCCGTCCGACGTCCTCGGCCTCCCCGACGGCCTCACCCTCGACAGCCAGGGCCGCCCCCTCATCGCCACCCATGCAGCCGGTCAGATCTGGCGGGCCGAACAGGGCACGCTCTGCTCCGTGCAGTCGGGCCTGTACCTGTCCACCCAGATCACGTACGGACACGGCGACCGCGGCTTCTCGGCGGGCAGGCTCTACCGGTCCGGCGTCGACGGAAAGATCTACGAAGTCCCGGCGGGAGCCGATCCCAAGGCCCGCTAGGGCTCCCCCCGCCCCTCGCCACCTGGAGGCCGCCTCCGCGATGTCAGCCCCTTCGGTGCCGGCTCCGCCGAGGCCGGGCCCCTTGCTTCTCAGATGCGCGGATCCTCGACAGCCGGGATCACAGGAGCGTCGCCCGCGTTACCGACGCGTGAGCGGTGGGGGGCGGCGGCCGGAGGCTCGCCGCAGAACGCGGGCTCAAGGGTGTCCATCAACCCCTCCGTCACCGCACCGTTGTTGGAGGCGTTGGCGAAGACGACGACCGTACGTGCTCCATCCGGCGTGGAGAACGCCTGCGACTGATAGCCCTGGACGATTCCCCCGTGCCCGAGCACCCTGCCGCAGGACAGCGAGATCTCCCGCACCCCGAGCCCGTAGCTGATCTTCGCCGTGCTCGTGGGGAGCACCCTGGTCATCTGCCGCAGCGAGTCGTCGGAGACCAGTCCTCCGGCGCTCCCGGCGAGCAGAGTGGTCAGGAAGCGGTCGAGGTCGGGGGCGGAGGAGACGATGCCGCCCGCGCTCCAGATCCACGACGCGGTCTGCTCGGTCGAGTCGAGGAGCGGCTTGCCGCGGTCGTCATGGGTCAGGTAGCCCGTGATGTGCCGGCCGGTGATGCGCTTCCCGGGCACGGTGAAGGACGTCCGGCGCAGCCCGAGCGGCGCGAAGATCTGCTCGCGCAACAGCTCGGCGTAGGGACGTCCGGTGAGGTGCTCGGCGGCCAGCGCCAACAGGACGAAGCCGGTGTTCGAGTACGCGTACGCGGTCCCCGGGGCGTACTGCAACCCGTGCTTCACCGAGAGCGCGACGAGATCCCGGGGCTCGTACACGGTGTTCCGGATGCGCTTCTCGAAGGCGGCCGTGGTTTCCTCGCCGCTCTGCTCAAGGAGGTCGTTGATGTGGTCGTACACCCCGGCACGGTGTTCCAACACCTGGCGGGCGGTGATCGGCCAATTCCCCGGCAGTGTGCCGGTCGGCAGGTAGTCGCGCAAAGGCTTGTCCAGGTCGATGCGGCCCTGTTCGGCGAGACGCATCACGATGACCGAGGTGAACATCTTGGTGTTGCTGCCGACCCTGAACCGCGCGTCGGCCCTCATGGGCGTGCCGTCCAGGTCGGCCTCGCCGACGTCCAGCGTCCGATCGGACCGTGGGTGGCGATGATCCCGGATCACGGCGAACGCGCCCGGCGCCCCCGCCTCCGTCACGCGTTGCAACGCGGCGCGCACTCCGGCCATGTCCGGCTGGGGCCGTGCCGGCTCGCCGGAAGCGGAGACCGCGCTTCCGGCGACCAGCGCGACAGCGGACGCGAGCGTGGTCACCGACCGAGCGAGCCGTGTTCTCATCACTGGAGAGTTCCTTCCGCATCCCGCGCAACGCGGCGGCTTGTGGAGGGGCCCGAACTCGCGGCACCCTGTGCGGCCGAGATCGTATAGGTATGTCGCGTTTCTCCCCGGTCGGCGCCGGCTGCCCGGCGTTTCGGCGCCCGGCACGTGGGTGCGTATCGGCGAGCTATCGGTGAGATGTCGGTCGGGAGTGTGAGGTTGAGGGCCCGCGGCCGAGGGGGAACCCGTCCGTCCGCGCCCCAAGACCCGGACTCAAGGAGCGTTCATGAAGGCCACAGCACCCCGGCACCAACCATGGGACGTGCGTCGACCGCCGCGCGCCGAGGGCAAGAACTTCCTGGTGACCGGTGGAAACGCCGGCATCGGTTACTTCGTCGCGGAGCAGCTCGCCGGAACCGGGGCCACCGTCGTCCTCGGCAGCCGGAACCCGGCGAAGGCAGAGGCCGCCGCGGCCTCGATCCAATCCCGGGTTCCTGGTGCGCGGATCCTCCAAGTGCGCCTGGATCTGGCCGAGTTGGCGTCCCTGCGGCGCTCCGTGGAGGCGCTGAAGCTGGACCGTCTCGACGCGGTGGTCCACAACGCCGGGGTGGCTCTCGACGATCCGCCGCGCCGCGAGACCCGGGACGGCCACGAGCTCATGTTCGCCACCAACCACCTCGGGCACCTCGCACTGACCCGATGGCTCGCACCTCTGCTGTCGGCGGCGCCGGCCGCCCGCATCGTGACGGTGGGCAGCTTCGCGGCGAAGTCCGAACGACTCGACCTGGACGACCTCCAATCCACCGAGGGCTACCGGCCCAAGCGCACATATGGACGGTCGAAGCTGGCCCAGATGCACTTCGGCCTCGAACTCGACCGCCGTCTGCGCGCGGTCGGCAGCCCGGTGACCAGCGTGGTGGTCCACCCCGGTGGCGCACTGGACTCGCTCACCCCCTCGCGGCCACCTGTTCAGGTGCGGACTTCCGGCGAGCGGCTGCGCGGCCTGCCCGCGGGTCTCGTCGTCCAGGGCAAGCACGCCGGGGCGTGGCCCGCGGTGAGAGCCGTCCTCGATCCGCGGATCGAGGGCGGCGAACTCTGGGGCCCGCGCGTCTTCGGCCTACGCGGCGAACCGCGGCGCGAGCCCCTGTGGAGCCATCTCACCGACACGGCGGTCGCAGCTCAACTCTGGGACGCCAGTTGCGACTTGGCGGACATCGACCCGAACCTCGGCCTCGTCGCATAGGGGGCACAGAGGGCACAGGGTCCACAGGGGGCATGCTCTGATCGCGTCACCCACCCACATACGCCGCCAGGTGCTCCCCCGTGAGCGTGGAGCGGGCGGCGACCAGCTCGGCCGGGGTTCCCTCGAAGACGACTTGGCCGCCGTCGTGGCCCGCGCCGGGGCCGAGGTCGATGATCCAGTCCGCGTGGGCCATGACCGCCTGGTGGTGCTCGACGACGATGACCGACTTGCCGGAGTCCACCAACCGGTCGAGCAGCCCGAGGAGTTGCTCGACGTCGGCGAGGTGCAGGCCCGTGGTCGGCTCGTCCAGGACGTACACACCGCCTTTGTCGCCCATGTGGGTCGCCAGCTTGAGCCGCTGCCGCTCGCCGCCGGACAGGGTGGTCAGCGGCTGGCCGATGGTGAGGTAGCCGAGCCCGACGTCCACGAGCCGTTCGAGGATGCGGTGTGCGGCCGGGGTGTGCGCCTCGCCCGCGCCGAAGAACTCCTCGGCCTCGGTCACCGACATCGCGAGCACCTCGCTGATGTCGCGGCCGCCGAGGTGGTAGTCGAGCACCGAGGCGTCGAACCGCTTTCCCTCGCAGTCCTCGCACGTGGTGGCCGTGCCCGCCATCATGCCGAGGTCGGTATAGATGACCCCCGCGCCGTTGCAGGTGGGGCAGGCGCCCTCGGAGTTGGCGCTGAACAGCGCCGGCTTCACGCCGTTGACCTTGGCGAACGCCTTGCGGATCGGGTCGAGCAGTCCGGTGTACGTGGCCGGGTTACTGCGCCGCGAGCCCTTGATCGGGCTCTGGTCGACCGAGATCACCCCTTCGCCGGCGGGGATCGAACCGTGCACGAGCGAGCTCTTGCCGGAACCGGCGACACCGGTGACGACCGTCAGCACGCCGAGCGGGATGTCGATGTCCACGTCACGCAGGTTGTTCGCCGTCGCGCCCCGGATCTTCAGCGCGTGGCTGAACTCGCGCACCGTCTCCTTGACGGTGGTCCGGTCGTCGAGGTGCCGCCCGGTGATGGTGCCACCGGCCCGCAACCCTTCGACGGTGCCCTCGAAGCAGACGGCGCCTCCCGCCGTACCGGCGCCGGGTCCGAGGTCCACGACATGGTCGGCGATGGCGATCATCTCCGGCTTGTGCTCCACGACGAGCACCGTGTTGCCCTTGTCCCGCAGGCGGAGCAGCAGCTCGTTCATCCGCTGGATGTCATGCGGGTGCAGGCCCGCGGTGGGCTCGTCGAAGACGTACGTGACATCGGTGAGCGAGGATCCGAGGTGGCGGATCATCTTGACGCGCTGCGCCTCACCGCCCGACAGGGTGCCCGCGGGCCGGTCGAGCGCCAGGTAGCCGAGGCCGATCTCGACGAACGAGTCGAGGGTCTGCTGAAGCGCGCTGAGCAGCGGCGCGACCATGGGGTATCCCCTGCTCGAAGAGCTTGGGGAAGGCTCCTTGAGGCCGCGTACCCACTCGGCCAGGTCGCGGATCTCCATCGCGCAGGCGTCCGCGATGCTGATCCGCTTGATCTTCGACGACCTGGCACCCTCGCTGAGCCGGGTGCCGTCGCACTCGGGGCAGACGGTGAAGGTGACCGCGCGCTCCACGAAGGCCCGGATGTGCGGTTGCAGCGCCTCCTTGTCCTTGGCCAGGAACGACTTCTGGATCTTGGGGATGAGCCCTTCGTAGGTGAGGTTCACCCCGTTGACCTTCACCTTGACCGGCTCCCCGTAGAGGAAGTCCCGCAGCTCCTTCTTGGTGTACTCGCGGATCGGCTTGTCGGGGTCGACGAAGCCGGACTGGGCGTAGACCTGCACGGTCCACTGGCTGTCCGACTTCCAGCCGGGGATGGTGAACGCGCCCTCGGAGAGCGACTTCGAGTCGTCGTACAGCTGGGTGAGGTCGATGTCGGAGACCGCGCCCCGGCCCTCGCAGCGCGTACACATGCCTCCGGTGCGGCTGAAGGTCGCCTTCCGCGCCTTGGTCTTGTTGCCGCGCTCGACGGTGATCGCACCGCTCGCCTTCACCGACGCGGTGTTGAAGGAGTACGCGCTGGGCGGGCCGATGTGCGGCTTACCGAGGCGGCTGAAGAGGATGCGCAGCATCGCGTTGGCGTCGGTGGCGGTGCCGACCGTGGAGCGCGGGTCGGCGCCCATCCGCTGCTGGTCGACGGTGATCACGGTGGTCAGGCCGTCGAGGACGTCGACCTCGGGCCGTGCGAGGGTCGGCATGAAGCCCTGCACGAAGGCGCTGTACGTCTCGTTGATCAGCCGCTGCGACTCGGCGGCGATCGTGTTGAACACCAGCGAGCTCTTGCCCGAGCCGGAGACCCCGGTGAACACCGTGAGGCGGCGCTTGGGGATCTGGATGCTGACGTCCTTGAGGTTGTTCTCACGCGCGCCGTGCACACGGATCATGTCGTGGCTGTCGGCGGCGTGCGGCGCGGGCGACTGTATGTCCGTCCTCTTGGCCATGCTGATCGCGTTCTCCATCTGTGGGACGGGCCGCCTGCGCGGTCTCCGCCGGTGTCGCCCGACTCGGCCCGCCCGGCGCTGCGCGCAGCTGCGAGCGGTACGTACGGTTCTACTTCGTCGCCGCGGCCGCGGCAATGGTCCGACGTGATCCGCGGGACCGGCCGGGGCGGCGCGGTGCCTCTCCGGCCGGCGTGCGGTCCGCGCTCATCGGTCCTGGAGCAGCCCGAGGACGTTGCCGTCGGGGTCGGTGAAGGTGGCCACCAGGCGGCCGCCGCCCACATCGCGCGTGGGGTCCTTCAGCTTCGCGCCGGCGGCCGTCACCTCGGCGAGCTTCGCCTCGATGTCCGGCACGTGCCAGTACGCCACCGGCCCGGCCATTCCCTGCTCCGCGCCGCCCGGTACCAGTCCGATCTGCTGGCCCTCGGCCTCGTATCCGACGTAGTACGGCTCGTCGCTCTGCGGCGCGACGCCGAGCAGAGCGGTGTACACGGCCTTGGCCGCCGCGAGGTCGGAGACGGGGTGCAGCACGGTCTTGATGCCCTGGGTGGAAGAGCCGGTGGTGGTCATGATCGCTCCTGGATTCGTGGGTCACACCGCCCCGGTGTGCCTCATGACGACCACGCTAATTGCGGCCCGGTAGCCGCGCTTCTCCATTCCTGACCGGTTCTGGCAGGTGCTGTCTTCCCTGCTCGACGACCGTGAGCGCGGGCCCCGGCCTCCACCAACGGTCAGGAATTTCAGACCGGGGCGTGGGCCTCGCTCGTCAGCGAGCCCCGTCGGGGGCCAGGGCGACGGCCGGCAGCGCCACGCCGCGGCTGTGTGCGAGGTAGCGCTCGGCCGCCTCCACCGCGGCGGGCATGCTCCGCTCCCCCATCAGGACGCACAGCGTGTACGCCGCGTCGTCCCGCGCCTGTCGCGCACGGGTGTCCCCCGGCGACTGGGCGGCCCTGCGTTCCCGGCTGCGCAGGAGGGCCAGGAGTTCATGGACGACGTAACGGTGGGGCGACAGCATCATCTGCTCCGGGATCGGACGAAGGACGAGGGGGTGTGGCGGTGTCGACGCCCCTCCGGGCGCCGGTGTCACCGTCGGAGGGTGGCCCGGCCCGGGAGCGGCTCCCATCGTGACCCGACGCCCCGCCATCCGCACCCCGGAGCATCACACGGAGTTACCGGTAGGCGCGCCGAGGTGCAGCGCTCCCGCCACCGACGTACGTTCACGGCAATCGGCGACGGCCCGTACCCGCGCGGCGGAGAGGCGACATGGTGAGCGACGAGATCTGGGAATACCGGCCAACTGCCGGATACAGGGCGGGAGTTGACCTCGTCGGCTACCGGGTGGAAGCCACCGACGGTCACATCGGGAAGATCGACAAGCACTCCGACGCGGTCGGTGCCGCGCACCTGGTGGTCGACACCGGAGTCTGGATCTTCGGCAGACACGTACTCCTGCCCGTCGGGACCATCGAGCGCATCGACGCCACCACGGAGACGGTCTACGTGGCCCGGACGCAGGACCAGATCAGAAGCGCTCCCGAGTACGACGCGGCCAAGCACGCCGGCGAGCCCTCCTACCTCGAACAGTTCGCGCGGTACTACGGCCAGCCCCGCATGTAGCCGAGCGAGCCGGTTCCGCCCCCAGCACCGGGGACCGTGAATGACGGGAGCCGTCCGCACGCGGACGCTCACCGAAAGTATTTTCCGCCGGCACGGAATTCACGGAATTATTGGCGAACCTCAATGGTTGGTGTATGCATCGAACTATTCGGCACGGCTCGACCTGCCCGCCCTCCCGGGCAGTCAGGCCGGCACTGACCAGCGAGGCACCGTGAACCACCACACCCCCGAGCAGCCCGCCGAGATCGTCGCCCGGCTGCGCGCCACCTTCCGATCCGGCCGCACCAAGCCCGTCGAGTGGCGCACCACCCAGCTGCGCCGACTGCGCGAGATGCTCACGATCCACGGTGCCGACCTCGCGCAGGCCCTGCACGCCGACCTCGGCAAGAGCTCGACCGAAGCCTTCCGTACCGAGATCGACTTCACCGTCCGCGAGATCGACCACACCCTGGAGCACCTCGCCGAGTGGCTGCGCCCGGAGTCCGCGCCGGTTCCCGCGCACCTCGGAGCGGACGCGACGGCCTGGACGCAGTACGACCCGCTGGGCGTGGTCCTCGTCATCGCCCCCTGGAACTATCCGGTCCAGCTCCTGCTGACGCCGATGCTCGGCGCGCTGGCCTCCGGCAACGCGGTCGTCGTCAAGCCCAGCGAGCTGGCCCCCGCCGCCTCCGCGGCCATCGCCCGGCTGCTGCCGCAGTACCTCGACACCGCCGCGGTCGCCGTCGCCGAGGGCGCCGTACCCGAGACCACCGCGCTGCTCGCCGAGCGCTTCGACCACATCTTCTACACCGGCAACGGCACGGTCGGCCGCATCGTGATGCGAGCCGCCGCCGAAAACCTCACCCCGATCACCCTCGAACTGGGCGGCAAGTCCCCGGCGTTCATCGACCGCGGCGCCGACCTGGCCGTCGTCGCCGACCGGCTGGCCCGGGGCAAGTTCCTCAACGCCGGCCAGACCTGTGTCGCACCCGACTACGTCCTGACCGACCCGGAAACCGCCCGCGCCCTGGAGCCGGAGTTCGTCCGCGCGGTCGAGGCCCTCTTCGGCCCCGAGCCGCAGAGTTCCAAGGAGTACGGCCGGATCGTCAACGAGCGGCACTTCGACCGGCTCGGCTCGCTGCTCGACTCGGGCCGCGCCGTGACCGGCGGCGCCGCCGACCGGGCCACCAAGTACATCGCGCCCACCGTCCTGGCCGACGTCGACCCCACGTCCCCGGTCATGAGGGAGGAGATCTTCGGCCCGATCCTGCCGATCGTCACCGTGGCGGGCCTGGACGAGGCCATCGGGTTCATCAACGACCGCGACAAGCCGCTGGCCCTGTACGCCTTCACCGACTCGGACACCACGCGTGAGCGCCTGGCCGCCGAGACGTCGTCGGGAGGGCTCGGGTTCGGCCTGCCGCTCGCCCATCTGACGGTCTCCGACCTGCCGTTCGGCGGGGTCGGCGAGAGCGGCATGGGCAGCTACCACGGCCGCTACTCGATCGAGACGTTCAGCCACCGCAAGTCCGTACTGGAGAAGCCGCTCGGCTGAGCCGCCGTACTGTGCCCTGGAGAGGTCGACGGCCCGGCCGGGGCACAGCCACGAACCCTCAACTACCGTATACAGAGCGCCTGTTGGTCACCCAGCACCTCGCGGATCACATGGCGGGCGTTGTGCGCCATCGCCGGGTTCGTCGTGCGGTAGTAGGGCAGCGCGACGACGGCCTGCGACAGTGTCCGCGCCCGGCCGCGGTTCCAGGTCGCGTCGTCCACGCCGACCGCCTCACGGAAGACTTCCCTCGCCTCGGCCGGGAGCAGGTTCCATGCGGGGAACAGATCGCAGGCCGGGTCGCCCATCCCCAGGCACCCGAAGTCGATCACTCCGGTGAGCCGGCCGGCGTCCACCAGAAGGTTGCCCGGCATGAGATCGGCGTGCAGCCACACCGGCGGGCCGTCCCAGGCGGGGGCCCGCATGGCGTCCTCCCATACGGCCGTCACCGCATCGCAGTCGACGCCTTCCGCCGGGATGTCACGCAGTTGGCCGATCGCCGCACGAGTATCGGTGTCGAGCAAGCCAAGTGGCCCTCCACGATGGGCTGTTGGCGCCCCCGACAGGTCGATGCGCCGCATCGCCGTCACGAACCCGGCGAGATCCCTGGCGAGCGGCACGGGCTCGGTGAGCGCCCCCGCCTCGGGGTTCTTTCCTCTCAGCCACCGATACACCGACCACGGCCAGGGATACCCCTCGGCGGGCTCCCCGACGCCGACCACCTCGGGAAGCGCGGTGGGCAGCAGGGGCGCGAGGCGCGGCAGCCACTCCTGTTCCAGCAGTACGTCCGAGGCTCCGCCCTTGATCAGCGGCAGCCGTACGACCATGTCGTCGCCCAGCCGGTACATGGCGTTGACGGTCCCACCGGACGGAACCCGCCGCACCGCGAGCCCGGCCCACTGCGGCATCTGCCCGGCGACAAGCCGTCGTACGAGGTCGTCGTCCGGGGCGTGTTGGCCGGGGTGCATCTGTGCTGCGCTCATGGCCCGCCATCCCACCGCCGGATGCGGCCCGCGGTCAAACCGTTTTGCGACGGTGGGGCCCTGGTCCGGGCGGTTCGGACCCTACGGATAGCCTCTGCGCTCGACACGGTCCTGGTTTCGGACACAGGCTTTCAGGTGGGGAGTGGGGCATGCAGCACCCGGAGTGCGGCGACGAACGGCTGGCGGCGGAGGGAGAGGTGTCCGTCGCTCGGCTCGCCCTGCACAGCGATGACCTGCCCCATGCGGCAAAGCACCTGGCGGACGCCATGCTCGGCGAGCCGCAACTGCCCGAGTTGCACGAGGCCCTGGCCGAGCTGTGCGCGAAGGCGGGCGGCGCGGCCGCGGCCCGGGACCTCTTCCCGCTCGAAGGGGAGATGTACCTGGGCACGCTGGTGTGCCGGGCCCATGTCGAGGCGGCCGCCGGGGACCGGGACACCGCGGTCGGGCTCATCGCCTCGGCCATCGGCTTCGCCCCGGGCACGCCGTGGGCCGACACGGCGTGGCTCACCGATCCCGAACTGGCGGAACTGCTCGACCCGGACGCGCTGGCGCAGTCGGTGACGCGGGTCGCGGGTCATCTGCCGGACCCCCTGCCCAAGGACCAGCGGCCCGCGGTGCGGCCGTTCGAGCAGCTGGTACGAGCCGTCGCCGCCCGGCACCCCGGCCACGTCCCGCTGTCGGCGATGGCCTCCGGCCTCGTCCGGCGGCTCGGCGACACGGCCGAGGCCGTCCGGCTCGCCGAGCACGCCCAGCGGACCGGTCCCGGATATCTGCCCTCCGTGATGCTCGGCAACGCACTGCGCTCGGACGACCGTCCCGACGAGGCCCTCGCGGTCTGGGAAGCGCAGTTGGCTCGGGAGTTCGACCACTACCTGGCGGTCGATGTGGCCGAGGTGTACGGCGCCACCGGGCGCCCGGGCGAGGGACTGCCCTGGCTGGAGCGAGCCCTGGCCGCCGATCCGGACCACCCCAAGGCGGCCCCCGCCCTGCACGGCCTGCGTCACCAGCTCGACGGCGACACGGCGCATCTGCTCGCTCTGTCCGACCATCACCGCGCTCACCCCGACCACGACTACGCGGCCGACGTGCTGGCCCGGTTCAGTCGACAGCGGCCCTGGCTGGGCATGGTCCACCCCGCCATGGAGGCGACCGTCAACGTCCTCCACCAGTTCCTGAACTCGTCCAGCTGCAACCGGGACAGCGAACTCGCCTGTACAGCCTCCCAGTTGGAGCCGCCCAGCTCGCAGCTGGCGATGCGCCTCGCCTTCCCGCGCGCCACGGTCGAGTACCAGTCGCTGCCCGAGCCCGACCCGCGCCGGCCTCTGCGCGAAGTCGGCACACGGATATGGGAGTACGACGGTCTCGTCCCACGCCCCGCCGTCCCGGCCCCGTCGGCACAGGCGGCCGAACTGATCCGAGCCACCGCCGAGATCAGATGGCCCACCCTGCCCGCGGCGTACGACCACGCGGTCCGGCTCGCCGGCCTTCCGCTCGCCGACCTCCTCGGCGCCCTCGCGCACCCGCCCGCGCCGCGCGAGGACGAGTTGGGGCGCGCTCTCCTCGCCCATCAGCCCGAGCTCTGGGTCCGCGCCGTCCAGGCCTTCGCCTGCCTCGGCATCGCGCACCACCGCACGGACCAGCCCTGGGCGGAGTCCGAGCGCCGCCAAGTGCTGCTCGACCTGCTCCTCGGCTCCGAGGACTGGGTCAACGAGGCGGCCGCCTTCGCCCTGGTCGCCATCGCCTGGACCAACCCCGACACGCGTGCCGACATCGGGACGCAGTTGCTGGAGCGACTCCTGGACGTGGGCACCAGCACCCGACAGCGCGAGGTGACGATCCTGCAGTCGATCTGCGCGCTGACGCTCTGCTGCCCCTGGATGGACGCGTCCGCACTGGACCTGGCCCGCGTCATGGCCGCACGCGACGCCGAGGAAGACGCGGGGATCACCGGAGAGCTCGAACCGGCACAACCGCGACCGGTCGACAACGGCACCGCCGAACCGGACCACCGGCACCGTCCCACCGCACCGGCCGCGGACCGCCCGGGCCGCCTGAAGCGGCTCTTCGGCCGCGGCTGAGAGGGCGTCGCGGAACAGCGGCGAGGCTCCTTGTCAGTGCCGCCTCGTACGCCGCCGGGATGACAGGGATCACCTCCGTACAGGGGTGCACGCACGCCCGCCAGCGTGCACCCCTCGCCCCCCCATCAGCCCACTCGCTCCCGGGCCGCCCGGCCCGCCCGCACGTTCCAGCGGCCGGCCGCGCGGGTGAGGTGGATGGGATGGGCGAAGCACGTGCTCACCCCCTCGCTGGTCAGGACTTCGTCCGCCGGGCCGGAGGCCAGGGCGCGGCCCTCGCGCAGGAGCATCACATGGGTCGTGCCCGGCGGGAGCTCCTCCAAATGGTGGGTGACCAGGACCGATGACATCTCCTGGTCCGCGAGTTGGAGGGCGTCGACGCGCTCGATGAGCTGCTCCCGTCCGGCGACGTCGAGGCCGGTCGCGGGCTCGTCGAGCAGGAGCAGTCGCGGCCCGGGCATGAGCGCCCGCGCGATCAGCGCCCGGCCCCTCTCGCCCTGGGACAGGGTCGGCCACCGTGCCTCACGGCGTTCACCGAGGCCGAGCAGGGTGATCAGTTCCCCGGCCCTCGCGGCCTGCTCCGCCGTGGGCGTCCAGCGCGGCACCCACTCGCTCGTGTTCGTCAGCCCGGTCAGCACCACGTCACGGACGCTGAGCGCGGAGCGCAGCGGATGCCGTGGGTCGACATGCCCGATGTATGTGCGCAGTTGGCGCAGGTCGACTCGGCCCAGTGCGTGCCCCAGCACCTCGACCGTGCCCCGGGTGGGATGGACGAGGGCACCCAGCAGGCTGAGCAGGGTGCTCTTGCCCGCGCCGTTGGCGCCGAGCAGCGCCCAGTGCTCTCCCGGCCGTACGGTCAGCGACACGTCGCGCAGAATCGGATTGCCGTCGCGGACGACGTCGACGTTGTTCACCCGGATCACGGGGGTCGCGCCCATGGTCAGCTCCGCCCGGCGCGGTTCACGGCGGCCATGACCGCATGCACCGAAGCGGACAGGATGGAGGTGTCCCAGCCCGCACCCCAGTACACGTCGTCGCCCACCCGGCACTCGGCGTAGCTGACGGCGGGGCTGCCCGGCCCGGTGCCCGTGGAGTGCTCGGCGTAGGTGAGGATGTCGACGCCGATCCCGGCCGTCGCGAGGGCATCGGCGAGGGCCGACAGCGGGCCGTTGCCCGTTCCGTGCAGCGTGCGCTCCTCGCCGTCCATGCGCAGGACGCATGTGAACTCGTGCCGGCCCGGCCGGACTTCACCCGTTTCCCAGGAGGCCAGGGTGAGGGAGCCGTCCGCGCCGGGTGTGATGTAGGTGGTTCGGAACAGTTCCCACAGGTCCTTGTGGGAGAGTTCCCGGCCGCCGGCGTCGGTGGCCCGCTGCACCGTGCGGGAGAAGTCCGGACGCATGGCCTTGGGCAGGTCCAGGCCGTGGTGGGTGCGGAGCAGATGGGCGATACCGCCCTTGCCGGACTGGGAGTTGATGCGGATGACTTCCTCATACGTACGCCCGATGTCGCTCGGGTCGATGGGCAGATACGGGACCTCCCACGGTGCCTCCCGCTCCGGGACACCCAGCTCCACCGCCCGCTTCGTGTGGTGGGCCATGCCCTTGGAGATGGCGTCCTGGTGCGTTCCGGAGAAGGCGGTGTGGACGAGGTCGCCGCCGTAGGGGTGGCGCGGGTGGACCGGGAGCCGGTTGCAGTGCTCGACCACCTCGCGCACGGCGTCGATGTCCGAGAAGTCGATCATCGGGTTCACGCCCTGCGCGTACAGGTTCAGGGCCAGCGTGACCAGGTCCACGTTCCCGGTCCGCTCACCGTTGCCGAACAGGCAGCCCTCCACGCGCTGCGCCCCGGCCAGGACGGCGAGTTCGGCGCAGGCGACACCGGTTCCGCGGTCGTTGTGGGGGTGCACGGAGAGGATGACCGAGTCGCGCCGGGCCAGGTGGCGGTGCATGTACTCGATCTGGTCCGCGTACACGTTGGGGGTGGCGATCTCGACCGTGGCCGGCAGGTTGTGCACCACCGGCCGGTCGGGGCTCGCCTCCCACAGCTCGGTCATGCTGTCGCAGACCTCCAGCACGAAGTCCGGCTCCGTGAGGTTGAAGACCTCGGGTGAGAACTCGAACCGGACGTCGGCGCCGGGCAGTTGCTCGGCGCGCCGCATCAGGTGGGTGCCCGCGTCCAGGATCAGTTGGTGCACCTCGGTCCGGGAGCGCCCGAGGACCACGTCCCGCCATACCGGCGCGGTGGCGGTGTAGAGGTGGACCAGGGTGCGGGGCAGCCCCTCGACGGAGTCGATGGTGCGGTCGATCAGGTCGCGGCGGGCCGGGGTGAAGACGGAGACGGTCACGTCCTCGGGTACGGCGCCGCTCGTTGCCAGATGGCGTACGAAGTCGAAGTCGGTCCGGCTCGCCGAGGGGTAGCCCACCTCGATCTCCTTGAACCCCATGGTGACCAGGAGGTCGAACATCCGGCGCTTGCGCTCGGTGTCCATTGGTTCGGCGAGCGCCTGGTTGCCGTCGCGCAGGTCGACCGGCACCCACAGCGGGGCCGCCTGGAGCTGCCGCGACGGCCAGGTCCGATCGGTCGGCGGCAGCGCGACCCGGTCGTGCGCGGGCCGGTAGCGGTGGTGCGGCATCGCGCTCGGGCGCTGCGGATTCCAGGCCGGAGCGCCCTGCGGTACGGCGCCGGACGGCGTGCGGAGCGTGGGAAACGTCCTCGTGCTGGACGAATTCATGAGACGGAGCTTCTTTCGGTCGGCCAGGTGGCGACCGGCGCAGCCAGACACCCGCTGCGGGGTGCCGGTCGTGTCAGACCCCGCAGCGGCGGCCGAGGAGGAGCTCGCGCAGCAACATGCCGGTACAGTAACCACAGTTGAACTCCTCAGACAACCTGAGAACTGAAAGAAGGTGACCCCGGATGCCGTTGGGTGCTCTGCGGCCAACTCCCTTGGTCGAGCAGGCCACTGACCGGCTGCGCGACCAGATCGTCGGGGAGGAGTGGCCCGTCGGGACGAAGCTCCCCGGCGAGACCTCCCTCGCGCAGATGCTCGGCGTGGGACGCTCGACGGTGCGCGAGGCCCTGCGCGCACTGGCCGGGGCGGGTCTTGTACAGGCGCGCCAAGGCTCCGGCGTCTTCGTCATCGCCACCAGGCCCAAGGAGGACTGGGCCACCCAGCTCCGCCGCGCGGCCGTGGCCGATGTCTACGAGGTCCGTATGGTCATGGAGGTCGAGGCGGCTCAACTGGCGGCCCGGCGGCGCACAGATGAGGATCTCGGCGCCCTCGCATCGGCGCTGGCCGGGCGTCGCAGCGCCGTGAGCGGCAGCGACGCGGAGTTCGTCGACGCCGACATCGCCCTGCACGCCGCGGTGGTCGCCGCAGCGCACAACCCCGTTCTCACTGCCCTGTTCACCGAATTCGTCCCCGCGCTGCGCCAGGGCCTGATCGACCTGGTGGAGCTCCTCGACCTGAGGACCGACGAGCCGAACCACGGGGAGGCAGGGCATGCCGCCCTCGTGGACGCCATCGCCGAGGGCGACGCCGAGGCGGCAGGACGCACTCTGCGGGAGGAGCTGCGCCGGACGTTGGCTCAGCTCCAAGCGGTCTGAGCCCGGCCCGGCTGTTCGAGGAGCAGCGGCTCCACCTGGCCACTGGAGCCGACGCCGCCGGCTCCAGCGACCTGCCGCTCGGACGCCGGCGAGGGGACGGAGCCCGCCCTCCACGGAACTACCTGTGCGCACCAGGCCGGGCGCGGTCGACGACAGGCCGCAGGCCGGCCCCGAGTTCGGCACGGATCCGGGATCGCAGGGGTGGGCGCTTGCCCGACGCGCCGAAGCGCGCGAAGTGGGGTTCGCCCTGGGGCCCGTACCAGATCGCCCCCTTGAACACCGTCTCGTGGACGGGTCTGCCGGTGGGGTCCGGCGGCCAGTCGGGAAGTTCGAGACACGGCGTGCCGTCCGGGCGCCTGGGCATCGTCGCGCGGACCCGGTCGAGGAACGTCCCGTACTCACCCGGGTCCATCGGCACCAGCACGACGAGGCGCTGCGGCGGCAGCTTGCGGGCGGCCTCGCCGACCTCCCACAGGACCCCCGCGGTCAGCCCGGCCGTGAGCACCACGAGCCTTGATCTGCCCATGAGTTGGCTCACGGTGTCCTGCCAGTCGTCCAGCGGCAGGTAGAGCCGTCGGGCCCCCGCCAGAGGGAGGCGCTCACCCGGTTCGCCGACCGCGACGACCGGGGCGACCGGCGCCAGCACCCGGGTCAGCTGCTCCTCTTCCGTCAGCCCGGAGACGTACGCGAAGGAGAAGAGGCTCGCGATGCCCCGCACACGGGATTCCTCAAGGCCGGCTCGGCGACGGTCGTCCTCGAAGGAGCGCAGATACAGAACGAACGACCCCGCCGCCAGGTCAGCGGCACGGACGGGTCCCGCGCGTCGCCGTCGGCCGTGCACCCCCGCCTGCTGGCCGAGCAGGAAGAGCACGCCTCCACCGGCCAGAAGGAGGGGAAACACCAGGTATGTCTGCCACCAAGGGGTGGGCACGGAGAAGGGGCCGGGATGGGACGCGGACTTCCAGCGGCCGTAGCCGACGACCGCGCAGACGATCCCCACGACACGCAGCACCCAGCCGCTCACCGTGAACAGCGCGGCCGACATCGAGGTGCGCCCCGCCCGGCCCGTATCGCGCACTGCGGCCATCCCCCTCCCCCGTCCTCACCACCAGCATGCGCCACCCCGGCCGCATTCGTCAGCGGCCGGAACGGGCCGAAGTGGGCTTCGGCACAAGGCAGTTCAGGTCGCGGAACGCCGACACCCCACGGGGCTCGCCGCACGTCTTGCCAACCTCGGTGAGGTCCGGACGCTCTTCCTCGAACGGCTCCAGCGCCAGGTGCACGCCTCCGGCGACGCGGATCCGCTCGCGCTGTACGAGGAGGTGAGCGGGTACCCGGCACTCCCGGGCGAGGACGCGGCCGAGCCCGGGGATCCGGCGGTGCGGCCGAGCCCGATCCAGGCGCCGCTGCGGGTGCGCACCCCGTTCGGCGAGCTGTCCCTGTTCGGCACCATGGCCACGTTCGGAGCCCCGGCCGACGTGACACTGTCGGAACTGGCCATAGAGCTGTTCTACCCGCTCGACGAGTTCACCGCCCGGGCCCTGCGGGCATTGTCCGAGCCGCCACCATCTTTTACTCAGTCCACCCGTTTGAGATCCGCTGGAACGGCGATGCGTATCCATGTCGGATTACGCGATCGACCGCATGTGGAGGTATTTCCATGTCGAGCGAAGAGAAGGCCAAGGCAAAGGCCGAGCAGGCCAAGGGCAAGGCAAAGGAAGCGCTCGGCCGCATGGTGGGCAACGAGCGCCGCACCGCGGAGGGGCGTATCGACCAGGCCAAGGGCGACGCCCGTCAGGCCAAGGAGAAGGCCAAGGACGCCTTCGAGGACTGAGCCATCGGCTGCAGGCTGTGAGCTGATGAATGCCCAGCGCAACGAGCGTGGCGCGGAGGTGCGCGTCACGCTCGCGCTTGTGGCCGCCACTCGCGTTTTGAGTGGCCGAAAAACGCGCTCGCATTTCCGGAGTTGGAAAGCCGTGCAGGGATCCGACCACGGAGCTGTGAATTCGCGTCGGCCTCCGGCGACGCGATCGATGGACAACTCGGCCGGGAATCCAGTGGATTCGGCCACCTCCTCCCGGGGCACCCCAGCTCCTGGAGTCCCTTTTGCTGCGATGGGGGACCTAAGCCCCGTGGCCGCTCCGGGGCTTAGGTCCGGCGACTGGGGACTTTCACCGCGCAACCGCGTCGCGCCGAGGTAGTTCCATGTAGAGCGCACCCTTCTGTTCCCTGATGAAAGAGTCGCTGCGTGCTGAGCACCGAGGATCATCCGCCCGAGGCAGTCGCCAGGCACCGTTCGCTGTTCCGGGCGGTCCACCGCAGACGGAATCCCGTACTGCGGCGCTCGGACATCACCGTCACGGACGAGGCCGCCGTCAAACGCGCGGTCAAAGCCACGGCGCTGGGCAACGCCATGGAGTGGTTCGACTTCGGCGTGTACTCCTACCTCGCCGTGATCATCGGCAAGGTCTTCTTCTCCGGCGCCGGCGACACCATGCAGGTCATCGCGTCCCTTGCGACGTTCGCCGCCGCGTTCCTGGTCAGGCCGCTCGGCGGCATGTTCTTCGGACCGCTCGGCGACCGGGTCGGCCGGAAGAAGATCCTGGCCCTCACCATGATCATGATGGCTGCCGCGACGCTGTCCATCGGCCTGATCCCCAGCTACGCGACCATCGGTGTGTGGGCGCCCGTCCTGCTGATCCTGTGCCGCATGGTCCAGGGCTTCTCGACCGGCGGTGAGTACGGCGGGGCCGCCACGTTCATCGCGGAGTACGCGCCCGACAAGCGGCGCGGGTTCTGGGGCTCCTTCCTGGAGTTCGGCACGCTGATCGGCTACACCGTGGCCGCCTCGCTCGTGACCGCTCTCACCCTGCTGCTCAGCGACGACGCGATGCAGCAGTGGGGCTGGCGGATCCCGTTCCTGGTGGCGGGGCCGCTCGGGCTCGTCGGCCTCTACCTGCGCCTGAGGCTCGACGAGTCACCCGCGTTCAAGAAGCTGGAGGAGGCGGGCTCCACCACCGCCGGACACGAGAAGGTGCCGCTCAAGCGCATCCTCTTCGGCAACGGGCGGGCGATGCTGCTGTGCCTGGCGCTGGTCGCCGCGTTCAACATCACCGACTACATGCTGCTCTCGTACATGCCGACATACCTCTCGACGCTCGGCTTCGACGAGACGGGCGGGCTGATGTCCATCGTGGTCGTGATGATCGTGCTGATGGCGCTCATCAACTCCGTGGGGCGGCTCTCCGACCGGGTCGGCCGCAGGCCGGTTCTCATCGGCGGCTCGCTCGGCTTCATCGTGCTCGCGGTGCCCAGCTTCCTGCTGATCAAGCAGGGCGGTACGGCCGCGGTCTTCGCAGGGCTCCTCGCACTCGGCCTCGCGCTGGTCTGCTACCTGGGCACGATGTCCTCGGCGCTGCCCGCGCTCTTCCCGACCGCGATCCGCTACGGCTCCCTCTCCATCGGGTTCAACATCTCGGTGTCGCTGTTCGGCGGCACGACGCCGCTGGTGGTCCAGGGGCTGATCGGAGCCACCGGCAACGACCTGATGCCCGCGTTCTACACGATGCTGGCCGGACTGGTCGGGCTGGTGGCCGCGCTCGCCATGAAGGAGACGGCGCGCAAGCCGCTGGAGGGTTCCCCGCCCTCGGTGGCAACCGAGGAGGAGGCGGCTGAGCTGGTCGCGGCACAGTACTGATCATCACCGGAGCGGCTCATGCCCCGTGCTCCAGAGCGTTTGACGGGACAGGGACAGGGCCGGCGCCACCTCACCGCGCGGAGGGCCCGGAGATGTGTTTCTCGAACCAATGGTGGGCGTAGGGCTCGTCGTTGAAGGCGGGAACCTCCTCGAAGCCGCACGCGTGGTACAGGCCGATCGCGGCGCTGAGTGCCTTGTTGGTGTCCAGGCGCAGTACGTCACGGCCGTACTCGGCGGCGCGTGCCTCCAGCTCGGTCAGGAACCGGCGGCCGAGGCCGAGGCCCCGCGCGGCGGGCGCGACCCACATGCGTTTGATCTCGGCCGGGGCACCGGCCGGCAGCTTCAGACCGGCACAGCCGATGGGCTCGCCGTGCATGCGGGCGACGAGGAACAGGCCGTGCGGAGGCCGGAGTTCACCGGCGTCGGGCAGCAGGCTCAGGTTCGGGTCGAAGCCCGTGTCGAACCGCTCCTGCAATTCGGTGAAGTACGAGCGCAGACAGTGCTTGGCGTCGGGGCTGTCCGGGTCGACGACGTCCACCATGACCGTCGCGGCGGTGAGCAACCGGTCGACCTCGGCCATGGCCTCGACCAGGCGGGCTCGCTGAGCGGTGTTGAGCGGCTCAAGGAGGGAGCCCGCCAGCTCGTCGCTGCGCCGGTCGAGCACGGCCCGTTCGGCGCGGCCCGCGTCGGTGAGCCGGACGGTACGCACACGCCGGTCCTGCGGCTGCGGCTCGACCGTCACCAGGCCGTCGCTCTCCAGGGAACGCAGCAGCCGGCTGACGTACCCGGAGTCGAGCCCGAGGCGCTCGCGCAGTCCTCGTACGTCCTGCCCCTGCTCGCCGATCTCCCAGAGCAGCCGAGCCTCGCCGATGGGGCGGTCGCGGCCCAGATAGCGGTCGTGGAGCACCCCCACGCGTTCGGTGACGGTGCGGTTGAAACGGCGTACGCGCTCGATCTGCCCTGCGTCCATTCTCTGACCATAGTCAGAGAATGGACGGGTGGCCAGTGCTGGGCAGGGGGCGCCCGAGATCAAGCTCGGCCATGGGTGCATAAATCCAGCGTGCTGCTTACACCACCGCCGGGATCACTCCCGGCCGCCGGGGTTCGAACCCGGACCACTGAACCCCGAAGTACCCATCTCCTACGCACCGGGCGCCCCTGCCTCGTCACCGTATCCGGACCGAGCCCGGCGCGGCACGCGATTAATCCCTGCCCCGATCCCCGCAGCGCACCCCCTCCGCCGGCGAGGTCAACTGGCAAGGCCCGTACGCCGGTTGATGCCTCGCAGGGTCGCGTGGAGCGGGGTGGCGGGTTGCAGCAGCAGGCCGACGCGTGGTGGCACCTCGGTGTCGGGCAGGTCGAGGTGGAAGCGCTGGGCGAGGGTGGCGAGCACCAGGGCGGCTTCGACCTGGGCGAAGCGGGCGCCGAGGCAGGTGCGCGGGCCGCCGCCGAACGGGTACCAGGCGTGGTCGGGCACCGGGTCCGGGGCATCGGCGCCCCAGCGTTCCGGGCGGAACCGGTCGGGCGCTGAAAACCAGCGGGGGTCCCTGTGGGTGGTCCACGTGCTGCACCAGACGATGGTTCCGGCCGGGATGCGAGTGCCGCCCAGCGTGGCGCCTTCGCGGGCGACGGCGGGGATGAGCCACACCGGCGGATAGAGGCGCAGGGCTTCTTTGACGATCTGCTGGGTCCAGGTGAGGCGCTCGTAGTCGTCGATGGTGGGCGGCCGTCCGGCCAGCACGTCCCTCAGCTCGGATTCGAGGCGGGCGCGGGCCTCGGGTGCACGGGCGAGCAGGTGGAACGTCCAGGTCAACGCCGTGGAGGTCGTCTCGTGGCCGGCCACCCAGAGGGTGACGGCCTCGTTGCGCACTTCCCCGGGCGAGAGCGGACGGCCCTCTTCGTCGCGGGCCGCGAGGAGCCTGGTGAGCAGGTCGTCGGGCTTTTTTTCGGCAGCGCGGGACAGGTCCTGCCGCTCCCTGATGAGCCGGTGCACCTCGCTGTCGATGGTGGCCACCGCCGCGACGAGGCGCCGCCGGGACGGCGTGCGTACCCAGGCGGGCAGGAAGAGGCTGAAGCCGCGCACCTCCGCCCCCACCGCCTGCTCGGCCACGTCCACGGCGTCACCCAGGGCCTCCCCCTGCTGCCCCAGGTCGTTCCCGAACAGGGTGCGCAGGACGATCCGCTGCGTGATCAGCGCCATTTCTCTTCTGACGTCGATCCGCGCCCCGTCGCGCCATCGGTCGGCCGCCACTTCCGCGCAGTCGACCATCGCCTCAGCGTACGACCGGACCTGGCGCGGCCGGACGGTCGGCTGGACCAGGGAGCGCTTGCGCCGCCAGTCGTCGCCCTTGCTGAGAAGGACGCTCTGCCCGGTGATCTGCTGGAGCGCCCAGCTCATTTCGAGGATCTCGTACGTGTCCTCGCGCGCCGCGAGCAACTCCCTGATGTGCCCGGGGTGCGAGATGAACAGGCTGCGCCTCGGCCCCAGGGACCAGGTCACGGCGTCCCCGAAGTCGTCGCGCAGGCGGGTCAGGAAGCCCAAGGGATCCTTCCCGAAGGCGACGAGATTGCCCAGCGCGGGAAAGCCGCGCGGACCGTGGACGGGGTTGAGCGGCAGCGTGGATACGGGCAACGGAACTCCCGGGGTATGCCTGTTGGGCCCCAACGTAACGACTCCCTACCCGTCATTCCGGCGCGACAGGCAACCGGGCGTGGACCGAGTACCCGGAGGCCGCAGGGGTGGCTCGCCGGAATCCCGGAGAGCCACCCCAACTGGGCTGACATTCAAGGTAGTTCACAGGACCAGGCGGGTCATCCCGCTGTCAGCACCTCGGTGAGGAAGGCGTCCAGATCGACCTCTTCCTTCCCCGGCGGGACGGCCTCGTACGTCCTGTCCAGGAAGTCCCGCAAAGCCGGCTCCCACGTGGAGAACGCGACGCGGCCCCATTCGCCGTCGAGCCCGCAGCCCGCCAGTTCGAGGCGCACCTCGCGGCGTCCCGCGACCACGTGCGGCGCCACCCGTATGTCTCCGTCGCCGACCGCCCGCCCGAGACCCCGGGCCAGCAGGTCCCGCTCGATCGTCCAGGTGACGGCGACGTCTTCCTGTAACTCGAAGAGGAGGCGGATCGCGAAGGGGTCGTCCGAGTCGTACAGCAACTGTGTGACCACCGGGAAGCACTGCGCCCCGTCGGCCTCCAGATTCATGAACACGGTCTCGCACAGGGAACTCACGGATCGCCTCCAGCGTTCAGCTCGGGCAGGCAGACAGACACCGGCCCTCCGGGAATCCGCCGGCATCGCCGGCGGTCAGGCGCGTGCGGACCGGCCCTCGATCATGCCGGCGCGCAGCTTGGTCAGAATGCGGGACAGCAGGCGCGAGACCTGCATCTGCGAGACCCCGAGCTGCCGGCCGATCTCGGCTTGCGTCAGCTCCCGCCCGAACCGCATGCTCACGATGCACCGCTCGCGCTCGGTGAGCGCACCCATCAGCGGCGCCAGGGTCTGGAGGTTCTCCACCTTCTCCATGCCGGGGTCGTCCTCACCGATGAAGTCGACGAGCGTACGGCTCCTGCCTCCGGCCGCACCGCCCGCGTCTTCCGTGTCGGCGGACATGTCCAGGGAGCCGGCGGTGTAGCCGTTGGCCGCGACGAGGCCTTCGACGACCTCCTCCTCGTCCCGGTCCAGGTGTGCCGCGAGCTCCCGCACCGTCGGGTCGCGGTCCAGTGCGAGGGCGAGGCTCTCCTTCGCCTTGGCGATCTCCACGCGCAGTTCCTGGAGGCGGCGCGGCACGTGCACCGCCCACGTCGTGTCGCGGAAGAACCGCTTGATCTCGCCCACGATGTACGGCACCGCGAAGGAGGTGAACTCCACCTCGCGCGACAGCTCGAACCGGTCGATCGCCTTGATCAGACCGATGGTGCCGACCTGGATCACGTCCTCCATCTCGCCGCTGCCGCGGTTGCGGAAGCGGCCGGCCGCGAAGCGCACCAGCGAGAGGTTCATCTCGATGAGCGTGTTCCGCGCGTACTGATACTCCTCAGTGCCCTCGTCCAGGACCTGAAGCCGCTCGAAGAACACCTTGGACAGCTGGCGGGCGTCCTTCGGGGCGACCTTTGCCGCATCCTCAACCCAGGGCGACTCCCCCGCCCGGGGCTCCATGGTCGTGGCCGTCGTCCGGTCCGTCCGATCGCGTCCCGTCACCCGTGCCGCTGCCATGAGGACAACCTCCCTAGTCACGTGACTGCATCCGTCGAAGCCATCGGGTGCCCCTCGCGAATAGGATCATGCGTACGTCTTGCGTACATGGCCGAAGCACGCGGTACGGGCCGGGCGCCGCGGGCCCCCGACAAGATCCGCCGGACAGGCCCTAGCGCGGCAGGGCTACGCAGACGCTCTTCCCTCCGTCGCCGCACGGCGTGACGGCCACGCTGCGGGCGAGGCGGCGGACCAGCTGCCAGCCGAATCCGCCCTCGTACCCGCGCAGGTCCGGCGGGCGCTCCTGCGGCGGGACGGGGCTGGGGTCCCGCACGCTGATGTGCAGCGTGCTGCGGTCGGCGGCGAAGTCCAGGGCGGTGGCGCCGCCCGCGTGCCGGAGCGCGTTGGTGACGAGCTCGGAGACGACGAGCACCACGTTCTCGGCGCTCTCCGTCGTGGGCCGGGGCGCCAGCGTGGAGAGGAACGCGCGGGCCGCGTCACGTGCCTGGGCCGGCGTGGCCGGGCCCGGGCTCCGTAGGGCGGAGCCCGGCGGTGGACCGGTGCCGGCAAGCGGGCGAGCCATGTTCGAGACCCCCAGAGGATTTGCCCGTGGTTATGGATGTGGTGGGGCTTCTGCCCAGATTCGCCGCGCTCGAACGTGCGCCCGCCGCACTGAAATCCGGCCGGATCCCGGCCTGGAGCATCTCGCCTGAGAGCCTGTGTCTAAACCCCGTCCGGATCAGGCCGGGGCGTCTGGTGCGTGCGATCGCAAGGCGCCGGAAGGTCCTCGTAGCGGAGCTACTAGGGCGTTTCGGTAACGCGGCGAGCGTGCGTGCCAGGCGCCACGGGCCCGGGCGGGGTTTAGACACAGGCTCTGAATCCGCGGTCGGTTGAGGTGCGACGCGGGCTGGGGAGGCCGCACGGTGCCCTGACGTGAAAGCCGTGCGGCCCACCGCTTCAGCGCACGACGGCGTGTTCCACAAGGAGCCGTACCGCCGCCGCGATCGACTCGGCGTCGATGCCCGCCAGGTGCAGTTGTTCCTCGGGGCTCGCCGAGGAAGGCATGTGCTGCACGCCGAGCCGGACCAGGCGCGGGACCGGGCGGCCGTCCGTGAATGCCTCGGCCACCGCGTCGCCGATCCCTCCCTGCACGCGATGGTCCTCGACCGTGACGAGGCACCCCGTGGCCTCCGCCGCCTCCCGGAGGGTCTCCGCGTCTACGGGCTTCACCGAGTACAGGTCGATGATCCGCACGTCGATGCCCTCCCTGTCCAGGTGCTCGCCCGCGCGCAGCGTCTCGTGGACGGTGATGCCCGCCGCCACGACCGTCAGCCGGTCCCGGTCGCCGGAGCGGAGCACCTTGGACCCGCCGGGCCGGAACTCCTCGTCGGGGCCGTAGATGACGGGCGTGCCTCCCCGGCTGGTGCGCAGATAGCGCACCCCGGTCAACTCGGCCATGGCAGCGACCAGTTGGGCCGTTTGGTTGGCGTCGCACGGGTAGAGGACGGTGCTGCCGTGGACGGTCCGGAACATCGCCAGGTCCTCCAGGCCCATCTGTGACGGGCCGTCCCGGCCGATCGCGACCCCGGCGTGCGAGCCGACGAGGTTGATACCGGCCCGGCTGACGGCGGCCATCCGTACGAAGTCGTGTGCGCGGGTCAGGAAGGCCGCGAACGACGAGGCGAAGGGGATGTAGCCCCTGGCCTGGAGGCCCACCGCGGCAGCGACGAGCTGCTGCTCGGCGATGTAGCACTCGAAGAACCGCTCGGGGTGGGCCTTGGCGAAGAACTCCGTGCGCGTGGAGTCTCCCACCTCGCCGTCGAGCGCCACCACGTCCTCGCGCACCGAGCCGAGCGCGGCCAGCGCCTGCCCGTAGGCGTCGCGGGTGGCCACCGAGTCACCCACCTCGAAGCGCGGCAGGTCCAGGTGTCCGCTGTCCGGGTGCCGGCGGGCCGGGGCGGCCGGCGGCGGGGAGACCTCGACGCGGACGAACCGCGGGCCGCCGAGTTCCTCGATGGCGGCGTCCGCGTCCGGCAGCGGCTTGCCGTGCTGACCCTCCCGGTCCTCGACCTGTGCGACGCCCCGGCCCTTGCGGGTGCGCGCGATGACGGCGCTGGGCTGCGAGGACGTGGCCGCCGCCTCGGCGAACGCCGCGTCCACCGCTTCGACGTCGTGCCCGTCGACCTCGATGGTGTGCCAGCCGAAGGCTTTCAGGCGGCGGGCGTAGGCGTCGAGGTCCCAGCCGTGCCGGGTCGGCCCGCGCTGGCCGAGCCGGTTCACGTCGATGATCAGCGTCAGGTTGTCCAGGTGCTCGTACGCCGCGTGTTCGGCGGCCTCCCAGACGGACCCCTCGGCCATCTCGCTGTCGCCGGACAGCACCCACACCCGGTACGGCGCGTCTTCGAGCCGCTTGCCCGCGAGCGCCATGCCGACGCCGACCGGCAGCCCCTGCCCGAGCGAGCCCGTCGCCACGTCCACCCAGGGCAGCCGCGGGGTGGGGTGTCCCTCCAGGCGGCTGTCGCGACGGCGGAAGGTCAGCAGTTCCTCGTCATCCACGACGCCCGCCGCCCGGTACATCGCGTACAGCAGCGGTGAGGCGTGCCCCTTGGAGAGGATGAGCCGATCGTTCCCGGGGTGGTCGGGTCGGTCGAAGTCGTAGCGCAGGTGGCGGGCGAGCAGGACCGCCGCCAGGTCCGCGGCGGACATCGAGGACGTCGGGTGGCCCGAGTTCGCCGCGGCGGCTGCGCGCACCGCGTCCACCCTCAACTGCTGCCCCAGGTCGGCGAGTTCCCGCGCGGCTTCGCGTTGCATGTCACTCCTCGCGTTCGACGGCCCGTCCGGCGGGCCGGTTGGGCATGGCCAAGAGCAGCGCTCCGGCAACCTGAGCGCGCACCCGGCGGCCACACGGGCCGGAGACCTGCTCCTCGCGTCGAGTATCCCCGAGGGGCGTGCCCAAACGGTCACATACGGTTGCCAAACGTGTCGATGGTGGCGCTCGGAGTGGTCCCTCGCCACGCCCGCGCCCGGATCACCGTCGCGGCGGCCGCCGTCCAGGAAGATCGGACCGGCCGGTGTCTCCCTGCCCGGCTGAAGGACGTACGCCCCGAGGAGTCGAGCGAGTGACGGTGTCGGTAGCCCTGTTCACGTCCGATCTGCGGTTGCACGACAACCCGGTGCTGTCCGCCGCCGCGCGCGGGGCCGATCAGGTCGTCCCGCTGTTCGTGGACGACGACGGGGTGCGGGCGGCCGGCTTCGACGCCCCGAACCGCCGGGCGTTCCTGGCCGACTGTCTGGCCGACCTGGATGCCGGGCTGCGGGCCCGCGGCGGGCACCTGGTGGTGCGTACCGGCGATGTCGTGGAGCAGGTCTGCGCCGTCGCGACGTCGGTACGGGCCGAGCGGGTACACCTCGCGGGCGGCGTCAGCCGGTACGCCGCGCGGCGCGAGGGGCGGCTCCGTGTGGCACTTGAGCGGCTCGGCCGCACCCTGTCGGTGCACGACGCGGTGGTGACCGCGCTGGCGCCCGGGGCCGTCACCCCGGCGGGCAGCGACCACTACGCGGTGTTCACGCCGTACTTCCGGCGCTGGGCCGAGGTGGGCGTACGGGATGTGGTGGCCGCGCCACGGAAGATCTCGGTGCCCGAGGTGGCGCCCGGCGTCCTGCCCCGGCGCGCCGACGTGGGCGGGGTGTCGCCCGGCGTCATGGAGGGCGGGGAGACGGCGGGCCGACGGCGCCTTCGGAGGTGGCTCGCCGGAGGCATCGCCGGGTACGAGGACGGCCACGACGATCTGGCGGGCGATGCCACTTCCCGGCTCTCGCCCTTTCTGCACTTCGGCGCGTTGTCGGCCGTCGAACTCGTCCACCTGGCACGGCGCGAGGACTCCCCGGGCGCGCAGGCGTTCGTCCGGCAGCTGGCCTGGCGGGACTTCCACCATCAAGTGCTCGCGGCCCGCCCGGAATCGGCGTGCGAGGACTACCGGCCGCGCGGCGACCGGTGGCGCCAGGACGAGCGGGAGATCGCCGCCTGGCGCCAGGGGCGCACCGGCTATCCGCTGGTGGACGCGGCGATGCGACAGCTCGCCCACGAAGGGTGGATGCACAACCGGGGCCGGATGCTGGTGGCGGGCTTCCTCACCAAGACCCTGTACGCGGACTGGCGGATCGGCGCCCGCCACTTCCTGGACCTGCTGGTCGACGGCGACCTCGCCAACAACCAGCTCAACTGGCAGTGGATGGCGGGGACCGGCACCGACACACGGCCCAACCGGGTCCTCAACCCGGTGGTCCAGGGCAGGCGCTTCGATCCCTACGGCACTTACGTGAGCCGATGGGTGCCCGAACTCGCGGGCCTGGAACGGAAGTTCATCCATGAGCCCTGGAGGCTGAGGGCGGCGGACCGGGCCGAGGTCGACTACCCCGGCCCGATCGTGGACCTCGTGGAGGGACGCGCCCGCTTCGAGCGGGCGCGGGGCGTCTGAGGCCGGCCCGGCGACCGGAATCGGCGGCCCTTGGCTCAAGTGGCTCAAGACGCCTACGGCCTCACCAGCGGTCGATGCCCATCGTCTTCGCCGCGCTGTGGATGGCGTTGTAGTGAGCGATCGACATGCCGGACTTCTTCTGCTTCGGCGGAAGGTTCCGGTCCGTGTGCCGGAACTCGTCGCGCGCGGCGGCGAGCAGGCTCGTGCCGTAGCTGACGGCCACGTCGTCCTTTCCGTGAATGGGATGCGACTTGGCCGCCGTCTGGCTGCCGGCCTTGGCCAGGATGCTCCGCGCCTGGTTGTACGCCGCGGGCTTGATCGTCTTCGGGTTGGCCGCCACCGAGTGGGCACCGCTCACCGAGTGCGCGCCATCGGCGACGACCGCGGCGGAGGCGGGCGCGACGACCGCGGCCAGAGCGCCGACCGCTATCGCGGCGGCCATACCCGTACGGACGATGAACTGCATACGATTCCTCGCTTACTGGATGAAAAGCGTGCTGAACCTTGCACCTCGAAGCCTGCCGCATGCGGGCAAACGGGGACGAGTGCCGCTGGCCGGATCCCGGTGGCCACTCCCCCGCCACGGGACGGCGGGAGACATACCCGCGCCTGCTCGGACGCGGCGGACATCAAGGCGCCGTAAGGTGTCACATCTGTCCGAATCCGGCGTCCCGCACGGCGCGGCGGGCGCTGGTCGGGCATCCGGGGAGGTGTCGCCCATGCTCCTTCCCTGACATGTTCCTTCCCTGACAAGGGAGTTGGGGCAGTCACCTGTCTCGGACGGTCCTGCCGAAGTCGGTGGTCAACCAGTGTTCGATGGACTCGTCGGGGAAGTCGTGGGGCCGATAGGCGCCCGCCACCGGGGAGACGTCGGTGATCCGGTCCAGCCGGAAGAGGCGCCAGTCGTCCCGGTCGACGTCGAAGGCCACGAGGTACCACTGTCCCGCGCGCAGGCAGTGGCGGTACGGCTCGACCAGGCGGGTCGACGGACGGCCGTGCTGGTCGACATACCGGAACCGGAGCCGGTCGTCCGCCTCCACCGCGTCGGCGATCACGCCGACGGTTGCCGCCGCGACCGCCGCGCCGGGCTGCTGCAGCACCTCGGTGGCGAGGTCCGTCGCGGCGGCGCGCCGACGCAGCGGGCGGGGCAGGATCTGGTCGAGCTTGAGCAGGGCACTCGATGCGACCGCCTCGTCGGGAAGCCAGGCGCGGATGAGGTGCAGTCCGGCCACCAGTGCGGTGATCTCGTCGGCGCTGAACAGCAGCGGCGGGACCTTGACTCCGGGGCTCAGCCGATAGGCACTGCCCGGCCCCGGACGGGCCTCGACGGTGTACCCGAGCCGACGCAGCCGCTGGGCGTCACGTCGTACGGTGCGGATGCTCGTGCCGAGCCGTTCGGCCAGGTCCCCGGCCTTCCACTCACCCCCCGACCGCAACAGCGTCAGCATGGTCAGGGTCCTGTTCGTCGGGTCGAGGTCCATTCCCTCAGCCTTCCCGGAAAGGAGGACGGCTTCAGGCCGCCTCTGCCCCTAGCGTGAACCATGTCAGCCGTGTCACCGAAGGAGAGGAAGCCATGCGGATCGCTGTCACCACGCCGACCGGCAACGTCGGCCGCCACCTCGTCGCCGCGCTGCTCCGCGCCGGGATCCGGCCGCGCGTCCTGCTCCGCGACCCCGCCCGGCTGGCTCCCGAGGTCCAGGATCACGTGGATGCGGTGCCGGTCGACCAATACGATGCCGACGCGGTGGTGGCCGCGACCGTCGGTGTCGACGCCCTGTACTGGGTGAACCCGACCACCGGCAGCGAGGATCCCCTCGCCGACTGCGCCCGCGCCACTGGCAGCGTGACCCGCGCCATCACCGAGAACCGCGTCGGCCGCGTGGTTTTCCAGAGCAGTGTCGGAGCCGAGAAGCGTCACGGTGCGGGGGAGATCGACGGCCTGGCACACACCGAGACGGCTCTGGACGGCCTGGGCATCGATGTCACCCACCTCCGCTGCGGCTACTTCTTCACCAACCTCGAACTTCAACTCGCCGCCCTGCGAGCCGGAGTTCTCCAGGTGGTCCTCCCGCTGGACCAGCCCATGGCGTGGGTGGCGCCGCGTGACATCGCCGAGGTGGCCGCCACCCGCCTCCTGTCCCCCGCCTGGTCCGGACGCCGCGTACAGGCGGTGCACGGCCCTGCCGACCTGACGTGGCGTCAGGTCGCCGGAATCCTCACCGCCGCCACCGGCCGAAAGATCAGCGTCGAGCAGATCACGGACGACGCCATGCGCACCCAGCTCCGCCGGGCCGGGATGTCGGACGCGACGGTCGAGGCCATGCTCGGAATGTCGACCGGCCTGCGCGAGAACTTCGTCCCCGAACAGCGCCGCACGATCCGGACGACCACCCCGACCACCCTCGCGGCGTGGGCCTACGACCGCCTCCGGCCGCTGATCGACGACGCGTCATAGGCGACCGGTGCCCTTGGCGTTCCTGAGCGAGGCGCCGTCCCCTCCCTGGAGGAACGAGTGGTGGAGCGTGTACCGCTTGGAAGAGGTGCTGTCAGCTGTGGTTTCGTCGTGGGAGGCGTCGTCGGCCCACTCGGTGAACACGATCGCGCGTTCATCGCCGGAGGTGAGGTGGATGTGCGCCGCGAGCAGATCCGGAGCCGGCCCAACCACGTCCTCTACGTCTACCGCTGCCGTGGTGCTCACGGCGAAGATGCCGGACGGGCGCACCGCATCATGCATCACGCTGCGGTCCAGGCGGGTCCGGCGGAGCCCGGGACGCTCGATCCCGGGCACGAGCGCGTCGATGCGGCTGACCACATCGGCGCGATGGGCGCGTGCCCAGGTCAGGTGGTCCTCATCGCTGGTCCACTGAGCGTAGAAAAGAAGACTCGCGCCGTCCGTGGAGAGGAAGACGTGTTGAGCCAGTCGCCCTGACGGCGTCTCGGCCGCCGCCCACTCGTCGATCACGGCGTCGGCGGCTGTGCGTGAACGTTCGGCGGTACCCGTGAGCCACTCGCTGATCAGGGCTGTTCCGGCGGCAGGGTGAACGAGATCAAGAAAGCGTGTCATGGTCATCGACTCTGATACATCAACCGCACTTGAGGTCAAGTGCGCGAGGCGAGACACGAGTTGTCACAGGACGCTTCAGCCATTCAGTGACCGACGGCCGCTTCGGCCGGCGCCACGATCAGCCCGATCGCCCCGTCGAGCGCGCCCGCAAACCGGGCGGCCGCGGCGGCTGCCTGATCCCGGCGCTATACGCCGGTGGTGCCGTCGATGCGTTCCCGCACCAGGTCGGCGTGGCCGTTGTGGCGGGCGTACTCCTCGATCATGTGGACGTAGATCCAGCGGAGGCTGACGTCCTGCTCCATGAAGCGGCCCGTATCGGCCAGAACGCGGTCGGCGCAGTGCTCACGGGCACGGGCGATCTCCGCGTGCCAGGTGGCGAGAGCCTCGCTCAGGGTGGCGCCCGGGGCCACGTCGAAACCGCCGTCGGGGCCGTCCGGGTCGGCCTGCGGGGCGTAGATGGGCGGAGCCTGCTCCCCGGCGAGCACGCGACGGAACCAGTTCCGCTCGACCTCCGCCATGTGCTGGACCAGGCCGGTCAACGTGAAGCCGGACGGAGGCACGGACGCGACGGCGGCCTGCTCATCGTCCAGCCCCTCGCATTTCATGGCGAGTGTGGTGCGGTGAAAGTCGAGCCAGCTTTCAAGCGTCGTGCGCTCGTCGGCGTTCAAGGGCGGCATGGGGCGATCGATGGCGCTCATCAGTTGATTATCGCCAGCATCCGAAGACGTCGACAGGCGGGGTCTCAGGGCCTCACTGGACGGGAGCGTCGCCTGATGCGGCAGCAGCCCATGTGGCGTCGCCGGGGTCGAACGTGCTGATCTCGATCAGGTTCCCGTCCGGATCGCGCACATACGTGCTGGTGATGGGGCCTTGGGCGCCGGTGCGCGGTACGGGTCCTTCTTCCACGGTCACTCCGTTGGCGGCGAGAGCGGCCAGGATCTGGTCATGCGGAGTGTCGGTGAGCAGGCACAGGTCGGCGCTTCCCGGGGTGGGGTGCGTGGCGTGTGGGAGGAATTCATGGTCGACCCGATGGAGGTTGATCTTGCTGGTGCCGAAGGACAGAGCACGGCGGCCTTCGCCGAAGGTGACCGGGCGCATGCCCAGGACGCGTTCGTAGAAGTCGATGGTTCGGTCGATGTCGGCGACGGTCAGCACCAGGTGGTCCAGGGCAGTGATCCGGATCGACGGCCCCTCGTCGGAGGCGTATCGGCCGAGTTGCCGCGCACAGGCGTCCCACGCCTCGGTGGAGAGCAGGTCGCGCGAGGCGGTGAACAGCCTGTGCAGGGCGGGGCCGTAGCGGTCGGCCAGCTCGGCGTTGTGGGCCAGCACGTCGAGTTCGTTGGCTGCGGTCACTTCGAGGAAGGCGCGTACGTCCCGCTCCGGCGGGGTGTGTTCACGGCCGGTGAAGCGGTCGCGGAAGAGCACGGGTCGCCCGCTCCCGAGCCGCGGGTATACGGCGCCGCGGTCGCAGCTCGCGTACAGGTGGACCCATGCCTCGGCCCGTTCGCCGATCAGCGCGACGAGGAGGGCGCGCTCGCCTGTGGCCGCCAGGGCTTGGCCGAATCCGTCGGTTCCGTACACCGCGTGACACAGCCCCGCTGCCTGCAGATCCGGATCGGCGCCCCATTCGCCCAGGAGGCGGGCGACGCGGAGCAGGTGCTCCAGGAGGGTTCCGCCCGGGTGGGGCATCTCGGCGGCGCCCCGGGCTCGCAGGAACTCCTCGACGGCCGGCCACGCCGGGGTGCCCTCGCCGGACGGGCCGACCGGCCGCATCAGGCCTCCCGATCCGACTGGCGGGCCACTTCCGCGACCAGCCGTGCCGTGGTCGGGGTCTCGATTCCGTGGGCGGCTGCGGCGCGGAGGACCGCCCCGCCGATGGCATCGAGTTCGAGCGGCCGGCCTGCCTCGGCGTCGCGCTGCATCGAGGACTTCATCGCGTGCGGCGCCCGGTCGAAGAACGAGAGCACCGTGTCGGCCGTCATCGGTGTGCCCGCGGCCCGCGCCACGGCGGTGATTTCGTCGAGCACGGCGAGCAGCTCCGGGCGCCATTCACTGCGGACGGTTCCGACATCGGTCCGGTGCCGGGTGGTGAGCAGGGCGAACGGAGCGAGGAAAGCGAGCTTGTCCCAGAGCGTCGCGGTCTCGTCGGTACGCAGCGTCACACCGAGGCCGGCGTGCCGCAGCTGGTCGGCGAACTCGTCGAGTGGCGCTGCCAGTTCAAGGTGCGCGAAGGGGCTGGTGTGACTGATGCGCCCCGGCGCTGTGCGGGTGGCCTCGACCTTGATCGTGCCGGCGACGACCTTGGCCGAGGGGTAGCGCTCCCGCAGCACGGCGAGGTGGTCGAGGCCGTTGAGCAACGGAATCACGAGCGCGTCGCCGAGAACAGGGGCCGGTACGCGGTCGAGTGCCTGGTCCAGCGTGGTCTGCTTGACCGTCACGAAGACGGCGTCCACCGGCTCCCGCAACTGGGTGTCCGCCTTCACCTCCGCGGTGAAGTTCCCGTACTGCGTGCTCTTGAGGCGCAGGCCGTCCCGGTTCAGCGCGGCGGCGGTCTCCTCGCCCGCGAGGCAGATGACGCGATGTCCGTCACGGGCGAGCAGCGCGCCGATCAGGCCTCCGACACCGCCCGGTCCGAGGATGGCCACCGTCAGGTTGGTTGTGGGCACGTGCGCTCCTCTGTCGTGCTTGCTTGCCTGTAGTTGCCTGTCTTGCTTGCTTGCCTGTCGTCCGTGAGAGGCCTGTGCGGGCGGTACACGGCGCTCTGTCCGTCGGCGTTCTCTGCCCGTCAGTCGGAGTTCTCCGCCCGTCGGCGTTCGCTGCCTTGGGTGCGAGGCGGGTCGGCACCCGCCCGCCGTTCACCGCGTCCGGATCGGGTGAAGCGGCGGGCGGGTTGCCGCCCTGGGCCCTGCATCGATGATCAAGCATCCCGGAAACCCAAGTCAATCCACGGGTTTGCTGGCAAATACCCAAGCGATAGCTTGGGTTGCTGTGACTCTTGACGATCTCCGTGTCTTCACCGCGGTCTGCCGCGCCGGCTCCCTGAGCGCGGCTGCCCGCGATTTGTCCTGTACGCAGTCCGCGGTCAGCCAGCATGTGAAGCGGCTTGAGCGGGAGCTGGGCCTGAGCCTGCTCGAACGGCACACGCGCGGGGTGGTGCCGACGCCGGCCGGGCGCATGCTGAACGCCGCGGTCACCGAGGGTCTGGGGTGTATCGATCACGCACTGCGCCGAATAGCGGAAGCGGCGCGCGCCGAAGGCGGATCGGTGCGGGTCACGACGGGGGCCACGACCGTACGGCACTTCATGTCGGCGGCCGTCGTCGACTTCCGTCGGCGGTTTCCCCTGGCCAGCCTCGAATTCCAGACTGAAACTTCCAGTCGTGGCTGCTTCGACGCGCTCGCCGCGGGCGGCGTCGACCTCGCCTGGATCACCCTGCGGCCCGCGACGCGCGCCGTCGAACAGCATCCCGTCGTCGAGCTTCCCTGGTCCCTCGCCGTCTCGGCCACCGATCCGCTGGCCGCCAAAGCCTCCCTGGAACCGGCCGATCTCCAGGACGCCCGCCTCATCGGACTCCCCGAGAACTCGACGTCACGCCTCCAACTAGGCGCCTGGCTCGCCGAATCCGGGATCCGCCCGGTGTTCGACACCAGCGTCACCGACTGGGACACCGCGATCCTGCTGGCCGAGCTGGGCCTGGGCCACGCCGTCGTCCCGGCCCTGCCCGCCTGGACCGGTCCCGGCCATCCCGATCTGCGGCTGATCCCGATCCCCGCGCTTCCGGCACTCACCGCGGGCTGGGCCGTGCGCCGCTGGGACGACCTCTCCCCGCTGGCCCACGCGTTCGCCGAGCTGGTCGCGCACCATTGCGGCGCGCAGACCGTCCTTGCATAGCCGCCGTTCGAGGGCTGTTACGTCGTTCAGCCCCAGCCGGGTACTGGCGGCAGGGGCCATTTCGGCGGGGTCGGCAGGGGGAGCTCCGAGCGGAGCTGCGAGGAGGCACCCCGTCCGGCGAGCCAGGCGAGCACGGCGTGGCCGCTGCCACTGACACTGGGGCCGGTCGCGGACAGCGTCCAGGACTTGCCCAGGTCCTCGGCGTCGATCCGGGCGACGGCGAAGTGTTGGGCCGCCAGTGCGCCGACGGTACTGTCGAGCGCCCAAGTGACGTACGCGGCGGGCCAGTTGGCTGCGGTGTGGCCGAGGTTCAGGTCGGTGTGATGGGTTTCGAGTTCGCGCCAACAGCGGTGCAGGACGAACCAGGCGGGGTGCCGCCAGCCCGCGAGCGCGGCGACCAGGGTGGTCCAGCGTTCGGCGGGCATGGACGCCGCTTCGTCGAAGAGCCGGTCCAAGCTGGTGCGCAGGTCAGCGACGAGTTCGGCAGCACTGCGCATGGCGCCTTCGCGCAGCGCGCAATCCAGCGCGGCGGCGTCGGCGCGCGGCCCGGGCCCGGTGCCGGTCCGCGCGAGGACCAGCAGCCAGCGGTAGGCGTCGGCGCTGCGGGCGAGGTGGGTGACGACATGGCCGCGGCTCCAGCCGGTCAACGCGGAAGGCTCGCGGACCTGTTGGTCGGTGAGCGGGGCGAGGGTGGCACAGAGACGTGCCGCGGAACCGCGGACGTCGTCCAGGAGGCGAGTTACGTCGAGCGGGACGATGGCGATGTTGTCGGACACGAGCTCGTACTTTACGACCCCGCGCGCCCCTGAGGTGTGTCGGCCGGCGCTTGCTCATGTGCCCTGATCCGAGGGCGAGTTGAGTCATTCAAGGGGGAGTTGATTCAGCGCGGAAAGGGCCTCTCCATGCGATCGAGTGCGCGCAGGACCTCGATGCGGTCCTTCGCCCGCTTCATCCACGCCGGAAGCCGGGCGAGCTCGGGGGATGGCTTGCCTGGCTGAGGGCCTGCCGCACACGCCTGCGCACGGATCGCAGATCCGGACTGCGGACTGCGGACCGCGGGCCTCAGGCCGTGGACCGCACGCCTCAGACCCCAGCCCTCAGGCCCCAGCCCTCAGACCGCAAACCTCGGACCGCGATAAAGTCCCCGCATGTCAGACGCGTTGGCGACCACCATCACCGCAGCGGCGGGCCTCGGCGGGGCGCTTCTCGGCGCGGTGCTCCCGCAGCGTTTCAACGCCCGCGAACGGGCCGCGGAGGCCGAACTTGCCGATCGCAGGCGGTCTTTCGAGGACCGCCGAGAGGCGTACACGGCGATGAACCGCGCCGCCGAGCAGTTCCACACTCTCCTCAAGGACGCCCTGCACCGCTTGCGCGACGGTGTGTACACCGAAGAGGACCGTACCCGTCTCGAAGAGTCCCGCAGGGAGTACCGCGACCGCTATGCGGCGGCCCAGATGATCGTCCCGCTGCGGATCATGGAGGCGTCACGGGAACTCAACAAGGTGCTCGCGGAGGTCGATGCGGCGGCCAAGCGGATCGACCGCGGCCTCGCGCGTGACGGGGAGACCGCCGAGCACCTGCTCGTCGAGGCCAGACGGGCGGAGCCCCGGCTCGTGACGATGCGGACGCTGATGCGGGAGGACCTCGGGATCCGGGACGAATGACGTGGGTCGCCGGCGCCCCACAGCGGGCAGGAGTCGAGGAACACGGCCGCCCCGCCGCTGATCTCGGCGGCTTCCTCCGCCGCCTTGGGTGCGGTACGCATCTGGGGCTCGCGCTTCTTGTGGCTCACGGTGCGGGAGGCAGACTCTCAGGCCGACTCGGTCGTCCGCAGACGGTTGGCGGCAACGACGCATCCACCGACGACCGCCAGGGTCATCAGTAGGGCGCCGAAGACGGTGGCACCCCTCGTCAGCCCTACCGCATCGCTGAGGTATCCCGCCGATACGGGGAGCACACCGGCAAGTACGTAACCACCCATGTTGAGCGCGGAGTTGGCCTCGGCGAGGCGCTGGGGCGGGACAGCGGAGTTGAGCAGGGAGAGGCCGCCCAACTGGCCCATGCCCTGGCCCGCGCCGGCGAGCAGCGCCGAGGCGATGAGCACCGGGACCGACGAGGTGTGCACCGCCACGATGAGAGTGACCATGCTGAGCGTGGTACTCGCGGCTCCGGCGGCCAGGATCGTACGCCGGGACAGCCTCTGGACCGCGAACTGCACACCGGTGGCGGTGAGGAACATGGCGAAGGCCATGGATCCCGCGACCACGCGGCTCGTGGTGCCCAGGAGTCCGGACAGCAGGGACGGCCCGAGGGACAGCACGAAGGAGGTTGCCGTGATCCCGGGGGCGAACACGGCGATTCCCAGGGTGAGTTGGATGCCGCTGCCCTGCGGTACGCCGGGAATGCGCACCCGGCTGCCACCGGAGGGCGTTTCGGGGCGAGGTATGGGCATCCGTACGACGGCCACGACCGCAGTGAGCAGGAACACCGCCTCGACGACGAAGACAGCGACGGTGGGAGCGGGCAGCACTTCGGACATGACCCCGGCCAGAAGCGGGCCGAGCCCCGCACCGAAGACCATGGCGCAGGAGGCCAGCAGGGCCGCACGGCGCTTGCGCTCCTGCCCCGCCACATCGCTGACGGCCGCCATGCCCGCCGAGACGACGGCCCCGACGGCGATGCCCGTGAAGAGCCGGGCCACCACCAGGGCGGCCACCGACGAAGCGGTCGCGAAGATCGCACATGCCGCGAGGGCGAGCACGAGCGCCGGCAGGAGGACGGGCTTGCGTCCGAGCCGGTCGGACACCACGCCCGAGACCAGCAGGGATCCGAGCAGGCCGACGATGTAGAACGCGAAGATCACGGTCAGGGTGCCCTTGGAGAACCCGATGTCGCGCTGCCAGAGCACGTACAGCGGGGTCGCCGCGTTGGACAGGATGAACACCGCGGTGACGGGCCAGGCCGCCAGCCAGATCCACCAGGCGGGCACGACAACCGGGCCCTGCCCATGGAACACCCGGCTGCCCCGCCCCTCAACCACCGTGCGTTCAGGCATCGTTCGACTCTCCGACATGGTCGTCCCCTCCACCGAGTCCAGTACGAGATAAGTCGAACTTAGCATGCAGTACGATGAAACTCGTACATAGGATTCAAGCGGCGCGGACGACGCAGAGGCAGCGGACGATGCCGATACCGCGGAAGCTGCGGATGCCGCAGAAGACACGGACGACGCAGACGGGTCGCACGACTCGCGTTACGAGGACGCCACGAGGAGGGGCCAATGCCATCGACGAAACCCCGACCGCCAGCCATCAAGATCCCCGCAGAATCGGAGGGGCTCCCCCAGCCGCTCCCCGAACCATCCATCGACGACCTGCGCCTGGAAACCGTGCTCGGAGCGCTGAGCGACCCCCTGCGCCTGACCATCGTGCGCAAACTCCTCCTGGAGTCGGAGCACTTCGACCACCCCTGCGGCTGGTTCGGCCTCGAACGCCCCAAGTCCTCCCTGACCCACCATTTCAAGGCACTGCGCGAGGCGGGCGTCACCAGGCAACGCCAGTACGGCCTCGAACGCCGCAGCCAGGTGCGGGTGGACGACCTCAACCAGCGGTTCCCGGGGCTTCTCGACCTGGTTGCGGCGTGGGCGCCTGAGCCTCAATAGGGCGGTTCTGTACGGGAGTTGACGATGCCGGCCAGGCAAGGCCGACCCCGCCGCTCCACTCGCTCGTGCCCTGCGGGATGGCGTCCCGTGGGGTGGTGCAGGCGATCACGGTTGGGGCGTACGCCCTTTGGGCCGCGAGCGCCCGGGCGCCGGAGGTTCAGACACAGGCTCTCAGCTGCGCCACGCTCAAGCCGCGCCCGGCGCACACGTGTTGCCGAGCAGCCTATCCACCAGGAGTTCCGGGTAGCCGGAGGCCGGCGGATCGATACCGAAGATCGCCCGCAGGTAGAGCGGGGCGATGAGCTGGTCGAGGATCTGCTCCAGGGGCGGGGGATTTTCGCCACGGGCCGTGGCCCGCTCGCGGATGCGCTCGATGGAGTGGAGCCGACGCTGGAAGTGCTGTGCGCGTTCCGCCTGCATGTGGGCGCTGCTCGGCATGGACAGGGCGACGGCTCGCACGAGGAGGCGGCCTTCGGGTGTGCGGATGCTCGCCACCCCCGCTTCCGCCCAGGCGGTGAGGTCACCGCGCAGGGTGCCAGTGTCATTCAGTGGCCAGTCCCGTTCGAGCCGGGTGGTGACCACGTCGGCCAGGAGCGCCTCACGACTGCCCCAACGCCGGTAAATACTGGTGTGGTTCACCCCGGCGCGTTGCGCGATCGCGGGGATGGTGAGCTCCGCGCCCTCGGGGGCGGACAGCAGGTCGACGACCGCCTGATGGACGGCCGAGCGGACCTGCTCGGGACTCTTGCGGATACGTGCGGTCGGTTGCTTCGAAGTCACCCCCACATCGTAAGCACAGATGTTTGCTTCGTGGCGCTCGGAGGGTCTACAGTCTGCCGTAAGCACAGATCCGTGCTTAACGCGTAAGGAGAGTGTGCGGTGAAGCAGCTGCTGTTCCCGAACAACCCCCAGTTCTGGTACGAGACCCTGCGCTCGATGAGCCACATCGCCTACGGCGGCGCCGACTTCGGCGAGGTCGTCTCGCCCAGCGAGCGCATCGTCGAGGGCGACTACGACAGCTGGCACATCGAGTGGATCTCCACAGCGGACCGCGTGTCCGGCGAGGCCGAGAAGGCGCTGGCGGCCGGCCACAGGGTCAGTGCCCGGGACGGGTTCCTGCGGGCGTCGAACTACTACCGGTCGGCGGAATTCTTTCTGCACGGTCACCCCTGCGACCCCCGCCACGACCACGCCTACGACCGCAGCGTCGCCTGCTTCCAAGCCGCCGCCGCGCTCTACACTCCACGCATCGAGCCGGTCCGTATTCCCTATGAGGGCACTACGCTGCCGGGCTACCTCTACCGCGCTGACACCACCGGCGCACCGCGGCCGACGCTGATCATGCACTCCGGTTTCGACGGCACCGCCGAGGAACTCCACTTCAGCGGCGCACTGGCCGCCGTGGAGCGCGGCTACACCGTCCTGACCTTCGACGGCCCCGGACAGCCCGGCCCCCGCCACCACCAGGGTCTGGTCTTCCGCCCGGACTGGGAGAACGTCATCACCCCGGTGATCGACTTCGCCGAGACCATCCCGGAAGTCGACAACAGCCGTATCGCACTGCTCGGTTCCAGCATGGGTGGCATCCTCGCGCCGCGGGCGGCAGCCTTCGAGCACCGCTTGGCCGCGCTGATCGCCGTCGACGGCGTCTACGACCTCGGCCAGATATCCGTCCGCAACATCCCCGGCGACCGCAAAGAAGCCGAACGACTCCTGCGCGCGGACACCGCTCCCGAACTCGACGCCGCCCTCCAGCAGATCATGACCGCCGACGCGACCGCACGCTGGGCGATCAACCACGGCATGTACGTCATGGGCGTCGACACCCCCCGCGCCTTCAATGCCTCCTACCTCGACTACTCCCTCGCCGACGGCATCGCCGAGCAGATCCAGTGCCCCACACTCGTCTGCGACGCCGCCGAAGACGAGTTCTTCAAGGGCCAGCCCCAACAGCTCTACGACCACCTCGCCTGCCCCAAGACCCTCATGGTGTTCACCGCCGAGGAAGGCGCAGGAGCCCACTGCCACCCCGGAGCCATGCGCGTCTCCCTCGCCCGGATCTACGACTGGCTCGACGGCATCCTCACCCACACCAGCGCCTGAGGCCCCGGCCCACCAGACACCACCGCGCATCCCTCTCGTCCGAAATCTGCTGAATCTCAAATCTGCTGAATCTGCTGGAAGGACCTCTCATGACCCGCACCGGTATCAAGGCCGCCCTCACTGCCCTGCTCCTCGACAAGGACATCACCCTGGAGGAGGCCGCCGACCGCCACTTCACCCCTGACTACCGCCAGCGCACCGACGGCGAGTGGGCCGACCGCGCCGAGTTCCTCGACCACATCGCCCACCTGCGTACGCTCGTCGCCGGCGGCGAGATCGAGGTCCACGACGAGCTCTACGACGGCAGCAAGTACGCCGACCGGCACACCTGCCACATCACGAAGAAGGACGGCTCGACCGTGAGCATGGAGGTCTACGTGTTCGCCGACCTCGCCCCCGACGGCCGCTTCCGGCGCATCGAGGAGACCACCCTGATGCTCAAGGGGTCCGACGCCGACCGCAACCTCGGCAGCGCCCGCTGACCGCCCCCACGCCGCAAAGGAATCGCGCACCGAGAGCGGACCAGCGTCATCCGGTGAGCGAGCTGCCGGGGCCGGACCTGTCGTGTCCGGCCTCGCGCGGCGTGCGAAACGGCACACGGGACCGGCGCACATTCAGTGGCCCACCTGCGCCCGCTGCACCTGCCCGCGCCCCATCTGAGCCGAGAGTACGTAGAGCAGTGCCAGGCTGATCAGCCAGCCGGCCACTGCCGAGAACTGATTGATCGTGAACTTGAACACCTGGCCCAGGAGCAGGTCCACGAGGAGTGCGGCGCGCAGGGTGCGCAGGGCCGAGTCCCGGTCGCGGCGCAGCAGGGCCGTTCCACGTACGGAGAGTACGAGGGAAGCCAGTGAACAGGCGAGTGTTCCGGCGATGGCGGTCCCCTGGGTCTCGTCCGCGAGGCCGCCCGCGCGGCTGTCCGCGGCGATGGCGATCAACAGGAGTGCCGCCTGAAGTGTCGCGCCCCACGCCGCGATGTGGACGAAGCGCCGGTTGCCGGACACCCGGCTCGTCACCCACGTGCGAACGCGCTGAGCCGCGTGGACGTGTGGCCGGGGGCACCGGGCCGGACGCTCGGGAACCACCTCCAGCAGGGCCGCCAGAGCCGCGTCCAGTTCCGTGGCCTGCGCGCCGGTGCCGCGCAGACGGTGCAGCGCCTCGTCCCGTTCCTGCCGGGTGAGACCGCGCAGAACACCCTGGAGCACGGTGTCGGCGGCGGCAGCGGAGCGGGTCGCGACAGGAGCCGTCCCGCTGTCCGTACGCCCGCGTCGCGTGACCCACCAGACGAGGCCGGTCAGCGCGACGAACGACAGGTAGATGAGCCCTGCCGCGGGCCGATAGAAGTAGCCGTCGACGGAGACCAGTTTGCCCACCTCGTCGATGAACAGGCCGAAGCCGACGCCGCCGATCACGGCTCCGCTCTGCCGGGAGGCGACTCCTGTGAAGACGAGCATGACCAGCAGCCCCGCCAGCATCAGCAGCCCGCCCCAGAGCATGTGAGAGATGTGCAGCCCTCCGTTCCCCGCCCCTCCCCCGAGCTTCGGGTAGTCGGCGAGCGAGAGGAACGCGCGGGTCGCCAGGACGGTGACGACGCCGACGAGCACGAAGAGTCGAAGGTGCGCCGCGGCGCTCGCGGTACGCAGGAATCCGTTGGTCACAGGCGTACGGGACATGCTCCGAGCCTGGCCCATGCGCACCGCCCGCTCCATGGGGCCAGCCCCCCTCTCCCCCAGGGGGTGGCCCCCGTCGGGGCGGGTGTGGCCAAGTACCCGCCCGCGAGGCACCCGTCCCGCCACCTGCTGAGCGGCGGCGCCGGCCCGCCCCGACCCGCACGGCCCGGCCCCGATCGCATCGGATCGGATCGGATCATCCTGGGCCGGGCCGGTGTGGGTTCGCCGGTCAGTTGAGCGCGGCCTCGAACATGCCCGGCTCGTACGAGCCTCCCCGCTGGTGCACGATCACGGCGAGGCGGTTGGCCGCGTTGATCAGGGCGACCAGCGAGACCAGCGCGGCGATCTGGTCGTCGTCGTAGTGCTTGCGCACCCGGGCCCACGTCTCGTCTGACACACCGTCATGGGCGTCGGCGAGTCGGGTGCCCTCTTCGGCGAGGGCCAGCGCGGCCTGCTCGGCATCGGTGAACACGGTGGATTCGCGCCACGCCGCGACCAGATTGAGCCGGACCGCGCTCTCACCGGCGGCCGCCGCCTCCTTGGTGTGCGCGTCGATGCACCATCCGCAACCGTTGATCTGGCTGGCGCGCAGCGACACCAACTCCTGCGTGGCCCTCGGCAGCGACGACTGGTGAATCACCATGCCGGCATTGGCGAACCGCTTGCTGAACTTCGTGCCTGTCTCGTTGTCGAACAGGTTGAATCGGGTGTCCATTGCTTCGTCCTCACTCGTGAACTGGTGAACTGGTGAACCGCTGAGCCGGTGAACTCGCGGCCCTCGTAGGTCCAATCGCCCCTTCGGACCGATCGCCCTCTGGGTCCGTTCGCCCCGTGGTGTTGCGCCGGGACGTACAAGAGATGCCGGCCGCCCGCTCCCTGTGACGGCCCGCCGATGTGACGTACACCACCGCTCACGCGCGTCACAAAGCCTCGACGGCCGGCGTCTTGTGGGCGTGGCGCGGTCGAGAACCAACATGGACAGGCAGGAGCGGTCAGCGATGAGCGAATACAACGAGCACACGGAGGAGACATCCGGGGAACTCCGCGGCGGCGGGCGCACCGACCCCGCCACCGCCGCGTTCGTCGCCCATCGCAACCTGCTGTTCACCGTCGCGTACGAGATGCTCGGCTCGGCCGCCGACGCGGAGGACGTCCTGCAGGAGACCTGGCTGCGGTGGGCCGGTGTCGATCTCGGCGCGGTGCGGGATCAGCGTGCGTACCTGGTCCGGATCACTACGCGCCAGGCGCTGAGCCGGCTGCGTACGCTCGGCCGCCGCAAGGAGTCCTACGTCGGCACCTGGCTCCCCGAGCCGCTGCTCACCGCCCCGGACGTGGCCGAGGACGTCGAATTGGCCGACAGCGTTTCGATGGCCATGCTGCTCGTGCTGGAGACGCTCGCACCCGTCGAGCGGGCGGTGTTCGTACTGCGGGACGTGTTCGACCTCGGGTACGAGGAGATCGCCGACGCCGTCGAGAAGAGCCCGGCCGCGGTCCGCCAGATCGCGCACCGGGCGCGGGCCCACGTCGCGGCGCGGCGACCGCGCGGGGTGGTGTCCCGGACCGAGACGCAGGAGGCGATCGACGCCTTCCAACGGGCGGTCGAAACGGGCGACTTGCAGGGCCTGCTCGACATCCTCTCGCCTGATGTCGTCCTCATGGGTGACGGCGGCGGGATCAAGCAGGCCGTTCTGCGCCCCGTCGTGGGGGCCGACAAGGTGGCCCGTCTGCTGGTCGGCGGGTTGGGCAGGGTGACCGGGCCGTCGCTGCGGCCGGCACAGGTCAATGCGTACCCCGCGCTGATCATCCGGCTCGACGGCGAGCTGGACACCGTCATGGCCCTGCGCATCGACGAGGGCTTCATCACCGGGCTCTACGCCGTGCGCAACCCCGAGAAGCTGTCCCGTATGGAGAGGGAGACCGCTCTGCGCCGCTGAGCCTTCGCCGGGACGTCTCCCTACAACCGTCCGCGAGCCATGCCGATCAGGCGGTCCAGAACCTTCCCGTCGCTCACCCGTAGGCCGTCGTGCTCCCACTCATTCGTCACCCAGGTCCGCAGTCCTCGAACCGCGTCGGCGGTGGCCAGCGAGTCGGCGGTGTCGACGTACATGTCGTCGTGGTAGACGGCGGCGACCACGGGGACCTGGTTGGCGGCCAGGACATCAGGGGCGTACAGGTCGGGCCAGTCCGTGCGCCTGGCCAGCGCGTCCGCCGTCTCCCGCAGCGGGTGCAGCGCGGGGTCGGTCTCGAACATCCAGGGGTAGATCATCTCCCCGGTGAACAGCATCGGGGCACCGTCCCTCAGTGCCTGGACCGCGTCGAACGCGGGGAACTCCGAGCGCACCTGCTCGGCGGCCCAGCCGGTGGGCCCGGGGTCCACCGACCGCTGCCCGTAGATGGATTCGTGCAGTACGGCATAGAGCGGGCCCTCGGCGACGGAGAGCTTCGACTGGACGCCGGCCAGGAAGGTGTCGGACAGCTCGGGCCCGTTGACGCCGCGGACCCAGGCGTCCTCCAGGAGGTAGTGCAGGAGGTCGGAGCCGTTGCCCCTGCCGAGCATCAGGCCGAGCGCCTGGAAAGCCCGCACGGTCAACTGTCCGCCGCCGGGCAGCTCGGCGGGTGCGGCGAGCAGATGCTCGGCGATCCGGTGAACGGCCTCGATGTCCTCGGGGTAGCGCGTGTAGTGGGCGGCGTTCTTGCGGGCGACGCGGGGGTAGGCCGCCCGGTACACGTCCGCCGCGCTGCTGCGCAGGCCCGCCAAACCGCCGGTGACCAGCGCCTCGCGCAGCCCCTGGGGGGCCAGCGACAGGTAGGTGAGCGTGCAGAAGCCGCCGAAGCTCTGGCCGAGCAGACTCCACCGGCCGTGGTCGCCGAGCAGTCGGCGCCGGATCAGTTCGGCGTCGCGGACGATCGAGTCGGCGCGGAAGTGGGAGAGGTACTCGGCCTGGTCCGCCGCGCTGCCGCGAAGGGGCAGGGTCTGCCGGGTCGCGGGGGTCGAGCGTCCCGTGCCGCGCTGGTCCAGGAGCAGTACCCGGTAGTCGTCCAGCGCCCTGTCCAGCCAACTGTCCCGGCCCACCGGCCGGGCCGCCCGCCCGCCGGGGCCGCCCTGGAGGTAGAGCAGCCAAGGGAGTTGGGCGCGCTCCTTACCGACCGCGACCACCTCACGGGCGTACACCTCGATCTGCTCTCCCCGCGGCGCACCATGGTCGAGCGGCACCTGGAAGACATGGTCGGTCAGGACGACGCCCGGCTGTCGGATCACGACGGACATGGGACTCCTCTGTGTGTGATGTCTGTGACGTGTGATGGGGCCCGATGGTCGACATCCTGGTGTCGGCTTCGCCACGTCCGTACCGTAATTGATGGGACGTGGGTGGCATCGGTACGGCCCCCTGACTCATGTGGGGCGGGGGCCTGCGACCGTTCCGGCGGCCCGTGGTGTACGAAGTGCTACGTGAAGGAACAGATTCAGCCCGCGACCGTCCGCGTGTTCATAGCGCTCGCCCCGCCCGACGATGCGAAGGAAGAGCTGGCGCGAGCGCTGGGCCCCGCCTATGCCGCGTACCCGCGCCTGCGGTGGAACCGCATCGAGGACTGGCACATCACCCTGGCGTTCCTCGGCGAACTCCCGGTGGAAACCGCCCCGCTCCTGGAGCGGCCGCTCGCGGATCTCGCGGCGGCACGTCGGCCGCTACGGCTGTCTCTGCGCGGCGGCGGGCACTTCGACGGGCGGGTGCTGTGGAGCGGGATCGAGGGGGACCTCGACGGGCTGCACCAGCTCACGGCCGACGTCCGCAGCGTGGTCAAGGAGTGCGGTATCGCCTTCGAGGACCGGCCGCTGCGTCCCCATCTGACGCTGGCCCGGTCCCGCCGCGACGACCCCTCCAGCGTGCTGAACCTGGCGTCCGACCTCGCCGCCTTCACCGGTCGGGAGTGGGAGGCCGAACGCTTGCACCTGGTCGCCAGCAACACGGGACGCGGCCCGGGGCCCATCCACTACCGCGACATCGAGGCGTGGCGCTTCGGCGGCGCGGAGTGAGAGCCCGCGTCTGAACCGGGAAGGGCAGCGACGAAGGTCGTCGGGCACCGCATGGGCGGGCCCGAGCCGGGGCAGCGGCGCGGGCGGTCGCCGCTGTTTCGTCATCTCACGCCGCGAAGTCGGCAACCGCCTCGGCGATGTCGTCCCCTGTCAGAGGTTGCTGCAGGTCGCTGAGGAGTCGCGCCAGGGCGGGCAGGGCGCTCTCCTGGTTGGCGAGGGCCACGCTCACGTAATCCCGGTCCGGGATCAGGACCATGGCAGCCCGATAGCCCGGCAGCCGTCCGTTGAGATACATCTGGCCCGACGGGCCCAGCGCCCACCCGAGTCCGTAGGACATGGGGTCGTCGGGCCGGGTGCGCGGACGGCGGATCTCCTCCAGGAGGTCCCGGTCGGCGGGCAGTTCCTCGCCGACGGCCAGGAGTTCCGACACCGAGGACCACAGGCCCCCGCTCGGCCGGCGGGTGCGGGGGTAGCTGAGCAGCGGGAGTGAGGTCGTGCCGCTCCACCCGGTGGCGTAGGCGGCCGGCGTCGCGAAACCCGTGCGTTCGAGGCCCCAGGGGGCAAGGAGGTTGTCTTCCAGCGCGCTCTCGTACGTCGTGCCGTTCAGGGCGGCGAGGACCGAGCCGGCCAGGAAGTAGTTGCCGTTGTAGTACGACCACCGCCGGCCGGGCTCCCGCTCGTTGCCGGCGAGGACCACGAGCCGGGCGGCTTCCAGGAGGGCGCCGTCCCCGTCGCCCAGAGCCGCCACCGTCGCCCCGTCGACCGATTCACGCAGGCCGGAGACCTGGCCCAGGATCTGCTCCACGGTGATGCTCCTGTCGGCCCGCCAGTCCGGCGCGAGGCCGGGGAGCAGTTCGACGACAGGGGTCTCCAGTGGCACGCCCTTGTCCCGCAGGGTGCGGAGCAGGGCCACGGAGGTGAAGACCTTTGTCAGCGATGCGATACGGAAACTGGATTCCGCCGTCACCGGCCCGAGGGTGGCCGTAGTGCGGGAGCCCTCCGCCGACACACCCGCCGCTATGGCCGGGACATCTCGAAGACTTGTCTGTTGTTCCATCAGCTTCTGAAGATTCACAGTGCACATGGTATGGACGGGGCTCGCAAGCGTGGGCCGTGGTGGCATCGGCCGAGGGTGCGCACACCGGGAACCATCGTGATCTTTCCGACCCCGGGGCGTCTGCCTCCCGCACCCACAGGGCGGGCATACTTCACCGATGGACAGACCGACACCTCCCTGGCGCAACACGACGCACGACTGGGCCGGCACCGTGGACGTCGACCACCTCTCCCACATCCGGAGCGACTTACCCGCCTTCGCTCCCGGGGGCATCCGGCACCTGGTCCTCGAAGTCGTCGCGTACGCAGCCGACGAGGCGGAGTCCAGGGGCGCGGGACAGTGCGTCATCACCTTCCATGCTGACGGTTCCATATCCGTCGCGGACGACGGGAGAGGCACCGACACCCGCTACGACGCGAACGGCCGGCCCGTCAAGAAGCCGGTCATGGCGACGAAGGACCTCCGCTTCTTCGACCACCCCGACGCACAGGTGCTTCCCGATGGTCACCCGCGCCGAGGCATGTCCGTCGTCGCGGCGCTCAGCGAATGGCTCGTCCATACCAACCGTCGGGTGGGCGGGGCGTGGGTCCAGCGCTACGAGCACGGGGTTCCCACAACCGATCTGACGCCGATCGACGAGGACGGCGGGACCGGCACGACCGTCCACTTTCGCGCTCCCCAACTCCCGTGCGGGGCAGACGAGCTGACGTCCGGCGAGCTGGCGCGGTTCGCCGCGTCGTGGCGGCATCTGACCGTCGAGGTGGACGACCAGCGGATCGGCTGACCCGCCGGCCGTAATCGCACCGCCTGCACGGCTGGTGAAAGTGGATTGCGGGCGCGGTGTCCGCTGCGTACCGTCGCCGTCCATGACCCCCACTCTGCGCACTCGGCGACTCCTCTTGGAGCCCTACGTCCCCGAGGACGAGGACGGGTTCGTAGCGCTCTTCCAGGATGAGAGGGTGTCGCGGTGGATGGGCGACGGGCCGGCTACCGAGGCAGCGGACCGGGCCTTGTTCGGGCGGATCTTCACGAAGGTCTACGCCCAGGAGCTGTTCGACGTCTGGGCCGTTCGCGGGGATGGCGTGCTGATCGGGCATGCCGAGATCAAGCCGACCGATGTGGTCGGGGGCCATGAGATCATCTACGCCCTGGCTCCGGCGGCGTGGGGCTCGGGCCTGGGCACGGAGCTGGCCGAGGCTCTCGTCGCCTACGGCTTCGGCACGCTCGGGCTGACCGAGGTACACGCCACCGTGGCGGCACCGAACACCGCTTCGTTGGCGCTGCTGAGCAGGATCGGCTTCGTTCACACGCGGGACGTCCGTGAGGACGACGGCAGCACCACTCGCGTACTGACGCGCACGCCCGCCGGCATGGACCAACTGACCTGAAGGGAGAGCCTTGCGGACATCCCGACGGGCTCGTGGCGGCCGGCTATGGGCAACAGCGACACACACCTGGAGGGGCAGATCGCCGTCCCTCACACTGTGGTCTTCGCCGAGGAGTTGAGTACGGAGGCGGTCCTGGCCGGGATCCGCGCGGGCCGGAGCTGGATCGCCGGGTCGGCAACCGTGGAGGTGTCATTCACCGCCCGTGCGGGGCGTCACACCGCCGGAGTGGGTGGGCGGCTCAGCACCCATGGTGGGCAGGTCGAAGTGCGCGCAGTGGTACAGGGCGTGCCGGCGGCGAGCGTCAGCTTCCACACCGATCGGGGGAAGGTGCATCGTGCGTCCCTTCCCGGTGAGGGAGCGGGTGCAGTGCGGTGGCACACCACGGCGGAGGACTCGGCGTACGTCCGCATCGAGGTCCGCCATCCTGACGGGCCCGTCGCCGCGCTCACCAATCCCATCATTCTGATCTGACGGATCGCTCACCAGGCGGTGCGCAGGCGTAGCCACTGATCGAGCACCGGCCGGACCGCCCCGCGCGGATGGTGCGTGGGGCGGCCCGGCCTGGACACAGGCTCTCAGCGGGTGCCGAGCAGGTGGTCCATCGCCAGCTGGTCGAGGTGCTCGAAGGCCATGCCCCGCTCCCCCGCCTCCTCGGCGTCGAAGTCCTCGAAGGCCGTGCGGTCGGCGAGCAGCCCGGCGAGGCCGTCCTCGGCGGTGGGCCGGGCGAGATCGTCCAGGCGTGCCGCGCGCAGCGCCTCGCGCACCTCGGGGTCGGCCCTGAAGGCGGCCGAACGCTCCTTCAGGATCAGGTAGTTGCGCATGTTGCCGGCCGCCGACGCCCACACGCCGGCCATGTCCTCGGTACGCGGCGGCTTGAAGTCGAAGTGCCTCGGGCCCGTGTAGTCGGAGGATTCGAGCAGGTCCACGAGCCAGAAGGCGTCGCGCAGGTTCCCGGAGCCGAAGCGCAGGTCCTGGTCGTACTTGATGCCGTTCTGGCCGTTCAGGTCGATGTGGAAGAGCTTGCCCGCCCACAGGGCCTGCGCGATGCCGTGGGTGAAGTTGAGCCCGGCCATCTGCTCGTGCCCGGTCTCCGGGTTGACGCCGACCAGTTCCGGGCGCTCCAGCCGCTCGATGAAGGCGAGGGCGTGGCCGACGGTGGGGAGCAGGATGTCGCCGCGCGGCTCATTGGGCTTGGGTTCGACGGCGAAGCGCAGGTCATAGCCCTGCTCGGTGACGTACTGGCCGAGCAGGTCGAAGGCCTCCTTCATCCGGTCCAGGGCGACGCGTACGTCCTTGGCCGCGCCCGATTCGGAGCCCTCCCGCCCGCCCCAGGCGACGTAGGTGTGCGCGCCCAGTTCCACGGCCAGGTCGATGTTGCGCAGGGTCTTGCGCAGCGCGTACCGGCGGATGTCGCGGTCGTTGGCGGTGAACGCGCCGTCCTTGAAGACCGGGTGCGTGAAGAGGTTCGTGGTGGCCATCGGCACGACCATGCCGGTGGCGTCGAGGGCCTGCCGGAACCGCTTGATGTGCGACTCCCGCTCGACGTCCGGGGCGCCGAAAGGAATGAGGTCGTCGTCGTGGAAGGTCACGCCGTACGCACCGAGTTCGGCGAGGCGCTGGACCGACTCGACGGGGTCGAGGGGGGCGCGGGTCGCGTCGCCGAACGGGTCGCGCCCCTGCCAGCCCACGGTCCAGAGACCGAAGGAGAACTTGTCCTCGGGGGTTGGGGTGAAGCGTTCCGTCATCCTCGTCGCCACCTTCACGCGGGTCCGTCCGGCCCCTGCCGGAGCTATTTGTTTTCCTGCCTGACAAATACTGCATGATCGCTGCGGCTTCCGTAACCCCGGGGCTTCGCCTAATTTGGTGCCCCTCATTTGTTGCCCCTGCAACCAAACCCCTCCCGTCCGTCCAGACCCGTAAGAGAGGTGCCCGGATGCCGCACAGCCCGGTCGTCATCGGCGTGGACAGCTCCACCCAGTCCACGAAGGCCCTGTTCGTCGACGCCGTCACCGGAAGGACGCTCGCCGTCGGCCGCGCCCCGCACCGCGTCGACGGCTCGGCGGGCGCCCGCGAGAGCGACCCGGAGCAGTGGTGGCAGGCGCTGCGGGAGGCCGTCGCCGCCGGGCTGAAGGAGTCGGGCGCACCGGCGTCCGCCGTCACCGGCATCGCGGTCGCCGGCCAGCAGCACGGCCTGGTGGTCCTGGGCCAGGGCCACCGGCCGCTGCGCCCGGCCCTGCTGTGGAACGACACCCGCTCGGCCCCGCAGGCCGCCGCCCTCACCGCGGAGCTCGGCGGCCCGCACGCCTGGACCGCCCGCACCGGATCCGTACCGGTCGCCGCGGTGACCGCCGCCAAGTGGCGCTGGCTGCGCGAGAACGAGCCATCAACCGCCGATCGCTGCACGGCGGTTCGCCTGCCCCACGACTTCCTCACCGAACGGCTCACCGGGGTCGCCGTGACCGACCCCGGGGACGCCTCCGGCACCGGCTGGTACTCCACAGCGACAGGGGCCTACGACCCCGAGATCCTCCAACTACTCGGCCTGGACGCCGAGTTGCTCCCCTCCGTGGCCGCGACCGGCGGCGCTCGCGTCGGCACCCTCACCGCGTACGCCGCCGACGCCCTCGGGCTGCCGTCCGGTGTCGCCGTGGCGGCCGGCACCGGCGACAACATGAGCGCCGCCGTGGGGCTCGGGCTCGGCGGCGCCGGACTCCTGGACCACCCCGTGCTCAGCCTCGGCACCTCCGGCACGGTCTTCGCCGCGACCCGCACCCGGCCCGCCGACCCCGCGCTCAGCGGGTTCGCCTCCGCCGACGGCAGCTACCTCCCGCTGGCCTGCACCCTGAACTGCACGCTCGCCGTCGACCGGATCGCCACCCTGCTGAGCCTCGACCGCGACGACACGGCACCCGGCGGCGAGGCCGTGCTCCTGCCCTACCTCGACGGCGAGCGCACCCCCGATCTCCCGCACGCCTCCGGGCTGCTCACGGGCCTGCGCCACGCCACCACACCGCAGCAACTCCTCGGCGCCGCCTACGAAGGCGCCGCCGTCACCGTCCTGCGCGCACTGGACGAAGTCCTGCGCGCCTGCGGCCTCGCCCCCGACTCCCCCGCCGTCGCGGCCAGGCCCCTGCGGCTCATCGGAGGCGGCGCCCAGGGCCGCACCTGGGTCGACACGGTACGCCGCCTCTCGGGACGCCCCCTCGTCATCCCGACCGGCACGGAACTGGTGGCCGTCGGCGCGGCCGCGCTCGCCGCATCGGCCGTGTCCGGCGCCGATCCCGTCGCGATCGCCCAGGAGTGGGGGGCCGGGAGCGGTACGGAACTCCCGCCCGTGGAGCGGGACTTGGAGGCGTGGGAGCGCATCGTCTCCGTACTCGACAGCGCGGCAGCCAGCCTCCTCGGCCGCCGTTGAGCCGACGACCCTCCGAGATCCGAGGCAGAACACGACACCGCGCCACACGTTGCGCGAGCAGCTCGCCGGAGCGCTCGCGCACAACGACGACGTGATCCGGCCGCGTTCGAGGCCGCTGGCCGACGAGGGCCGAGCGCGGTTACGGGGCGCTGTAGGTGAGCAGATCACGCAGGCCGACACCAGGTGCGACTTCGCGTTCCTGACCGCGCCACACAAGGCCGCCGATCCGTACGCGGGTTGAGCCGCGCTCCCCGCCACGTCCGTCGGGCAATCTTGTCCGAAACTCGCTCCATTACAGAACGTCACACAGGTGAGTTCCTTAGATCATCGGGGCATGAGGACTACCAGGGGCTTTGCCATTCGGCTCCGCTTCGCGGCCCACAAGGGGGTCACGGAGAGTGATGGAATCCGGGTGTCAGCGCGGCGTTCAGACACCTGGAACACGAGAGACAGGCAGGCGCGACGTGGGCGCTGACGAACTCGCATTCTGGCTGCGGACCCGCACCGTGGGCGGCACCACCATTATCGAACTGCACGGCGAGCTGGACATGCTGGCCCATCACGAACTCGGCCCGCGCATCCATGCGCTGGTCTGCCGGGCCGACACCGATGTGATCCTGGATCTGCGTGCGGTGACGTTCCTGGACGCGGGCGGCATCCGGCTGCTCCTGGCGGTACGCGAACACGTGGCTCACCGAGGCGGGGTGCTGCGCCTCATACGCGGCACCCCTCGCATATCCCACATCTTGCGGATCGTCCGCCTCGACGACACCTTCACCGTGCTCGACGCACTCCCCCGGGCCCTGGCCGAAGGCGCCCCTTCGGACGGAGGCAGACGAGCCTCCACGTAATGTCGTATGCCTACTTGTGCCGAATTGCCTTCACCAGTCCGGCGACCAGGTCCGCCCGGCCGGCCATGGCGTCGACCACCAGGTACTCGTGGTCGGCGTGGGCACCGCCTCCGACCGCTCCGAGGCCGTCGAGGGTCGCCACCCCCAGGGCGGCCGTGAAGTTGCCGTCGCTTCCGCCGCCGACCGCCTTGCCCTCGATGCCGGGAATCAGCCGCTCGGCCACCGCGAACAGCTCGGCCGACGCCGACTCGGGCATCGGCGGCCGGCTGATCGCGCCGTCGACCGTGATCACGGCCTCGTCGAGATGCGGAGTCAGCGCGGCGAAGGCGGCTTCGATCCGCTCCTTCTCCCGAGCCGTCTCGACCCGGACGTCGACGACGACGGTCGCCTCGGCGGGTACGACGTTGTCGAGTGTTCCCGCGGCCGCGACGGTCGGGGTGACCGTCGTGCCGATCTCGGGGCGCCCGAGAGCCTCGATGTCCAGGACCTGGTGGGCCGCCTCGATCAGGGCGTTCACACCGGCCGCGGGTTCCAGTCCCGCGTGCGAGGCGCGGCCAGTGACGGACACCTGGAACGTGCCGCAGCCCTTGCGGCCGGTCTTGAGGCCGCCCCCGTCGGCGGCACCCTCGAAGACGAGCACCGCACCGCAGGCCAGCGCGCGCTCCTCGATGAGCGCGCGGGAGGAACGCGAGCCGACCTCTTCGTCGGCGGTCACCAGGATCTCGACACCGGACCGGTCCTCAAGGGCCGCCAGGCCGTGAATGGCCTGCACCAGACCACCCAGCATGTCGAAGACCCCGGGCCCTGTCGCATGCCCGTCCTCGACCTTGAAGGGGCGGCGTTCCAGGGTGCCGAGCGGGAACACCGTGTCGTGGTGGCCGAGGATCAGCACCTGGGGTTCTCCGCCGCCCGACCAGTGGACGTGGGGTCCGGCCTCGCTCTCGACGAGGACGGCATGCCCGCCGAGGCGGCGCTCGATGACTGCGGCCACCGTCTTGGCCGATGCCGCCAAGGCGTCGAGATCGCGCGACGGGGACTCGACCTCGACCAGCGTCCTGAGGTCCTCGATCATCGCGTCAACGCTCACCGGGTGCATCGTCATGCGGCCCAGCGTAATAGGTGCCTGAGCGGCGTCTCCGAGGCGGGTTGCGGTGGCCCGGCACCGCACCGATCTCCGTTCCCTGGTGTCGACGGGTTCCGAAGGGGCATGCGGAGATCGCCGCTCGGTGGGTACCCGCACTGATAGACCCCCAGAGCGATGACGACCGGCATGCAGAGGTGAGTGATGTGACCGCACCCGAAGACGGGTTCACACCGGAGAACTGGGCCGCGCGCGACGCCCGGACGCCCCTGGTCGGCGTCCGGCCCCGCACCGACGTCGACCTGGCGCTCAAGTACCTGACGGCCCGGTCCGAGGCGCCCGCGCAGTTCGCCCTCGGCGTGGCCGCCGCCTACCGCTGGGCCATGGGCCGCGCCGCCCGCGCGCCGGTCACGGGCACGGCCGCCCGCCGCGTGCCGGATCTGCGGCTGCTGACCGCCGAGGTGGACGCGGCCGTCGTCCAGTTGGAGGACCCCACCACCGAGGCCGGCGTGCAGGACTTCACACGCGGCGTGCACGACGCCCTGGCCTGGGTGTGCGGGTACAGCGACAGCCGGATCTGACGGCGCGTACGCCCGCTGTCGTACCTCAGGACGCGTCGGTCCGGGAGAAGACGTGCTCCTCCAGGATCAGGCCGATGGCGACGGCGGCCGGGATCGCGACCAGCGCTCCGACGATGCCGAGCAGCGCCCCGCCGAGCAGCACGCCCACCACCGTGACCAGGGGATGGACGTCGACGGCGAACTTCATGACGCGGGGCACGATCAGATAGTCCTCGGCGACCCGGAACGCGATGTAGAAGCCCGCTGTCGCAAGAGCCACGGGCAGCGACACCGACAACGCGACCAGGCTGACGACGATGCCACCGATCGTGGTGCCGACGATGGGGATGAGGTCCATCAGCGCGATGAAGACTCCCAGCGCGGCGGGGTAGGGGACGTCGGTGACCACGCACCAGATGAACGTGGCGAGCCCCGCGATCACCGAGGTGACCACGTTGCCGAGCATGTAGCGGCCCACCCGGTTCAGGATCTCGTCGGTGACGGCCTGGGTGTGCGGGCGTTTGCGGGCCGCGACGAAGCGCAGACAGAACCGCTTCAGGGACGGCAAGAACGCCATCACGTACACCGTCACGACGATGACGACGACGGCCGAGGTCACCGCTCCGACCACCACCCGGCCGGCGCCGAGCAGTCCGCCCGCCAGACCCGCCGCGCCTCCCTTGGAGAACTGCTCCTTGACCTTGGCGATGACGTGGTAGCGGTCCTCGAACCTGCCGAGCGCCGACTCGTGGTCATGGAGTTGCTTCAGCCAGCCGGGCACCGCCTTGATCAGCGCGTTGACCTCGTCGGTGACCGGGGGCACGACCAGGGCGAGGAACCCGCCGAAGAGCGCGATCAGGACGACCAGGACCAGCAGGACGGCCCAGACGCGGCGCACCCGGTGGCGGGTGAGCCAGGCGACGACGGGTTCCAGGGCGAGCGCGAGGAACATGGAGAGCAGCAGCAGAGTCAGAAGGCTGCCGACTTCGAGGACGGTCTGCACGGTCAGCCATGCCAGCGTCGCGCCCAGGCCGACGGCGAAGCCGATGGCGAACCAGGACCGGCCGCCGACCGTGATCCTCGTCCGTCGCGCTCGCCCGGTCCTCGCCGCGGGCCCCACGGACGACATCTCGGCCTGGTCGTGGCCGCCGCCCTCTTCAGGCCCGGCGGACGTCATCGCGGCCCCCTCTGTCCACGCGGTGCGGGTGAGGCGCAGGCGAGCGGTGAGTGCATCTGCCAGTACCTCTCTTCGAGGCCGGGGCGGGGTCCGCGTACGCCGCCGTGCGGAGCGGCCGCCTCGGTCGGCACGTCGGCGGCGGCCGGCGGAGCCGTCCTCTTCCAGCTCCGACCCTAGCCAGGTATCCCGCCGCGGGTCTTGTATGCCGGTCCCGGCAGCCGCCATCCGGCTGACGGCGGGGAGCGGTGGCGGTGGTGATGGCGGTGCGATCGTCTTCCGCTCGGCCGGGTGATTGGCCGAAGCCCTGCCGGGTACTGGTTGGCGCGCGAGCACCGGCTTCAAGGGGGCGCTCCCCCGCGCTCCCCCGAAGCGCCGGCACAGCGCGCCGCCGGTGGCGCGCCTGCCGACAGTGCTTTCATGAGGAAGCCCATGAAATCGGGCCGAACAGCTGATTCCGGGTCGGGTGTCGAGGTGATGCACGGATGGTCCGAGTAGCGGCCGTGAGCGCCGAAGTCCTCGCGTGGTGGTTGCCCCTGACGGGTGGGTGGCTGGTGCTCATCAGCACGGTCGACGCCCTGGAATGGCTGGTCGGGGCCGCGGCCGCACTGCTGGCGGCGGTCGGGGCACGGGCGGCGCGCCGGGCGATGAGCGGCCGGTGAACGGCTGGCTCGTGGCCGCGACGGCACTGCTCGCCGCAGGGTTCGGCCCGGTGGTGTGGGGGGTCGCGACCGGACCGCTGGAGCGTCGGGTCGTCGCCCAGAACTTCGGCACCTCGGTGGTGTGCCTCGTCATGCTGCTGCTCTCGCAGGCGTACACCCGGCCGTCCTACGTCGACCTCGCCCTGGTGCTCGCCGTCCTCGGCCCGGCGGGGACGCTGGTGTACGCGCGGCTGCTCGCCGACGGCCTCGACGACGATCCGCCGCACGCCAACCTCCTGACGGCGGTGGCCGCTTCGGCCGCGACGGTGGTCGTGGTGGCGATGTGCGTGGCCACCGGACCGGGCCGCGCGATGGTGAAGCTCGTGCTGATCGGGGTGCTGCTCGTGGCCGGGAACGTGATCGCCTCCCGGGCGCTCGCGGGCGGATACGCCGGGGCGGGGGCGTCGGCCCGTGACTGACGCCCTGACCCTGGTGTCGCTGCTGCTCGTCGCCGCCTCGGCGACCGCCGCGGTGGCGGTGCGCGACCCGGCGCGCCAGGCCCTGGTGCTGGCGGTGCTCGGTCTTGCCCTCGCGGTGCTGTTCACGGTCCTTCAGGCGCCCGACGTCGGGCTGTCGCAGCTGGCGGTGGGCTCGGCGCTGACCCCGCTGCTCATTCTGCTGTCGGTACGCAAAGTACGGCGCCGGGGCCGGAGCGAGGATGGTGACCGGTGAGCCGGCGCCTGCGTATGTGGGTCCTCGCGGCGGGTGGGCTCGGGGTCGCCGCCCTGCTCGTCGCCGCGTATCTGCGGCTGCCGCACTTCGGCGCCCCGCGGCATCCCTACGGTGACCGCGCCGTCGCGGCGGCCCTCGCCCGCCGCACCGCGAACGTCATCTCCTCCGTCAACTTCGACCTGCGGGCCTTCGACACCCTGGGCGAGGAGACCATCCTGTTCGGCGCGGTGCTCGGAACCGTCGTGCTGCTGCGCCAGACCCGCGACGAGCGAGAGGTGCCGCCGGCTCCGGCGGAGGTCGCCCCCGCGGTCCGCCGCTATGCGCTGATCATGCTGCCCGTCGCCCTCCTGTCCGGCCTCTACCTCATCGCTCACGGTCAGCTCAGCCCCGGCGGCGGTTTCCAGGGCGGGGTGGTCGTGGCGACCGCGCTGCATCTGCTCTACATCGGGGCGGACTACCGCGCCCTGGAGCGGATCCGGCCGGTCGGCCTGTACGAGGTGGGCGACGCCGCGGGCGAGGCGGCCTACCTCGTCCTCGGCGTGGCGGGACTGCTGGGCGGTTCGGCGTTCCTTGCCAACACCCTGCTCCCGTACGGCACGTTCAACACGCTCGCGTCGGGCGGGACCGTGCCGCTGCTCAACGCGGCGGTCGGCATGGAGGTCGCCTGCGCGGTCGTCGTACTGCTCGCCCGCTTCCTCGACCAGGCCGTCGAGATCGAGGAAGGGAACCGGCCGGACGAAGGGAAGGGATCGTGAGCGGGGGCGTGGACCGACCGTGATGAACGCGGTGCCGTATCTCGTGGCCGGATGGGTCTTCCTGGTCGGCTGCTACGGCCTGGCCACGAGCCGCCATCTGGTGCACGCCGTAGGCTGCCTGACGGTGTGTCAGTCATCCACGTATGTCCTGTTGCTCGCGGTGGGATACCGCGACGGTGCCACGACCGCCGTCTTCTCCGACGTGAAACCGGGGTCACGGCCGCTGGTGGACCCGGTCGTCCAGGCCCTGGCCCTCACCGATGTCGTGGTCGGCGCCACGGTCACCGCCCTGCTGCTCGCTCTGGTGATGCAGGTGGCCAAGCGCCACGGCACGGTCGATCCCGACGAACTCTCCGAGCTGCGCGGATGAACCAACTGCTGCCGCTGGTCGTGGCCGTACCGCTGCTGGGTGCCGCCGCCCTCGTGGCTGCCGGGCGACGGCTGCCCCGCGTCGTCGCCGAGTCGGTCGGGTGCGCCGTCGCGGCGGCCACCGCCGGGCTCGCGGTCGCCCTGCTGCTCGACTCCTCGCCGGACGCCGTGGAATGGGTCGGCGGCTGGCGCCCAAGCGGCGGCGAGGGCGTGGGCATCGTCCTGGTCGGCGACGGGCCGGGCACCGGTCTCGCCGCGCTGGTCTCCGTTCTGGTCGTCGCCGTCCTGGTCTATTCCTGGCACTACTTCGACGAGCCCCCGCGCCGGCACGCGGGGTCGTTCCCCGCGCTGGTGCTGCTCTTCCAGGCGGGCATGTGCGGATTCGCGCTCACGGGCGACCTGTTCAACGCCTTCGTCTTCTTCGAGCTGATGAGCGTCGTGGCCTACGCCCTGACCGGATACCGCGTCGAGGAGGCGAAGGCCGTCCAGGGCGCGCTCACCTTCGGGGTGATCAACTCCCTTGGCGCGTACGCCACTCTGACGGGGATCGTGCTGCTCTACGCGCGCACCGGCGAGCTCGGCATGCGCCAGATCGGGCAGCACCTCGACGCGCGGGGCGGGCCGGACGCGCTGGTCCTCGCCGCCTTCGCCCTCGTCCTGACCGGCCTTCTGGTCAAGGCCGCGGCCCTGCCGTTCCACTTCTGGCTGCCGGACGCGCACGCCGTGGCGCCCACCCCGGTGTGCATGCTGCTGTCCGGGGTGATGGTCGAGCTCGGCCTGTACGGGACGTGGCGGGTCTATGCCACGGTGTTCGCCGGACCGGGCGGGGTGCCGGCCCCGGACGCCTCACGCGCCCTGGTGGTGCTGGGCGTCGCGACGGCTCTGGTGGGCGCGCTGATGTGCTGGCAGCAGCGCCATGTCAAGCGCCTCCTCGCGTACTCGACCGTCGCGCACACCGGGCTCTTCCTGATCGGCGTCGGCCTGCTGAAACCGGAGGCGACCGGCGGCGTGGCCGTCTACGTCCTGGGCCACGCGGGCGTGAAGGCGGCGCTGTTCGCCTGCACCGGAATCCTGCTCGACCGCTACGGCAGCGTGGACGAGCACGAACTGCACGGCAGGGCAAGGGAGTTGCGTGTCGTGGCCGCGTTGTTCACGGTGGGCGCGGTGGCCCTGGCGGGCCTGCCGCCCTTCGGTACCGGGCTCGGGAAGTCCGTCACGGAGGAGGCGGCGGGCGGCGGCTTCACCGTTCTGTTCGTGGCCGTGTCGGCGGTCACCGCGGGCGCGGTGCTGCGGGTCGCCGCCCGTGTGTTCTTCGGGCTGGGGCCGCGGCCGCTGGGCGACCCCGGATACGGGACGAGCGGCGCCGACGAGGAGCCCGAGACCGAGGGCAGGCTCGGCCGGGTGCCGCTCACGATGACGGCGGTCCCGGCCGTGCTGCTCGCCGGATCGCTGGCCGCGGGGCTCATCCCGGGCCTGGCCTCGGCGGTGGGCCGGGCCTTCGGCACCGAGTCGCCCGACGCGCCGCACTGGACCCTCACCGGTCTGCTCCTGGGCATCGCGTCCGCGGTTCTGGCCGCCGGGCTGGCCGGGGCGTCGGTCAGCGGCCGGGCGATCCGGGAACCGTACGCCTGGACGGAGCCGCTGCGCCGACTGCACTCCGGCCACATCGGCGACTACGTCGCCTGGCTCCTGGTGGGCACGGCCCTGCTCGGCGCCCTCGCGCTGCCGGGCATCCTCACCGCGTGACCGGCGGCCGCCGCCCGGCTTGGCTCACATGGGGTCGATGCCGGTGCTGTCACCCCGCGTCGTGCCCTGATCCTTGCTCTGCTCCTGGAGACGGCGGGCCTTCTCCTTCAGCCGCTGGCGCTCCGCCGGGTCGGTGGCCCGTTCCGCGGCCTGCTCCAACTGGTCCGCCTTCTGGCGCATCTGCTGGGCACGTGCGGAGAACTCGTCTGCGAGGCTCATGATCACTCCTTGAAGTCGGGGACGGACGACTCCAGCCAAACAGCGCCCCGAGCCCCGCGCATCCCGAACCGTCACACACAGTCACCTGGATGGGGTGCGACGACCCCGATGGCCGAAGTTCCCCATGATCTCCGTGTCATGTCCGGCTCGTCCCGGGTACGCGTCTGTCATGACGAGCATCGCCGCTTCTCAGACACTCGCCGCGAACTCGACGTCCTGGCTGTTCACCGGCGTCGGCATCGTCGTCGTCGCCGTACTGCTCTTGGCTCTCCGGTTCGGCAGCCGCCGCGCGGCCCGCAAACCCATGCCCCCGCAGGAGCCTCAGCCGCGCGCGGATTCCTGGGGGACCCCCGACGCCTCGCAGACACCGCAGGACGCCGACCCGGACGGCCGCAAGTAGCCGGGCCGATCGCCCGGCTCCGCAAGGCACTCGGCTGCTGAGCCCCGGTCACCCGCCTGCCTTCTGCGAGTGGGCCGCCCGGTCGGACAGGTCGCTCAGGCCCAGCGGGCGGGCCGGTGGATCCGGCAGGACGACCTGACGCTCGGCGCTGCCGTCGGGCGTGATGTGCAGCAGTTCTCCGGGCTCCATCAGGCGCCACTCGGGATGCTCGTCCATGCGCTCGCTGGCGACGACGCACGCCGGGACGTCGGCGAGGTCCCCGGAGTGGACGCGCAGCCGGCCGGCGCTGCCGCTCTGATCCAGATGCCGGGCCCCGTGCGAGCCTCCCGCCTCGCGCTCCAGTACGTAGAGCTCGTGCGTCGCGGGGTAGCGCAGGGCCCACAGCTGGTCGGGGGTGGTCAGGACGAAGTTGAGGGAGTAGACGGGCAGGTGGGCCGCGATCCAGCGGGTGGCGCGCTCGATGCCCGCGCCGATGTCGCCCCGGGCGCAACGGATCTCCCTGGTGATCAGCGCGAAGACCCGCTCGGAGTCCGTCTCCCCCGCGACCAGCGCCAGATCCTGCCCCAGATGGGCCTCCAGTGCCGTCAGGTCTTCGACGACGCCGTTGTGCGCGAACAGCCGTCCGTCCTGCTGGAACGGGTGGGTGTTGGGGGCGGTGAGGCTGCCGGTCGAGGCGAGGCGGATGTGCGCGAGGAAGGTGGCCGAGCAGATCTGCCGGGCCTCTTGGGCGAAGTCGCGGTCCTCGTACGCGGCGTCCGGAGCCTTGCGGACCTGGGGCGTGCCGTCGGGGTCGAAGTAACCGAGGCCCGTCCCGTCCGGGTCACGGTGGCTCTGCACCATGAGGCTGTCGGGGGCGTCGAGCAGCCAGAAGGTGGCCCGGCTGCGGCGCGGGGCGCTGCTGAGTCCGAACAGACGGCACATCGACGCCACCTCCACGCTCGGCACCGGACCCGGCCCCCGCCCGGGCATGGTGCCCCCGCGCGCCGGTGAACGCAACGCGTGAGCGGGCCTATCCGGTACCGCTCAGGGTGAAGGTGGCTCCGTCGGGGTCCTTGACGCGAACCCAGGTGCCGGTGCGGGAGATGCCGTCGGCCAGGACGGTGGCGCCGCAGGCACGGGCCTTCTCGGCACGACCGTGCGGATCCTCGACGGCGAAGTGGGTGTGCCAGTGGGGGCGCAGGCTGGGGTCGGGCGCGGACTCGGCGGCGCCCGAGGTGAGGCGGGCGACGATGTGTCCCGCGTGGCGCAGGACGACTTCGTCGTGTTCGTACTGGACGTCGCAGCAGCCGGGCCGGTCGCACGCCCAGTCGAGGACCTCGCCGTAGAAGATCGCCGCGTCGAAGGCGTTGCGGGTGTGCAGCCGGGTCCAGGCGGGCGCGGCGTCGCGCCAGGCCTCCCAGTTCGAGACCAGCGGGCCCTGCCAGATGCCGAAGACGGCCCCGTCGCGGTCCGCGGCGAGTGCCCCGCGCCCGGTCTGCAGGGCCACGGGGCCGACCGCGACCGTCGCACCCCGCTCGCGGATGCGGGCCGCGGTGACATCGGCGTCCTCCACCGCGAAGTACGGCGTCCACGCGACGGCTACCTGGAACGCCTGGGCGAGCGCGCTGATGCCGGCCACCGGGACCCCGTCCGCCATCGCGATCCTGAACTCCTCGCCAAGCCCGGCGGAGACGAACGTCCAGCCCATCACCGCACCGTAGAAATCGGTCGCGGCACTCAGGTCCCGGGCCATCAGGCTCACCCAGCACGGGGCCCCGAACACCGGGGCTCCGGAGCCGAGTCGGGCCGTGGAGTCTTTTGATGGGGGCGTCACGAAACCCTCGCTTTCCAGGAATCCCCCACACCGGCCACAAGGTCCGGCACACGGCCATGGCTCCTCCCACTATGCCGTCGGCGAGCGGTCGGTGCTCGGCGGCGGCGTCCCGCGGCTCATGCCACACATCGCGGCGCTTCGTGTTGCGGATGCGGCCGTACGGGTCATGCTGGAGGAATCCGCACTGTGCTCAAAGGGCTACTTTTGGTAGCCCTTGCGTGGCTGCGGACGGCGGAGTGGCCGACGAGCCGCTCTCGACGACGAGGGAGCCGCAGTGGTCACGATCGACAGTCCCCGGCTGTACACCCTGAGCCTTGACGCGGCGCCGGCCCGCATCCCCCAGGTCCGTCGCATCGTCGCCGCCCACTTGCGCCACTGGCGCCTGGAGAACATCATCCAGCCCGTGAGCCTCGGCGTGTGCGAACTGCTCTCCAACGTTCACCGCCACACCCGGGGCAAGCACGACTGCGTCCTTGAACTGCGCTGGGCCTGCGGCCGGCTCACCGCGTCCGTCGCCGACACCGACCCCCGCCTGCCCCGCCTCCGCGGACCGCGGCCCTTCGCCGAACGCGGCCGGGGCCTCGCCCTGATCGCCCACCTCAGTGACAGCTGGGGCACTCACACCACCCCGGACGGCAAGGTCGTCTGGTTCACCCTCAGCGCCCAGCCGCAGGCGCTGCGTCCGCTGCGGCCATTGCCGCCGGAACCCGCCCTCAGCACGGGCGCGACTGTTCCCGTCCTGCCGCGCTTCGACACCCGGGCGCACCCGCGGGCCCTGAGCGACGCCCGCTGCCTCAGCGACACCTGAGGTGCCGGTGCCGGTTCGGTCCCTTGGAGGCGGCGGCGCCGGCGGCTGATGGTCCCAACCCGTCCGGCGCCTTCATTCCTTCGTACGTAAGGAACGCACTACCGGACTACCACGGGGCGGAGGGTGGAAACCTCCTCCCGGCACCTGCGAGCGGCGGCCGGGTGGTTGCCCGGGCCTCAGCGCGCGAAGACGTCGAGGAATGCCTCGCAGAAGGCCTTCAGGTCGTCCGGCTTGCGGCTGGTGATCAGGGTGTTGGGGCCCGACGTGCACACCTTGACCGGCTCGTCGACCCAGGTGCCGCCCGCGTTGGTGATGTCGGTGCGCAGGCTCGGCCACGAGGTGAGGGTGCGCCCCCGCAGGACGTCGGCCTCGACGAGGGTCCAGGGTGCGTGGCAGATCGCCGCCACCGGCTTGCCCTGGTCGAAGAAGCCTTTCGCGAAGGCGACCGCGTCCTCGTCCAGGCGCAGCGCGTCGGGGTTCGCGACGCCGCCAGGCAGGACCAGTGCGCCGAAGTCGTCCGGGCGCGCCTCTCCGGCCGTCCGGTCCACGGGGAAGGTGTCGGCCTTGTCCAGGTGGTTGTAGGCCTGTACGCGCCCCGAGTCGGTGGAGACCAGTTCCGGGGTGTGGCCGGCGTCGGCCACGGCCTTCCAGGGCTCGGTCAGCTCGACCTGCTCGACGCCTTCCGTGCCCACGAGAAATGCCACCTTCATGACGTCACTCCTTTCCTGGTGTACCGCCGCGTTCGCGGTGCGGGTTCATGTCTTCCTGCGGTACCGGCGCAGAGCCCAGAGCGCTGCGGCAAGGGCGCTCAGGCCGGTGCCCGCGGTGAGGGCGGGGTGGCGGGCCGTCGCGGCCTGGTAGGAGCGGGAGTGGGACTCCTCGTCGAAGATGCCGTGGGCGCCTCGGTCGGCTCCCGGTGCCTGGTCGAGGGGCCGCCACAGATTGCCCCGGGGTGACTCCGGTGGCAGATCCTCCCGCTGTTGCGCCTCGTATCCGGTCCGCGCCAGGTAGCGGTCGAGCGCGGCGGGGAGGAACCGGTTGGCCCAGAGGGTGGCGACGGTCGAGGCGCCGACGTAGTACTGCTTGCGCCGGGGGTGGTCGGCCGCGAACAGGACGGCGCGCGCGGCGACTTCGGGCTGGTAGATCGGTGCGACGGGCTGCGGGTGCCCGGAGAGCCGCGACCGTACCCAGGAGAACTGGGGCGTGTTGACGGCCGGCATCTGCACCACCGTGATGCGGACGCGGCTCTTGGTGTGGAGGAGTTCGGTACGCACCGACGAGGTGAACCCGTTCACGGCGTGCTTGGCTCCGCAGTACGCGGACTGCAGCGGGATGGAGCGCTCCCCGAGCGCCGAGCCGACCTGCACGATCGTTCCCCGGTCGCGGGGCATCATGCGGGCCAGCGCCGTACGCGTGCCATGTACGAACCCGAGGTAGGTCACGTCCGTGACGCGACGGTACTCGTCCGGGGAGATCTCGGTGAAGGGGGCGAACACCGAGGTGAACGCCACGTTGATCCACACGTCGATGGGGCCGAAGGCGGCTTCGGTGGTGTCGGCGGCCTTGTCGACCTGGTCGTGGTCGGCGACGTCGACGGGGATCGGCAGGGCGTGGCCCCCGAGTTCCTCGATCTCCGCGGCGGCCTCGGCGAGTCCGGCCTCGCCGCGGGCCAGGAGGGCGATGCGGGCGCCGCGCCGGGCGAACAGCCGGGCGGTCGCCCGGCCGATGCCGGCGCTCGCTCCGGTGATGACGACGGTCTCGGGCATGGCCTTCCTTTCGGGTACGAGGGCGGGCGGCCCGTATGCGCAGCGGCGCCGCCGAACGGGTCAGCCGGTGCGGTAGGGCTCGGCATCGACCGTCTTGAGGGTCAGTCCGTGGCCCGGGGCCCCGTCGGCGCCAGGCGTGATGTGCCCGCCCTTGGGGTCCAGGGTGCCGTCGAACCAGCGGGATTCGAGCCGGACGTGGTCGTGGAACCACTCCAGGTGGCGCAGGTTGGGCACGGCGGCCGCCGCGGCGGCGTGCACATGCGGGGCGCAGTGCCCGGAGATGTCGAGCCCGTACGCTTCGGCGAGGGCGGCGGCGCGCAGCCACACGGTGAGCCCGCCGCAGCGGGTCGCGTCCGCCTGGAGGCAGTCCACCGCGCCGGCCCGCAGCATCTGCCCGAAGTAGGCCAGCGTGTAGCCGTATTCACCGGCGGCCACGTCCACGGCGACGGTGGACCTGATCCGGGAGAGGCCTTCGAGGTCGTCCGATGAGACGGGTTCCTCGAACCAGGTGACGGCGTGGTCGTCCAGCCAACTGGCCATCCGCACGGCCTGTTTGACGGTGTAGGCGCCGTTGGCGTCGACGTAGAGGTCCGTGGCGTCGCCGACGGAGGCACGGGCCTCGGCGATCCGGTCCCGGTCGCGGCGCTCGGCGCTCCCCCACGACTCGCCGATCTTGATCTTGACGCGGGGAATTCCCTGGCCCTCCACCCAGCCGCGCAGCTGCCGGTCCTGCTGCGCCGCGTCGTACGTGGTGAAGCCGCCGCTTCCGTACACCGGCACGTGGGGGCGGGCCTGTCCGAGCAGGTGGGTCAGGGGGAGGCCGAGGATTCGGGCCTTGAGGTCCCACAGGGCGATGTCGACGGCGGAGATCGCCCCGGCCACGAGGCCCGGCCGGCCGTCGTTGCGTACGGATCGGGCCATCGCCTCGCTCGCGCCGGGTACGTCCCAGGCGGAGCGGGCGGTGACCACGGGCGCCAGGTGCCCGCGGACGTAGGCGGCCGTCTCGGGCGCTCCGTAGGTGTAGCCGAGTCCGGTGGTGGTGCCGGAGCGGGCGTGGACGACGACGAGCGTCGTCCTGTCCCAGCTCAGGGTGCCGTCGGCCTCGGGGGTGTCGGTGTCCAGTGTGTAGGCGGCTGCCTCGATCTCGTCGACCGCGGGGTCGTCCGCCGAAGGCCCTGCGCGCGAGGCGTCCGCACCGGACGTCGCGAACGTCATCGTTGGTCGTCTCCTCCGTCCGGGTGGCGGTGGCGGGTGCCCGGGAGCATCTCCTGCACCTTGGCCTTGAGGCCCTGCCGGATCATGCCGGTGCGGTCGCTGTCGCCCTTCAGGATCGAGGCCGCGGCGGCCTCGATCTGGTCGAGCGAGGCGTGCGGCGGGATCGGCGGCACGGCGGGGTCGGTGCGGAAGTCGATGACGAACGGCCGGTCGGCCGCCAGCGCCTGCCGCCACGCCCCCTCGACGTCGCCCGGGTTCTCGACCCGTATGCCGTCCAGGCCGATCGAGCGGGCGAAGTCGGCGTACGCGACGTCGGGCAGGGCCTGGGAGGGCAGGAACTGGGGGGCGCCGGACATGGCGCGCATCTCCCAGGTGACCTGGTTGAGGTCCTGGTTGTTGAGCACCGCGACGACGAGCTGGGGATTGCTCCAGTCCTGCCAGTACTTGGCCGCGGTGATCAGCTCCGCGAGCCCGTTCATCTGCATCGCCCCGTCGCCCACGATCGCGATGGCGGGGCGTTCGGGGTGGGCGAACTTGGCGCCGATCACATAGGGCACTCCGGGCCCCATGGTGGCCAGGGTGCCCGAAAGCGAACCGCGCATCGAGCCGCGCATCCGCAGGTGCCGGGCGTACCAGTTGGCGGCGGAACCCGAGTCGGCGGCCAGGATCACGTCGTCGGGCAGCAACGCGTCCAGGGCGTGCACCACGTACTCGGGGTTGATCGGGTCGGCGTCCACGGCGGCACGCCGCTCCATCACCTCCCACCACCGGGCGGTGCCCTCCTCGATCTTCTTGCGCCACTTGCCGTGCTGCTTGCGCCGCAGTTGCGGAAGGAGCCGCTTGAGAGTCTCGCCCGCGTCGCCGACGAGGTTGACCTCGAAGGGGTAGCGCAGGCCGACCATCTGCGGGTCGATGTCGATCTGGACCGCGCGGGCCTGGTCGAGATCGGGCATGAACTGGGTGTAGGGGAAGCTCGATCCGATGACGAGCAGGGTGTCGCACCCCTGCATCAGCTCGTAGCTGGGGCGGGTGCCGAGCAGGCCGATGGCGCCGGTCACGTACGGCAGGTCGTCGGGCAGGGCGTCCTTGCCGAGCAGGGCCTTGGCGACACCGGCGGCCAGCACGTCGGCGATCTGCTCGACCTCGCCCCGGGCGCCCCGGGCACCCTGGCCGATGAGGATGGCGACCTTCTCGCCCGCGTTGAGCACCTCCGCTGCCCGGGCGATGTCGTCGTCCGCCGGAACCGGGGCGTAGGCGGCCATGCCCAGGCTGGACGGCACCATCTTGAAGGCGTGCCCCGGCGGGGAGTAGTCGAGTTCCTGCACATCGGCGGGCAGGATGACCGCGGTCACCGTGCGCTGGGCGCGGGCGATGCGCATCGCCCGGTCGATGACGTTGGGCAGTTGCTCGGGGACCGTGACCATCTCGCAGAAGGCGCCGGCCACGTCCTTGAAGAGGCTCAGCAGGTCGACTTCCTGCTGGTAGGAGCCGCCCATGGCGCTGCGGTTGGTCTGGCCGACGATCGCGACGACCGGCACATGGTCCAGCTTCGCGTCGTACAGGCCGTTGAGGAGATGGATGGCGCCGGGGCCCGAGGTGGCGGCGCACACGCCCACCCGGCCGGAGAACTTGGCGTAGCCGACCGCTTCGAAGGCGGCCATCTCCTCGTGCCGGGCCTGGACGAAGACGGGCTTGTTCTCGGCTCGCCCCCAGGCGGCCAGCAGGCCGTTGATGCCGTCACCGGGGTAGGCGAAGACATGCTCGACGTCCCATTCGCGCAGCCGCTGGAGAACGTAGTCGGAGACTTTGATCGACACGGGAGGCAGCCTTTCGCTCTTTCGTTCCGCTGGTTGCTGGGGAGGGGATGGGGCGGCCCGGGTCACCTGCGGCGTCGGCGGGTCCAGGCGTGGACGGCGGCCGCGCCGCCTCCCAGGGCCAGGCAGGCCGCGCCGGCGGCGAGCCGTGCGTCCCCGGCCGGCGGCTCCGGGCGTGCGGTGAGCTTTTCCGGATGGTCGGCGGGCAGCGGACCGTCGAGCCCGAGTGCCAGCACTTCGGCCAGGTGCATGGCCCGGCGTCCGGTGCCGCCCTGCTCGATCTGGGTGCGGCAGCTGAACCCGTCGGCGAGGACGAGTGAACTGGGCGCGGCGGCACGGACGGCGGGCAGGACGCCCAGTTCCCCGATCTTCATGGACAGCTCGTAATGGCCTTGTTCGAAGCCGAAGTTGCCGGCCAGACCGCAGCAGCCCTCGTCCAGGACGTCGGCGTCCAGGCCCATGCGGCGCATCAGTTCGCGGTCGGCGTCGTCCTTGAGGACCGCGTGCTGGTGGCAGTGCTGCTGGACGACGGCTTGGCGGGCGAGCGCCGGGGGCCGCCAGTCGGGGGGTGCGTGGTGGAGCAGGAATTCGGCGAGCGTCCGGGTCTGCCGCGCCAGGCGCTGGACGTCCTGGTCGTCCGGCATGAGTTCCGGCGCGTCCGCGCGGAACACCGCGGTGCACGACGGTTCGAGTCCGACGACGGGCGTTCCCGCTTCGAGCCATGGCCGCAGTACGTCCAGGGTGCGGCTCAACACCCGCCGCGCGGTTGCCAGTTGACCGGTGGAGATCCAGGTGAGGCCGCAGCACACGGCCCGGGTGGGCACCGCGACATGGAATCCGGCGCTCTCCAGGACCCGTACCGCCGACTTGGCGACAGCGGGATGGAAGTACGTGGAGAACGTGTCGGGCCACAGGACCACGGTCCGCGCGTCGGCCGGGTCGGGTTCGGGCAGGCCGCGCGCCGCCCACCACTGGACGAACGACTCCTCGGCGAACGCCGGGGCCTCCCGCTGGGGCGCGACTCCCGCCACCCGCTTACCCATGGGGGCGACGATCGGTGCGCGCAGGATGGCGTTGGCCGTCCTCGGGGCGAGCCTGGACAGGCGGGCCCACAGGGGCAGCCAGCCCATCGAGTAGTGCGCGGCCGGGCGCGGCCTGCGGGCGTAGTGGTGGGCGAGGAACTCGGCCTTGTAGGTGGCCATGTCGACGCCGGTGGGGCAGTCCGACTTGCAGCCCTTGCAGGCCAGGCACAGGTCGAGCGCGTCGTTCACCTCGGTGGAGCGCCAGCCGCCGGTCACCGGCGAGTCGGCGTGGCCGTCCAGCATCTCGAACAGCAGCCGGGCCCGGCCGCGGGTGGAGTGCTCCTCCTCGCCGGTGGCGCGGTAGGAGGGGCACATGACGCCGCCGGTGTGGGTGCGGCAGTTCCCGATGCCGACGCACCGCAGCACCGCCTGGCCGAAGGAGTGGTCGTCGTCCGGGTAGGCGAAGTGGGTGTCGAGCTGCCGGGGCCGCCACAGCGGGCCGAGCCGCAGGTTCTCGTCACTGCGGTACGGGGCGACCACTTTGCCCGGGTTCATCCGGCCGGTCGGGTCGAACAGCGCCTTCACCTCGCCGAACGCCGCCACGATTGGTTCGCCGAACATGCGGACAAGGAGCTCGCCGCGGGCCTGTCCGTCGCCGTGCTCCCCCGACAGCGAACCGCCGTGGGAGACCACCAAGTCGGCCGCCCTGAACAGGAATTGACGGAAGGTGGCCACTCCCTCGGCCGTCTTCAGACCGAACGGAATGCGGGTGTGGACACACCCGTGCCCGAAGTGCCCGTACAGGGAGGGGCGGTCGTAGCCGAACTCGTCGAACAGCTCCTTGAGGGAGCGCAGATAAGCGCCAAGGCGCTCCGGCGGGACCGCGGAGTCCTCCCAGCCCTCCCAGGTCTCGCGCTCGTCGGGAGGGCGGGCGGTCACACCGAGCCCGGCCTCGCGGGCCTTGAGGATCTCGTGTTCGCGCGCGGGGTCGTCCGAGAACGCCACCGACGGGTCCTTCTCGTCCCGGCCGAGGGCCCGCAGCAGGGCGTGGGCCTGCCCGTCGACGTCGTCCTGGGTGTCCCCGGTGAACTGCACAAGCAGCCAGCTCTCGCCTTCCGGGAAACGGTCGAGGGAGTCGAGGTGGGCGTGCTCCTCGCGCATGAGCTGCGCCATCCGGCCGTCCAGCGCCTCCAGTTGGGCCGGTTCGCCGTGTTCCAGGAGGCGGGGCACCTCATCGGCGGCGGCGCAGATGTCGGGGTATCCGAGGACCAGTATCGCCTCGTGGGGCGGCACGGGTACGAGGTCGAGTTCCGCGTGCAGCACGGTCACGAGCGTGCCCTCGCTGCCCACCAGGGCGCGGGCCACGTCGAAGTGGTTCTCCGGCAGCAGCGAGTCGAGGTTGTAGCCCGACACCCGGCGCGGGAGCTTCGGGTAGCCGCGCCTGACTTCGGCGAGGTTGCGGTCGATGATGTCGCGCAGCCCTTGGTAGAGCTCGCCGCGCCGCCCGCCCTCGGCGACGATCTCGGCGAATTCCTCGTCGGTGGTGGGGCCCACCCACATCCTCGTTCCGTCGTACGTCAGCACCTCCAGGCGCCGCACGTTGTCGACGGTCTTTCCGTAGGCCTGCGCCGAACCGCCGCACGAGTTGTTCCCGATCATGCCGCCGAGCGCGCAGTGGCTGTGAGTCGAGGGCTTCGGGCCGAACTTCAGCTCGCGGGGCGCGAGTTGGCGGTTCAGTTCGTCGAGGACGAGGCCGGGCTCGACCACGCAGGTGCGCCGGGCGGGATCGACCGAGACGAGGGCGCCGCAGTATTTGGTCCAGTCGATGACGACCGCCGTGTTGGTGCACTGGCCCGCCAGGCTCGTCCCGCCTCCGCGCGAGAGCACCGGGGCGCCGAACTCCGCGCACACGGCGACCGCCTCGACGGCCGCGTCGACCGACCGGGGCACGACGACGCCGATCGGGACCTGCCGGTAGTTGGACCCGTCGGTGCTGTACGCGCCACGACTCCCGGCGTCGAACCGGATCTCGCCGTCGACCCGGGCACGCAGCGCCCTTTCGAGGGCGGCGCCGTCCAGGTCGGCCACCGCGTTTCGCGCGCCGTGGCCGCGGCCGGCCCCGGCGCCGCTGTCCGGCAGACCCATGGCTCCTCCTCGTCAGATGTCACTCCCGTCCGCGCTCCGCCAGTACCCCTGAGCGGGGTGTCCACACACCACCTACGCCTACCCGAGGTGTGCCGTCGTCGCCATCCGGCGGCGCCTGCCCGCCTCCGGCGCTCGTCGCGGCTCGCGGGTGCGCGGGCCTGTCGCCGCGCTTGGCGTGATGGGCGGGGGCGCCCGTGCGCGCCGCGGAACCCGCGGCCCCGGGGGTTTCCCAGTCCGTTCCCGGGCCACCCGGGTAGGGGTTCCCTTGGCCACCCGTGAGGAGTCCGCGATGACGGAATACGGCTACTTCCTGTCCAGCGAGGAGCACACCCCCGCCGAGCTGGTCGAGCAGGCGCGGATGGCGGAGCAGGCCGGCTTCACCGCGCTGTGGATCTCCGACCACTACCACCCGTGGAACGACCAGCAGGGTCAGGCGCCGTTCGTCTGGTCGGTGATCGGCGCGCTGTCCCAGGCGGTCTCGCTCCCCGTGGAGACGGCCGTGACGTGCCCCACCGTGCGGATGCACCCGGCCGTGGTCGCCCAGGCCGCGGCGACCAGCGCCGTGCAGCTCGGCGGGCGATTCCGGCTGGGAATCGGCAGCGGCGAGGCCCTCAACGAGCACATTCTGGGCGATTCCTGGCCGGAGGCCGGTGTCCGCCTGGAGATGCTGGAGGAAGCCGTCCGGGTGATGCGCCAGCTCTTCACCGGCGAGCAGGTCAGCCATCACGGCAAGCACTACACAGTGGAGAACGCCCGCCTCTACACCGTCCCCGACGAACCCGTGCCCATCGATGTCTCCGCCTTCGGACCACTGGCCGCGGAGGTGGCGGGACGGATCGGGGACGGCTTCATCACCATGGCTCCCGACGTCTCCTCCATCGAACGGTTCCGGCGCAGCGGAGGCGGCACCAAGCCCGTGTTCGCCGGGCTCAAGGTCTGCTGGAGCACCGACGAGGAAGAAGCGGTCGCCACCGCGCACCGGCTGTGGGCCAACGAGCAGTTGCCCGGCGAGCTCCCCCAGGTCCTGCCCACCGCGGCTCACTTCGAGCAGGCCTCCGAGCTCGTCACGCCGGACCGCGTCCGGGCGAACGTCGCCTGCGGGCCGGATCCGGACGCCCATGTGGCGGCGGTCAAGGAGTACGTGGACGCGGGCTTCGACACCGTCTACATCAACCAGATCGGCAAGGACCAGCAGGGATTCTTCGACTTCTACCGCACCAAAGTGCTGCCCCAGCTCGGCTGAGCGATCCGTGCCCGCCGCACCGGGCCCCGGAAGTGGCCCGCGCCCTGAGGGCCCCGGACCCTCCGGACAGCGGTCACAGCGGTCAGGCCCCGCGCTCCATCTGGGCGAAGACGCTGGTGTCCAGGTGAGTGAGCAGTTCGGCGGGGTCGCCGTACACGGCTTGGGCTCCGGCTTCTTCGAGGTCCGCGCGGGCGATCCCGCCGGCGAGCAGCGCGACGGCGCGTACGTCCGCCGAGCGGGCCGCCTTCATGTCCCACACGGTGTCCCCCACGAACACGGCCTCCGAGGGTTCGGCCTCGGCCAGTTCCAGCGCACGGTGGACCGGATCGGGTGCCGGTTTGCCCTCGCTGACGTCGTCGGCGCTCGCCACGCCCGCGATGACGTCGCCGGCGTCGATGGCCCGGCGCAGCGCCTTCAGCTCCGGTCCGCCCGCCGACGTGGCCAGCACGATGCGCCAGCCCCGGCCGGCCAGCTCGCGCAGCAGGTCGCGGGATCCGTCCAGCGGGGGCAGCCGCTCGAAGTACGTCCCGTACAGAGCGGTGTGCGCGGCGCTGAGCCGCTCGTCCCCGTCGGGGTCGCGGTCCTTGCCCAACAGGTGCTCGACGAGGTCGTCCGAGCCGAGCCCGATGGCGCGGTGGACATCGTGCATCGCCACGTCGTGCCCGGCCTGCCGGAAGGCTTCCCACCACGTGACGACATGCAGATGGTTGGTGTCGACGAGGGTGCCGTCGACGTCGAACAGGGCCGCACGTGCCATGTGCCCACGCCTTTCGTTCCACCGTGCCGGGAACCCGCTGTCCCCTTCCGATCATGCCGCTCTTCGCGGGACGCGACATCTCGCGGGCGGGGACCACCGGTCACGCCGCGTGTCGGCGCCGGGCGGGCTTCTGGTACGGCGTCCTCGCACCGTCCACCGATGCGGCCTCCCCCGGTGCGGCGCCGGTGGCCGGCAGGTCCGGCACGGCGGCCAGGTGCCGCTCGCGCGGCTCCCCGACGGGATCATCGCCGCCGAGCATGAACTCCTCGTACCGGGCCAGGGCGAGAACGACGACCAGCAGCAGGTTGGGCAGCAGCACGGCTACGAAGACCACGACGACTCCTTGCCGGGATGACGTGTGTGCCGGGTCGGGTTGCCCCGGCTCCGCACCCGAAACCTGCCGCGCGACGGGTGAACGGGGAGGTTTCGGCCGGAGCCGTTCGGCAATGGGTGAACTCTGAGCGAACGAGACACCGAGGAGACCGGAATGGCCATCGCGACGTACTGCCTCGTGGCCCTGGACTGCCCCGACCCCGAGGCGCTCGCCGCGTTCTATGCCGCGGTCCTGGGCGGCGAGGTGAAGAACGACGACGAGGACTGGTACGACCCGTACGCACCCGGCGGGCACCGCATCGCCTTCCAGTGGGCACCCGGCCACACCCCGCCGGAGTGGCCGCGCGGGGACCGCAACTCCCAGCAGCTGCACCTGGACTTCCACGTCCCGGACATGGACGCGGCCGAGGAGCAGGTCCTCTCCCTCGGAGCGACCCCGCTCGACCTCGACGACCGCGGCGGCGAACGCGGCTTCCGGGTGTACGCGGATCCGGCGGGCCACCCCTTCTGCCTCTGCCGGGACTGACGCGCCCGGACGCCCCCTCCCGGGTCCTCTTCAATCGAGCGAGAAGCACGGAGAACAGCGTGAACGACTCACCTCCCCCGGCCTCCCCGGGCGCCGGGGCCGACTCCCCCGACCTGGTGCAGGTCATGCTCGGCGAGTGTTCCGCGGCCGACGCGGACGCGGTCTTCGAGATGCTGGGCACCCACTTCGTCTCCGACCGGGCCGGTGCCGTGCCCGGCCGCCGCGAGGGGCCACGCCCGGCCGCCTGGGCCGGAAGCTTCGTCGTCGACCACGCGCCGGTCGAGGTCGCCGGGGTGCTGCTGGCCGGGCCCGTCACCGCCGATCTTCAGGGCGGGCCCGTGGCGGTGGACCGGCTGCGCCGGACGCTCGCGGCGGCCTTCGCCGTGGAGGCGGCGGGCAGTGCGGCGGGCGACCAGGAGGTCGATGTGCAGGTGCGGTTGACCAACGCGTGACCGCTCCGCCCGGTGCTGGGATCCGGCTGCGGGCCGTGCGGCACCCGCGGTGCGGAGCCCGGATCTACTCTGGATGGCAGGAGCTGGAACCGTTCCCCGAGATCGGAGGACATCATGATCGTCCTCGGAGTCATCCTGCTGGTCATCGGCTACGTCGCCGGCATCGCCATCCTGTGGACCATCGGCATCGTCCTGGTCGTCCTCGGCGCCATCCTGTGGCTCCTGGGATCCGTCGGGCACGCGGTCGGCGGACGGCGGCACTACTGGTAGCCAAGCATCCTGACGCTCCGTCAGCCCGGGACCGGCACTGGGCGCGGTCCCGGGCCGTCCCCTTCCTCACAGGCCGATAACGATCAGGGCCGTGTCGTCGGTGACGCCGCCGGACGGGATCAGATCGGCCAGGATCGCGTCCGCGAGGGTTTCCGGATCGGCGCCGTGGTGCCGGGCGAGGGATCCGGCGAGCCGGCGCAGGCCCCTGTCGATGTCCTCGTGGCGGCGCTCGACCAGTCCGTCGGTGTAGAGGACGAGGCTCGCGCCCGCGGCGAAGGCCGCGGTCGCCTGCGGGCGCGCCACATGCTCGGGGCGGGCGCCGAGCGGTGGGTCGGTCGCCCCGTCGAGGAACTCCACCGTGCCGTCGTGGTGGAGCAGGGCCGCTGGCGGATGGCCCGCACTGCTGTAGGCCAAGGTGTGGTCGCTCCAGTCGATGACCGCGAGGAACGCGGTCGTGGACTCCGCGCCCTCGACCGAACGGGCGTACAGACCGAGCACTTCGAGGGCCCGGGCCGGCCCCTTGGCCACGCGGGAGGCGGCGCTCAGGGCGCTGCGCAGCTGGCCCATGACCCCGGCGGCGGCCAGTCCGTGCCCGACGACGTCGCCCACGGCGACCGCGAGCCGGTCCCCGGGCAGTTCAGCCAGGTCGTACCAGTCGCCGCACACGTTCAGTGCGCCGACGGCGGGCCGGTAGCGCACCGCGGCGCTGCGTCCCTCCAGCGGCCCCGGCGCGGGCAGCATCGCGGCCTGCAGGGACAGGGCGACCTCGTGTTCCCGGGCGTGGGCCCGGCGCAGTTGCTCGTTGAGGTCCTGGAGCTCCCGGGCCCGGGTGTACAGCTCGGCCTCAAGCACTCTGGCCCGGTCGCCGTCCGCCCCTCCGGCCCGGCCGCGGGCCCGCATGAGCTCGGTGATCTCCTCCACCCGGTGCAGGATCAGGACCACCTTGCCGCCCCGATCGAAGACCGGGGTGTTGACCGGGCTCCAGTACCGCTCCTCCCACACACCGGGATGGGCGGGGTCCTCCACGTCGTAGCGCTGCAGAGCCATGGTGTCGCGCTCGCCGGTGTCCGCGACCCGGCGCAGCGAGGCGTGCAGGTTGCGCATGCCGCTCGCGTCCGGGTCGCCGGGGTTTTCGGGGAAGACGTCGAAGATGTAGCGGCCGACCACCTGCTCCCGGGTGCGGTTCGTCAGAGCGAGGAAGGAGTCGTTGACCTCGGCGTACACGAGGTCCGTGGTCAGCAGGGCGACCGGGCCGGGCAGTGCCCGGAACACCGCCTCGTAGTCGATGCCGGACCCGTTCACGATGCACCTGCCCGCGGGACGCCTCTTCGATCTTGTGCTCTTCACGATAGGCGGCATCGCGGAAGCGGGCCCGCCGGACGGCCCCGGAAACGCCTGGAGGGCGACCGGAGGCGATCGCCTCCGGTTGCCCTCCAGGTCAGCGGGCCGGTGCGGTCAGAGCACCGGCACCGGGTAGGTCGGGTACTCGACGCCGGAGACGTGCTGGACGACCCGGATGACCTGGCACGAGTAGCCGAACTCGTTGTCGTACCAGAGGTAGAGGATCGCGTTGTCGCCGTCGACCTTGGTGGCTCCGGCGTCGACGATCGAGGCGTGGCGCGAGCCGATGAAGTCGCTGGAGACCGCGTCGGGAGCCGTCGTGAAGTCGATCTGGCGCTTGAGCGGCGAGGTGAGCGACACGTTGCGGAGGTAGTCGAGGACGTCCTCGCGGGTGGTCTCACGCCCGAGCCGCAGGCTGAGGATCGCGATCGAGACGTCCGGCACCGGGACGCGGATCGAGCTGCCGCTGATCGGCGCCTTCAGGTCCGGCAGCGCCTTGGCGACGGCGGACGCGGCACCGGTCTCGGTCATGACCATGTTGAGCGGCGCCGAGCGGCCACGGCGGTCCGCGCTGTGGTAGTTGTCCAGCAGGTTCTGGTCGTTGGTGAACGAGTGGACGGTCTCCACGTGGCCGCGCAGCACGCCGTACTCGTCGGCCATTGCCTTCAGCGGCGGGACGATCGCGTTGGTGGTGCAGGACGCGCAGGACAGGATCTGCTCGTCCGGCTTGATCGTGTCGTGGTTGACGCCGTGCACGATGTTGGGCACGTCGCCCTTGCCGGGCGCGGTCAGGACGACCTTGTCGATGCCGGGGCGCAGGTGCTTGGACAGGCCCTCGCGGTCGCGCCACTTGCCGGTGTTGTCGATGAGGATGGCGTGCTTGATGCCGTACGCCGTGTAGTCGACCTCCGACGGGTCGCCCGCGTAGATCACCTTGATCTCGTTGCCGTTGGCGATGATCGTGCTGTTCGCCTCGTCGACGGTGATCGTGCCCTGGAACTGGCCGTGGATCGAGTCGCGGCGCAGCAGCGAGGCGCGCTTGACGATGTCCTGGGCGCCGCCCTGGCGCACGACGATGGCGCGCAGCCGCAGGCCGTTGCCCGAGCCGGCCTTCTCGATGAGCAGGCGGGCGACGAGGCGGCCGATGCGGCCGAAGCCGTACAGGACGACGTCGCGCGGCTCGCGGCGCTCGATCTTGTTCGGCCCGGTGGCGCCGATGACGGCGCCCGCGGTGAACTCCTCGACCGACAGACCGCGGTCATCCGCCTTGTACGTCGCGGCGAGCATGCCGATGTCGATCTGGGAGGGGCCGAGATCGAGGGCGGTGAGAGCCTGCAGGAAGGGCAGCGTCTCGGTGACCGAGAGCTCCTCGCCGGCTATCTGGCGGGCGAATCGGTGGGTCTTCAGAATGCTGACCACCGACTTGTTCACCAAGGAGCGGCTGTGCAGCAGAACCGTCACGTCCCGCTCCCGGTGCAGCTTCCCGATGATCGGGATCATCGACTCCGCGATCTCCTCGCGGTTCTTCCAGTTGGTGAACGAGTCGTCATTGACAGTCACAGGTTCATCTTTCGAGCTAGGCGGCGCTCATATGCTAACCCCTGTCTGATTTTGATCGTTCAAGTGGTGGCACTTCTGGTGGGCGGCCCGCTCGTCGCTCCCCTGCGGCGACGACCGGGCCGCGCGCTCAGCCGATGGTCCAGCGCTGGAGTGCCGAGCCGGTGTCGGACTGCTGGGTGACCAGGGCCCCGTCGGCGGTGGAGGCCGTGGTGAGCAGCAGCCCGCTGGACTTGGACCTGACCGTGTATCCGCCACCGGCCAGGGCGGCGACCGCCCAGTGCTGGTTGGCGCCGCCCGTGCAGGCCCACTGGATCACCTTGGCCCCGGCCGCGCCGGAGCCGTCGCTGACGTCGACGCACAGCTTCGACTCGGCGTTCGCGATCTGATAGCTGCCGTCGGACTGCCGGGTGAAGACCCAGTTCTGGTTGGCCCCCGCGTTGGGGCTCCAGGTGATGAGCTGGGTGCCTTGGGTCGTCGAGTGGCCCGGGTCGTCGAGGGACTTGCCCGAGGCCACCAGGGTGTGGGTGCCGTCCAGGGATCCGCCGGTCGCGGAGCCGGTGGGGGTGAGGGTCAGGGTCTGCTCGGCCGCGCTGCGGGACCCGCCGACGGTGCTGCCCGTGGTGTCGGTCCAGCTGCGGGTGGGTGTGGTCTCGGCGAGCCGGCCGGGCTGCGCGGACAGGCCGAGCACCAGGCCGCTGTACCGGTTGACCAGGCGGTAGGACCCGGTGGAGGTCGCGGGGACGATGAACCACTGCTGTCCGACCGTGGGGCCGCCCGGTCCGGCGGCGGCGAGCGTCGGCTTCGCGCCCCAGGCGCGGCCCGCCTTGGAGGTGGCGGGGACGCCGAGGAGCTGGCCGGTGGAGGCGTTGGCGATGCGGTACGAGCCGTCGCCGTTGGCCGTGAACACCCAGGATTCCAGGGCGGATCCGGTGGCCGAGGCGCCCGAGGTCGTCGACGAGCCGCCAGGGACCTGAGCCAGGACCCGGCCGTCGCCGCTGGCGATCCGGTACGACTTCGTGACGTCGACCGGGGGTGAGGCGGGCGCCGAGGAACCCACCGTGACGTCCACGTACTCGCCCGAGGCGCCGCCCTGGCAGTCGATGGAGCAGTACGACCTGAAGGTCTTGCCGACGATGGCGGAGTTGGTGCGGTTCGCGCCGTCGAGGAACCAGCGGTACCAGGAGTTGTTGGTGTAGCCGCCGGTGTCGCCGATCAGGTGCCACTTCTGGCTCGTGAGGTCGTCGGTGGCGTAGAAGCGCTGCGGCGCCGTGCCGTTCACCGCCTCGGGCTCGCCGATGTACAGGCCCAGGTAGGCGTTGTAGGTGATGTTCATGACGAACAGCGGTGATTTCGTGGGCAGTTGACCCGCCGCGATCTGCTGGCTCACCGTGCCCGCGTGGGCGGGGTCGTAGTCACCCGAGACCGGCGTGTACCCCGTGGAGCTGGAGGTGTCCACCGGCACCATGTTGCTCTCCAGGCCGCCCACACCGGGTTGCGACCAGTGGCCGTCGTACCACTTCTGCCAGGAGCCCCGGGCCATCTTCGAGGAGATGGGCGCCCGGGCGACATGCGCGAGGCTGTCCTCCCAGTTGCCGCCCTTGGCGACGATCCGGGAGCCGTAGTAGACGTAGAAGTAGCCCGAGGCGGTGTCGGCGAACAGCCGCTGGTCGCCGTCGCCGTAGGAGTACGTCTCGTGCGGGAACTGGGTGGTGTCGCCGCGCTTGGTGCTGTACGGCGAGGTGATCGCGTGGTCCTTGATGGACCACGTCCGGCCCTGGTCCTTCGACACCGCGTAGTCGATCGCGTCGAAGTGGATGCCGTCGTTGAACGGTGCCGGGGTGAACTCGTTGTGCACGAGCCCGTACCAGTCGCCGGTGTCCGGGTCGACCCACATCCCGGAAAGGTCGCAGTAGTTCTTCTGCGCATAGCCCGCGTTGCCGACCGCGTACGTCGCCTCCAGGCCGGTCGGGCTGTTGTTGCAGCGCCAGGTGGTGTCGTTGTTCTTGTCGTTGGCGTTGGCGGGGTTGACCGCGTCGCTGATCGCGCTCGACCGCGAGGCGCTGTCCATGTCGGTGCCCGTGAAGAAGTCCCAGTAGCGGGGGTCCTTCGCCCCGTACAGGGCGGCGGACTGCTGGAAGTAGAACGTGCCGTCCTTGTCGACGTAGGCCGAGGCGGGTGTGTCCGTCGGGTGGGCGTAGGGCACGGGGGATCCGACGCTGATCGTGTACGTGGCGTCCGGGGACGCGGCCGCCGCGGGCGGCGCCACCGTGGCGGCCAGTGCCACGACCGCGGCCCCGACTGCGGCGGCGACTGCTCTGAAGGTGGGGCAGGACACGGGCACTCCTTCTGGTGTGGGAGCGGTGAACGGTGCTCGCCGGCGGCGTGGCCGACCGCGTGGTGGGCAGTCTGTGCACCACGCGGCGCACCGTCCACGGACATCCGTCGGCCGGACTTGGACTTTTGTCGCCCCGGCCGTGAGCGGCGGGTGCCGCGCTCCGGAGCGGCCGTATCACGGAGGAGGCCCTCGCGCCTTGAATATGCCGAATACATACCCTCCCGCGACAACGACAGGAATGCGCCACCGAAAACTGACTCGGAGCCAACGGATATGTGCGCCCCGACCCCGCCCCCAAAGGGCACGGAACCAGATATTCCGGGCGATGAGTTTCGATACCACTAAAGGATGAGTAAGGTGTGGGTCGCTGTCGGTGAACCTGCGCAAGAGCTCGGACTCCGACGTAATTCCGCATGGCTGGAATTCGTAGAACGCAGGGTGTCGTCTGCGGGGGACGGGGAGAGGATCGTGGCTGCCGGCTCGTTCGAGGGACACTATGTGTGGCATCCGGCGGCCGACGATCGCGAGCTGGCACGCGCGTGCACGGACGTGCGGGCGGGGCGCTACCTCGGCGCCCACAACGTCCTCAAAGAGGCGCGCGGCGACTACGAGTTGAGGGCCCACCGGTCACTCGTCCTGGCCTCGGAAGCGGCGGACTCCGACCTCGCGGAACGCTGGATGGCCGAGGAACCCGGCCCGGAAGCAGCCCTGTTGGGCGCGCGCGTGGCGATGATCCGGGCCCTGCGCATGGCCGACGCCGGGGACGCCCGGGCCGGTGCCCTGCTGCGGATAGCACAGGCGGCCTGCGTGCGGGCGGCGCGGCTGCTGCCCCGGGATCCCACCCCGTGGGTGGCCCAACTGGCCCTGGCCCGCATCGACGGCCCCCGCGATCCCGCCCCGCGGGGACTCCTCACCGCGCCGCCCGGCCCCTGGCAGATGTTCGCCCATGTGCTGCGGCTCGACCCCTGGCACCGCGAGGCCCATCACCGGTTTCTGGCCTGCTTCTTCACGCGTCACGGCGGGTCGGCGAGCGCCCGGTGGGACGTCGCCTCGTTCCTCAGCCACCGGGCGCCCGCCACCTCCGCGCTGCGACTCCTGCCCCTGGTCGCCCTCGTCGAGGACTACGACCCGAACGCGCTCCTCGCCGACCACACCTGGCAACAGCCGCAATGGGCCGCGACCACCCTCGGCATTTACCACAACTGGTTTCCCCAGACGGCCGGTTACCGTTTCACACCCGTCCTCGATCTGGCTTATCTGGCGCACGCGTTGTTCATGGCGAAGCGCGAATTCGAAGCGCGGGAAGTCCTCACGGCCATGGGCCCGTACGCCTCCCGCATGCCCTGGAGCGCGTTCGGCGACCCCGGGGAGCAGCTGACCAGGGCCAGGAGGTCCTGCGGACTACCGACCCCCGCACCGGCCTGACCACGACCTGCCCCGCGGACCCGCCCGCGAGACCTACGCGTCTTTCACCCCGGAGCCACCCCCGAGTCACCCCCGAGGAAAGGTTGCCACTGTGTCCGAGCGCACGACCCACACCCGCTCGTCGAGCCGGAGCCGGGAATCATCCGTGGCACTCGACGACGATGCGACGCTGCACGCGATGGGATATCCCCGGAAACTCACCCGGAGATTTCACGCCTTCGATAATTTCGCCATATCCTTCACCATCATCAACATCATCTCCGGCATCTTCTCCGCATTCGGTTTCGGAATGGGAGCGGGCGGTCCCCGGATTCTCGTCTTCGGCTGGATCGGCGTCTCGGTCATGGTGCTGTTCGTGGGCGCCGCGATGGGCGAAATCGCGTCCGCCTACCCGACCAGCGGCGCCCTGTACTTCTCCGCGGGCAAGCTCGCCAAGCGCCATCGTGGCGCCTGGTCCTGGTACACGGGGTGGCTGAACTTCGTCGGTCAGGTCGGCGGCACGGCCGCGACCAACTACGCCGCCGCCACCTTCATCCAGGCCTTCATCGCGATGCAGTGGCCGTCGTACGAGGCCACCCAGCAGCAGACGGTCGGCATCGCGACGGCGATCCTGCTGGTCCAGGCGCTCGCCAACACCTACACCGTGCAGCTGGTCGCCCTGGTGAACCGGATCTCGGTGTGGTGGCTTCTGGTCGGCATGGTGGTGATCGTCGTCGCCCTCACCGTGAAGCCCTCCTCGCACCAGCCGGTCTCGTTCGCGACGCACTTCGTCAACAGCACCGGCTTCGACAACGGTCTGTACGCCGCGATGCTCGGCCTCCTCGTCACGAGCTGGACGTTCACCGGCTTCGACGGCAGTTTCCACATGTCCGAGGAGACGGTGAAGGCCACCGTCAACACGCCCAAGGGCATCATGCGCGCCATCATCTACTCGGCGCTCGCCGGACTCGTCCTCATGCTCGCCCTGGTGTACGCGATCCGCGACTACGCGGCCGAGATCCAGGCGGCGGCGCCGCCCGTGCAGATCCTGATCGACGCGCTCGGCGCGGGCACCGCCGAACTGCTCCTGCTGATCGTGATCGGGGCCATGCTGTTCTGCGGCCTGGCCAACATGACCAGCAACACCCGCCAGATCTTCGCCTTTTCGCGGGACGGGGCGATGCCGGGGTCGCGCTGGTGGCATTCGGTGTCGCTGCGCACCCGCACGCCCGTGAAGGCGGTGTGGCTCGCCGCGGGCTGTGCGCTCGTGCTGATCGTTCCGGCCTTGTGGTCGCACACCGCCTTCACGGCGATCGTCAGCGTCAACGTGGTCGGCCTGTACCTGGCGTACGGGGTGCCCATCTTCCTGCGGCTGCGGCTGAGCTCCTTCGAGCCCGGCCCGTGGAACCTCGGGCGCTTCGGCAGGCCGGTGGCGGCGATCGCCGTGGTCTGGATCGTGCTCAGCAGCGTGCTGTTCATGCTGCCCCAGGCCTCCCCGATCACCGCCGACAACTTCAACTACGCGCCGATCGCGCTTGGCGTGGTGCTGCTCATCGCCACCGTGTGGTGGTTCGCCACCGCCCGTCGGCGCTTCCAGGGGCCGGTCAGCTACGGCAGCCCCGACGAGGTGGCGGCGATGGACCTCATCTGACGCAGGGTCACCTCAGGCGTCGGGTACCCAACTGCCGTGGAACCCAAGGGGTACCCGGCCCGGCAGGTGGATGCGGGCGACCGGCTCGCCGGTGAAGTCCTGGGCGGCCAGGATCACCAGGTCGCTCGCACCCCGCTCCGGGTTGTGGACGTAGGCGAGCGCGTAGCCGTCGTCCTCGGCCGCCCGGTGGCCGTCCGCGTCGCGCGGCACGAACACGGCCTGGCCCGCGGCCGCGGCCTTCGGCAGCCGGTGCACCTGGGAGGTGCCGCGCAGCAGGTCCTGCTTGATCAGGGCGCTGCTGAACGCCCTGTCCGGCGGGACCCCGTCGACCGTCTCGTAGGCGGCGAAGAAGTCGGCGGCGGCCGCGGAGTAGCCGTACCGGTGGCGCCTGGACACCGTCGCCTCGTTCACGCGCGGGAACTCCTGGGGCCGGTCGTCGATCCGGCGCTGGTGGACGCGGCCGTGCTCCAGGTCGATCGTCCAGCGGTCGAGCGCGGGCGTGCCGGTCGCGGCCGGTCCGCCGGAGCCGCGCCCCGCGACGAAGAACGGGGCGGGATAGGTGGTGAGGTCCATGACCACCTTCGTTCCTTCGTCGTACGCGTTGAGCGTGTGCGAGTAGTAGACGGGATCCACCTCGAACCAGCGGACCGGACCTCCCTCGCGCGGCATGACCCCGACCCGCGCCGCGTGGTGGTCGTCCCACACGTACGGCACGGGCGCGCCCCTCCGGGCGGCCTCCGGGTCGAAGGAGATGGGGATGTCGATGACGACGACGTGCCGCTCGGTGAGCCCGAAGTCGTGCACCATCGAGCCGGCGGGCATCGGGATCCTGGTCGTCCTGGCCACCCTGCCGGTGCGGTCCACGACGACGTGACGCACGTGGTCCCAGGTCGGGTAGTACGCGATGGCGTGCAACTCGTCCGCGTGGGCGTCGTACTTGGTGTGCGCGGTGAAGGAACCGCTCAGCGTGGCGCGGAAGTCGTAGGGACCCACCGTGTTCAGCTCGCCGTCGAGCTCGTACGGCAGCGGTCCGCCCTCCTGCATCGCGAGGATGCGCCCCTTGTACGGGATCACATGGGTGTTGCAGGCGAAGTCGTCCTCGGGCACGGGCCCTGGGTGCTTCTCCCCCAGTTTTCCGGCGACGGCGGCCGAGCGGATCCAGCGGTTGCGGTACCACTCCGCGCGGCCGTTCCTGAGGCGGACGCCGTGCACCATGCCGGGGCCGATCATCCAGTGGTGCGCCCGCGGGTCCTCGATGCCGAAGGCATTGGGGCCGTTGCGCAGATAGCGGCCGTTGAGCTCGCGCGGGACGCGGCCGGTCACGGGCAGCGAGAACGCCGTCAGCTCTTGCGTCACCGGAGCGAAGACGCCTTCGAGGAAGGGGCTGGCGCTCGCGGCCGCGGAGGCGGCCGGCGCCATGGCCGAGGTCGGCGGCCCTGCGCGCAGCGCCATCGTCCCTCCCGCCAGTGCCATCGCCGCCGTGCCCCGCAGCACGTTCCGCCGAGTGTGACCGGTCATCGCCGAGCCCCCTGCCTTCTGTTCTCGCCGTACGGATCCGTCGCTCACGATCCTGCGGCAGGAGCCGGGGCCGGGTCAGGAGGCCTGGGGCCCGGACGGGGGTGGTGCCAAGCCCCCGGTCCCGGGTGTTGCAACCCGGCTGCAACCACCCGCATGGTGAGGTGCGGCTGCCGGATCCGCGCGGCCCGGCCCGCAGGGGGCCGTCGCGCGGGCCGGAGGAGCGAGGGAGAGACGATGCCCGCAGATCACCCGGAACCGCATCCGGCAACCGGCGCGTCACTGGTTGAACTCACCTACGCGGCAAGGGAGTTGATCCGCAGGCTGCGCTCGATGCACGGTCCGCTGATGTTCCATCAGTCGGGCGGCTGCTGTGACGGCAGCGCGCCGATGTGCTATCCGCAGGGCGAGTTCCGTACCGGCGGCTCGGACGTCCTGCTCGCCTCCCTGGCCGTTGAGGGCGTCGACGAGCGCGTGCCGTTCTGGATGTCGACGAGCCAGTACGAACTGTGGCGGCACACCCGGCTGATCGTCGACGTGGTGGAGGGCCGGGGCAGCGGGTTCTCGCTCGAAGCTCCGGAAGGGGTGAGGTTCCTCATCCGGTCGCGGCTGATCTGAGAGCCTGTGGCCCGGTCGACCAGCCGGCCCCCGCAGGGCCTACTCGGCGAGCCGTCGCTCCAGCGGGGTGCGAAAGCTCGGCTTGATGCGGACGTCACCGAAGAACGCCGCGAGACGGACGGCCTCGGCGTCGATCGCCGCGCGGGCATCGCGACCCACCCCCGCCCGCGCGAGGACCTCCGTGACGATCGAGCCGTCGGCCCGCTGGGCCCATCCGCCCACGACGCGCCCGTTCCACCACACACTGGGCCCGATGTTCCCGTTCCTGTCGAAGAGTTCGGCCTGGTGACCGGCATCCAAGTACCAGTCACGATGCCGCCAGCCCATCGGGGTGGGATCGAGCGCGGGAAGCAGCGCGGCCCAGGGCTCGGGCTCGGCGGGGGCTTCGAGGTGGGCGGGCAGCGCGTGGCCCGGCCCGGATTCGAGGTCGACCTCCACCGCTTCGGTGCGGGCCAGCGCCTTGCGGGTGTCGGTCAGCGTCCACCCCGTCCACCACTTGACGTCCTCGGTGGCGGCGGGCCCGAACGCGGCCAGGTACCGCGCGGCGAGCTGCGCCTTGGCCTCGTCGGCGGGCAGGTCGGGGTGGGGTTCGGCGGGGATCCAGCGGTACTGGCTGGAGGCCCATGTGCCGAGCGGACGGCCGCGGCGGATGCGGCTCTCGGCGGCCATCACGCCGAGGAAGCGGCTCGTGATCCGGGGCCGGGCCTCGTACGGCTTGCCCTCGGACTGCACGATCTGCGCCTTCAAGTCGGGTACGTCGTAGGCGAGTTGGGCTGCGGTGGCCTCACCGCGTCGCTGGAGGGCGGCCAGGACCGCGGCCTCGGTCGCCGCGAACCAGCGCTCGTCGAAGCCGAGCTGTTCCCGGATGACCTTGGCGAGATTCCTGCGTTCGCGGGCCGCCACGGCACGGGCGGTCGACGCGTCCACGACGGGGGCGAGTTCGCGCGGCACCACGAACATGGTGCGCCGCATGCAGAGCATCCGCACCAGCGTGTGGTCCTTGTACAGCGCGCGCTCCAGGTCCGCCACGGAGGGGGCTTTCAGCCGGGCGGCGACACTCAGGTACACGGACGCGGGGTCCGTGGCGTGCAGGCCGAGCACCGCCTCGGCGACCGCCTCCGGGGTGCCGGCGCGGGCGGCGGGGGCGAGCAGGTGGCTGGCGCCGAGGCGGGCGCGCCGTTCCTCGGCGGTGATCTTCCGGCGGGCCTTGGTCATGGCTTGAGGCTACCGACCACACCTGCCGTCGCGTTCAGGCCGTCCTGGATGGTCGTCGCCATGCTCGTACCGGCCAGGAAGAAGCCGAGCAGGGCGCAGACGATCGCGTGCGACGGCTTGAGCCCGCCACTCCGCAGGAAGACCACCGCGAGCACGAACAGCAACAGCGTCACCGAGATCGAAACAGCCATGACGGGCCTCCTCCGCCGCGTCTCGATCGCGGCAATCGGGCGTCCAGTGTGGCCGAGGAGGCGCCGTCGAACGGCTCAAGGCGTGTCCGCCGTACGGGTGTTGACTGCGGGTGATGCCGCTACGCGCCGTGTGCGCGGAGGAATGCCTCAAGACCGGCGAGGTCGTCGGTGTTGAACCAGTCGATCCCGGCGGCGAGCAGTTCGCGCCACAGCGCGTCGCGTTCGGGGCCGGCCGCGTCGAGGGTCGCCCAGAACCTCAGTCGCTGGTGGCCGACGTGGGTGCGGGCCACCAGGTCGCGCAGTTGGGCGCGTTCGGCGGCGGGGATGGGACCGGAGCCCATCCAGGTGAAGTGGTCGGTCCAGGCCTCGCTGATGAGCGGGATGAAGGAGGCGGTGGCGGCCGTCCCGAGGTCGGCGAGCCGCCCGTCGTAGAAGGCGTACCGCACCTGCTGCGCCTCCATGGGCGCACGGGCGCCCCGGTCGCCGGAGACGACCGCGGTGACGGCGCCGGCCCGCACCCGGCCGTGCGCGTACGAGCTCAGGAGGCGGCGGTAGGGGGCGAGGTGCCGGTCGAGTTCCAGGTAGGTGGCCGCGCCCTCGGTCTTGATGTCGATGAGCAGCTGGAGCGGGTGGTGGTAACCCCGGTACACCGCGCCGTGGTTGGCCCGGATCAGTCGGCGCAGCGGGTCGAGGTAGAGGGATTCGAGGGTGCGGCTCGGGTCGAGTTCGCTGGGGTCGTGGCCGACGAGGAGCTGCCCGTCGACGAGGAAGATGTCGGCTTCGACGCTGGTGAAGCCGTGCGCGAGGGCGTCGAAGAGAGGGTGGGTGTGCTCGTAGTCGTTGTGCGCGTGGGTCCTGCGCAGGGGCCTGGGACCGGCCGGGTGCCCGGCCGCGCGGGCGGTACCGGCCAGGGCGGGCACGGCGACGGCTGCGGCGAGGGCGGTGACGGCACTGCGACGGGTGAGGTGGGCCATGGGTGCGCTCCCGGGGGACGAGGGACGGACGCGACCGAGTATGCGCGGCCGGGCCCCCAACCGGCCGCCAGGCGGACAGAGTTGGCCGGTCCTTCGCCCAGGCGTCGCCCGCCGGTCAGGCCGCGGGCTCCCCCCAGCTCACCGTGCGGTCGCACCAGCGGTCCAGGAGGACCTGGTCGTGGCCGACAGCCAGCAGGGACGCCTTGGTCTCGCGGCGGTAGTTCTCCACGGCCGCGACCAGCGCGGCTGTCGTCGATGCGTCGAGCATCGCGGTCATCTCGTCGCAGATCAGCAGGCGCGGCCGGAGCACCAGCGCCCGGGCGAGGCAGGCCCGTTGGAGCTGGCCGTCGCTGACCTCGTGGGCGCTGCGGGTCAGGAGGTCGCCGCCGAGGCCGACGGCGTGGGCCAGTTCGTCGACGCGTTCGCGGATCTCGATCCGCCGGCCGGTCGCCTTCAGCGGCTCGGCGATCAGGTCGCGCAGCCGCAGCCTCGGGTCGGCGGAGAGCCGGGGTGACTGGAAGACGACGCCCACGGTGGTGCGCAGGGCGCGCGGGGCGCGGTGGCGGTAGTCGAGGACAGTCGTTCCGTCCAGGACGACCGTCCCGGCGTCGGGCCGGTGCAGCAGGGCCGCGACCCTGGCCAGGGTGGACTTGCCGCAGCCGCTGGGGCCGAGCAGACCGACCGCCTCGCCGTGGGCGACAGTGAGGCTCACGTCCCGCACCACGGGCTTGCCCCGCTCGTAGCCGGCTGTGATGTTGCTGAGCTCAAGCACGGCTGGGCTCCTCCGCGTGGGCGTGATGGCAGGCGGCCCGGCCGTCGAACCGCGGCTGGGTGCCGCAGAGCGCGTCGGCCAGGTCGCAGCGGGGTGCGAACGCGCACCCCGCCGGGAGGTCCCCCAGCTCCGGCGGCATACCGGGGATGGGCCGGAAGGATCGTTCCGGCAGGGCATCGAGCAGACCACGAGCGTACGGGTGAAGGGGACCCGGCTCGCCGAAGAACCTGGTGGCGTCGGCGAGTTCGACGATTCGGCCCGCGTACATCACGGCGACGCGGTCCGCGATCCGGGCGGCCGCCGCGAGGTCGTGCGTGATCATCAGCAGGGCGTGCCCCTCGTCGACGGTGCGGCGCAGTTCGTCGGCCGTGCGCTCGACCAGCGCGCGGTCGAGCCCCGTCGTCGGTTCGTCGGCGAGCAGGAGGGGCGCGTCGCCGACGAGGGCGAGGGCGGTCGCGGCGCGCTGTGCGAGCCCGCCGGACAGCTCGTGCGGGTAGCGGTCGAGGTGGTCCGCCGGGAAGGCCGCCCGCCCGGCCGCGCCCTGCACCGCCGCACGCAGCGCCTTGCGCGGTACTGGCGTCAACTCCCTTATGGTTTCCTCCAGTTGGCTGTGCACGGTGCGTACGGGGGTGAGGTGGGCGGCCGGGCTCTGCGGTACGAGGCCGATGCGCCGGCCCCGTACCGTGCGGGCGAGCAGTTGCTCGTCGGCGGTGACCAGGTCGGTGCCGTCGTCGAGCAGCGCGGCTCCCTCGGATTCGGCGTTGGCGGGCAGCAGGCCGAGCAGCGCGGAGGCGAGCACCGACTTTCCGCAGCCGCTCTCGCCGACGAGCGCGAGGCACTCCCCCGCCGCCAGGTCGAAGGACGCGTCGGTGACGGCGGCGACGTGCCCGCCGCCCCGCATCCGGAAGCGTACGGAGAGGTTCCGCACGGACAGCGCGTTCGCGGACACAGAGGGCACAGGGGGTACAGCGGTCACAGCATCAGCTCCGATCGGCGGTGCGGACTGAGCCGTTCCCGCCATGCTCCGGCCAGGCCCGCGATGGCGAGTGTGGGCACGATCAGGAGGAGGCCGGGGAACAGGGTCGGCCACCAGTCCCCCGCGAGCAGCGAGCCGCGCGCGCCCTGGACGAGGTTGCCGAGGCTGGCCTGGTGGGCGGGCAGTCCGAGGCCGAGGAAGGACAGGGCGGACTCGTGCCACATGGCGTGCGGCACCATGAGAACCGCCGCGAGACCGGCTTGCGGCAACACACCGGGCAGCAGATGACGTACCGTCACCCGCCATCGCGAGGCGCCGCCCGAGATCGCCGCGTCGATGTACGGGCGGGAGCGCAGCGACAGGATTTCGGAGCGGACGATGCGGGCCGTCGACAGCCAGTGCGTCAGCGCGACCGACACCACGACCGGCCACACGCCGGGGCGGAACATCGCCACGACGAAGATGCCGAGCAGCAGGTGCGGTACGGACGAGAAGGTGTCGACGAGCCGCATGACGACCCGGTCGGCCCAGCCGCCGAAGGCCCCGGCGACCGCGCCGACGGCGGTGCCGATGAGGGTCGCGGCGAGCGCGGCGACGGCGCCCACCATCAGCGAGACCCTCAGTCCGTACACACAGCGGAGCAGCAGGTCGCGGCCGACGTCGTCGGTGCCGAACGGGTGGGTCCAGGACGGGGGTTGGAGCTTTCGGCCGAGGTCGACGGCCTGTTCGTCGAGCTGGGCCAGCGGCGGCACGAGGACGACGGCGAGCACGACGGCGGCCAGGATGATCGCCGAGGTGCGCACCCGCAGGGTGCGGGTGGACCGGCTCTGGGGGGCGTCAGCCATCGAATCCCACCCTCGGGTCGGCGAGTCCGTACAAGAGGTCGGAGAGCAGGTTGCCGAGGAGTACGGCGGCCGTCGCGAGCACGGTGAGGGCGGCGAGCAGCGGGAAGTCGACGGAGGTGGCGGCCTGCACGGTGGCCGCGGCGATGCCGGGCCAGCTGAAGACCGTCTCGACGAGCAGCGCGCCGGTGATCAGCTCGGGGACTCGGGAACCGATCAGGGTGAGCATGGGGAGCATCCCGGAGCGCAGGGCGTGTCCGGTCAGGACGGTGCGTTCGGCGAGGCCGCGCGCCCGCGCCCCGCGCACCGGGTCCTCGTCCAGCGCGTCGCCGACGCCTTGGCGTACGTACAGGAAGAACCAGGGCAGTTGGGACAGGCCGAGCACGCCTGCCGGGAGCACGAGGTGGCTGATGGCCTGGCCGGGGGTGACTGTGTCGCTCGCGGTGTCGGTCAGGCCCCCGGCCGGCAGCGCGCCGAGTTTCAGCGCGAAGAACCAGATGGCGAGCAGGCCGAGCCAGAAGGCGGGGGCGGCTTCGAGGGTGTAGGCGGCGGAGCTGACCGAGCGGTCGAGCCAGCCGCCGCGGCGGCGCGCGGCGAGCACGCCGAGCGCGGTGCCGAGCAGGATCGCGACGGCGAACGCGGCGGTGGCGAGCAGTGCCGACCAGCCGATGCGTTCGGCGATGACGTCGGCGACGGGCTGGCGCATCACGGTGGAGTCGCCGAGGTCGCCGGTGAGGGCCGAGGTCAGCCAGTCCCACCAGCGCCGGCCGACCGGCTGGTCCACGCCGAGGTTGGCGCGCAGTTGGTCCAACTCGGCCTGGGACGCGGTGAGTCCGGCGGTGCCCGCGTAGGCCTTGACGGGGTCGAAGGGGGATGCGGCGGCGACCGCGAAGACGCCGAAGGTGACGGTGAGCAGAACGGGGACGGCGGACAGGATCCGCCGTCCCGTCATACGGCCCATCGCCCCCCACGGGAGGCGGCGGCTCACTTCTTCGGCGTCCACTTCTCGACGTCCCACCAGGGTCCCGATGCGAGCCCGTGGTCGTGCGGTTCGACCTGGGTGGAGAGACCGTCCCACTTGTCGTTGACGACGTACAGGTGGTCGATGTGGGTGAGGAAGGTGTAGCCCGGGTTCTTCACGAGCTCGCGCTGAATGGTGTCGTACGCGCTCTTGCGGACGGCCTGGTCGCCGCTCTTGCGGGCGTCGTCGAGGGCCTTGTCGACGGTGTCGTTGGCGTACGAGGCCATGTTGTTGAAGCCGTCGCCGGCGAGCGAGGACTTGAGCAGGTTGTACTGGTCGAAGTCGGGGTCGCCGGGCGAGCCGCCGCCGGCGAGGACCGCGTCCTGCTTCATGCGGGGCTCGATCACCTCCCAGGTGCCGGACTGGGTGGTGACGGCGATGCCCGCCTTCTTGGCGTCGGAGGCGAACGCGAGGGCGTGATCCTGGCGGAGCTTGTCGCCGGAGAGGTACCAGAGCGGGAAGGCGGCCTTGACGCCGTCCTTCTCGCGGATGCCGTCCGCGCCCGGCTTCCAGCCCGCGTCGTCGAGGATCTTCCGCGCCTTGCCGAGGTCGTGGGCGCGCTCGGTGCCTGCGGCGAACCACGGGCTGCCGGTCGGCACGGGGCCGTAGGCCGGCTTGCCCGCGCCTTCCAGGATGCGGTCGACCATGGCCTTGCGGTCGACGGCGAGGTCGAGGGCCTGGCGCACCGCGGTGTCACCGGCGACCTTGTTGCCGGTGGGCAGGGTGACGTTGCGGTAGTCGTACGTCTTCGCCGCGTACGTCTTCTTGCCCTTGGCGCCCTTGAACGTCTTGGCGAGGTTGGGCGGCAGGATCGCGCCGTCGAGGTCGCCGGCGCGCAGCCGGGTCGCGCGGACGTCGTCGTCCTTGATGATCGCCATCGTGAACTTCTTCACGGCGGGCGCGCCGCCCCAGTAGGAGGGGTTCGCCGAGAAGGTGATCTTCTCGCCCTTCGACCACTTGGTGAGGGTGTACGGGCCGGTGCCGACGGGCGCGCTGGAGAAGGCGCCCGAGTTGACGTCCTGCTGGGCCGCGACGTGTTCGGGGACGACGGGCAGCACGGTCCGCTCGGCGAACGGGGCGTAGGGGTACTTGAGGGTGAAGACCACCGTGTCGTCGCCCTTGGCTTCGACGGACTTCACCGCGTCGAGCTCGCCCTTGGACGGGTTGTTGGTCTTCGGGTCGAGGATCTTCGTATAGGTGAAGACGACGTCCTTGGCCGAGAACGGCTCGCCGTCGCTGAACTTCACGCCCTGGCGCAGCTTGTACGTGTAGGTGAGCCGGTCCGCGCTCACTTCGGGCAGCGCGGTGGCCAGCGCGGGCCGCAGCTTCATGTCCGCGTCGAAGGTGAGGAGCCCGTCGAAGAGCTTGGAGTTGCCATCCTTGCCGTAGCCGAGGAGCGGGCTGAGGGTCTCGGGCTCGTAGGCGATGCCGACGACCGCGGAGTCCTTCTTGCCGCTCCCGGCCGCCCCACCGCCCGGGTTGGAGCAGGCGGCCGTACCGACGGCGAGCGCCCCGGCCAGTACGGCGGTAGCCGTGGCACGTATGGAACGGGCGGTCATGCGGCCCACACCCCTTGCTGAAGATCAACTGCTATTGCTAACAAATCGCAATTAAACCCTCCAGTAAAGGGGCGGTCAAAAGCGGGACGGCCCCGGTCGGCGCGGGTGGCGCGGATCGGGGCCGGGGGAGGCGAAGGCGAGGGGGCCGGGTGTTGCCCGTCAGCAGGGTGGGCGGGCAACACCCGGCCTGCCGTCAGGGTGCCTGCAGATCGACCAGTTCGGCGATGGCCGCCCGGTGTTCTCCGGCCGAACCCAGCGCGATCTGGGCCGACTTGGCGCGCTTCAGGTACAAGTGCGCCGGGTGCTCCCACGTCATGCCGATGCCGCCGTGCAACTGCACGCACTCCTCGGCGGCGTGCACGGCGACCCGGGCGCAGTACGCCTGGGCGACCGCCACCGCGAGCGGCGCCTCGGGGCTGCCGGTCGCGAGCGCGTCGGCGGCGTTGCGGGCGGCGGCCCGCGCGGAGACGACCTCCAGCCACAGCTGCGCCATCCGGTGCTTGAGCGCCTGGAAGGAGCCGACCGGGCGGTTGAACTGCTTGCGCTCGCGGGTGTACGTGACCGTCTCGGTCAGGCACCACTCGGCGACCCCCAACTGCTCGGAGGCGAGCAGCCCGGCCCCGGCCAGCAGGCCCCGGCGTACGGCGGCGAGCGCCGTGGCCGCATCGGCCAGCAGTGTGCCGCCGGCGCCGTCGAGGGCGACGGCGGCCAGCGGGCGGGTCAGGTCGAGCGGGGTGAGCGGGGTGACCGTGACATCGGAGGCGTCGACCGCGTACAGACCCTCCCCGGTCGGCACGAGGAGCACATCGGCGGTGGCCGCGTCCGCGACCGCGGAGACGGTACCGGCGAGCGCCCCGGGGAGCCGCACCGACTGCGGGCCCGCCGAGAACGGCACGACGAGGGCCGCGGTCCGGTGCCCGGACGCCAACTCCCTGAGCAGGGAGGCGACTTCGTCCACTTCGGGGTCCAGCGCCAGGAGCACCTCGGTGGCAACGACGGCACTGGTGAGGTACGGGACCGGAGCCACCGCGCGGCCGATCTCCTCCAGGACGACCGCGGCTTCGCGGTGCGAGGCGCCCTGCCCGCCGAGCTTCTCGGGGACGAGCAGCCCCGCGAGCTCCATCCCGGCGCCGAGCGAGCGCCACAGCTCCGGATCGTACGGCGTGTCCGATTCGGCGCGGGCGAGCGCGGAGGGGGTGTCGGTGCGGTCGGCGAGCAGGGAGCGCACGGCGGCCCTGAGGTCGTCCTCGGCTTCCGAGTACAGCAGGTCGGGGGTGGCTTCCGCGTCGGGCTGTGCTGTCTGCGCTTTCATCGGGTCAGGTCCTTCCAGGCGACGTCCTTGTCGTTGCGCGGCTCGGCGGGCAGGCCGAGGACACGTTCGGCGACGATGTTCAGGAGTACTTCGCTCGTGCCGCCCTCGATGGAGTTGCCCTTCGAGCGCAGGTAGCGGTATCCGGCGTCGCGGCCGGTGAAGTCGACGAGTTCGGGCCGGCGCATGGTCCAGTCCGAGTACAACAGGCCGTCCTGGCCGAGGAGTTCGACCTCCAGGCCGCTGATCTCCTGGTTGAGCCGGGCGAAGGCGAGCTTCATGCCGGAGCCCTCGGGTCCGGGCTGGCCCGCGACGAGCTGCTGGCGCAGGCGCTCCCCGGTGAGCCGGGCGACCTCGGCCTCCACCCACAGGGTGAGCAGGCGCTGGTGCAGGTCGGGGGTGCGCAGTTCGGGCCGTTCGCGCCAGGTGCGGGCGACCGGGCCGATCATGCCGCCCTCGCGGGGGGTGCGCATGCCGCCGATGGAGACCCGCTCGTTCATGAGGGTGGTCTGGGCGACCTTCCAGCCCTCGCCGACCTCGCCGAGCCGGTGCGCGTCGGGGATGCGCACGCCGGTGAGGAACACCTCGTTGAACTCGGCCTCGCCGGTGATCTGGCGCAGCGGCCGCACCTCGACACCGGGGTCGGTCATGTCGCAGATGAAGTAGCTGATGCCCTGGTGCTTGGGCAGGCCGGGGTCGGTGCGGGCGATGAGGATGGCCCACCGCGCGAGGTGGGCGCTGGACGTCCACACCTTCTGCCCGTCGACCACCCAGGTGTCGCCGTCGCGTACGGCACGGGTGCCGAGCGCCGCGAGGTCGGAGCCCGCGCCGGGCTCGCTGAACAGCTGGCACCAGACCTCCTCGCCTACCCACAGCGGGCGCAGGAAGCGCCGCTTCTGCTCCTCGGTGCCGTACTTGAGGACGGTCGGCGCGGCCATACCGAGGCCGATGCCGATCCGGCGGGGGTCGTTGTCGGGCGCTCCGGCGGCGGCGAGCTCGGCGTCGACGACGGCTTGCAGGGAGCGCGGCACGTCGAGCCCGCCGAGACCGACCGGGTAGTGCACCCAGGCGAGCCCGGCGTCGAAGCGGGCCCTGAGGAAGTCGAGCGGTTCGGTGGTCGCGGGCGGGTGCGCGGCGAGCAACTCCCGCGTAAGGGTGCGGAGTTCGGCAGCATCGGTCATCGGGCGGCTCCGTCCGGGAGGACGACCACGCGGCCGGTGGTCGTGCCGTCGGCGACGCGCTGCACGGCGGCCGCGGCGTCCTTCAGCGGGACCCGCTCGCTGATGAGCGGCTTGATCGCGCCGTCGGCGGCGAGCTTGGTCAGCTGCTCGTGGCAGCGCGCGATCGAGGCCGGGTCCTTCTGCGCGTACAGGCCCCAGTGCAGCCCGACGATCGAGTAGTTCTTCACCAGCGCGTGGTTGAGCGCGGGCGCGGGAACGGATCCGCTCGCGAAGCCGACGATCACGATCCGGCCCTCGAAGGCGACGCACTTGGCGGACTTGGCGTACGCGTCACCGCCGACCGGGTCGAAGATGACGTCGGCGCCGCGACCGCCGGTGGCCTCCTTGACGGCGGCCACGATGTCGTCGGTGCGCCGGTCGATGACCAGATCACACCCCAACTCCCGTGCCACGGCCGCCTTTTCGGGCCCACCGACGACTCCGATGACACGCGCCCCGGCGGCCTTGCCGAGCTGCACGGCCGCACTGCCCACTCCCCCGGCGGCGGCGTGCACGAGCAGCGTCTCGCCCTCCTGGAGGTGGGCCCGGCGGTGCAGTCCGAACACGCCGGTCTGATAGCCGATGTGCAGAGCCGCGGCCTCGGCGTCGTCCAGGGCCTCGGGCGCGGGCAGCAGGGCCGCCTCGTCGGCGACGACGTATTCGGCGAGGCCGCCGTACGGCAGGGCGGGGTTGGCGATCACCCTGCGGCCGTCCTCGGTCTCGCCGCAGATCTCCACGCCCGGCGTGAACGGCAGCGGTGGGCGGATCTGGTACTGGCCGCGGCAGAGCAGCGCGTCGGGGAAGTTGATGTTCGCGGCGCGCACCCTCAGCAGCACCTGACCCGGGCCCGGCACGGGCCGGTCCACCTCTTCGAGCCGCATCACCTCGCCCGGCTCGCCGTTCTCGTGCACTCGCCATGCCTGCATTCGGGGCCTCCACACGCTGGGCGCGATACGGCTGCGTACCGCTGAGTACGTTCCACTGCTCGCGGGCATACTAAGCGGTCGCTTGCCCGAATGGAAACAGCCCGATGGAAGCGGCCCGGCGGATCGGGCCCGCTCCTGTGCGGACCGCGCCCCTGTCACCGACCCTGCCCGTTCGGCCTCACCTTTTCTGCCCTCGGGTCCCTGGCCGCCGCCACTCCTCACCGGGTAAGCAGGAAGTGATCGCATTCCGCATGGGAAGAGGCTCTCTTGCACGACCACGACCACGTCAGGACGACCGGCACCGAAGTCGGCCGCCCTTCCGCCCGCAGGACCTCGGCGGAAAGTGGCACACCGCTCCAGAACCTGCTCGCCCTCCAGAGCGGAGTCGGCAACGAGGCTGTCGTGCAGATGCTCCGCGCGGCCGGGCACCCCGGTGCACAAGAACGGCATCAGCACGGTGCGGGCTGCGGGCATCAGCAGGCCGAGGAGCCGCAGGTGCAGCGGTCCGCCGTGCATGACGTGCTGCGGTCCGGCGGCCGCCCGCTCGACAGCGCGACCCGTACGGACATGGAGTCCCGGCTCGGCGCGGACTTCTCGGACGTACGCATCCACAACGACAGCGCCGCCAAGGCCTCGGCGGCGGAGGTGGGCGCCCGCGCGTACACCTCGGGCAGCCACGTCGTCATCGGCGACGGCGGCGCCGACAAGCACACCCTGGCCCACGAGTTGACCCACGTCATCCAGCAGCGCCAGGGCCCGGTCGCCGGCACCGACAACGGCTCGGGACTCAAAGTCTCCGACCCGTCCGACCGCTTCGAGAAGGAAGCGGAAGCCAACGCGACCCGGGTGATGTCCAGCGCGCCGGTGCAGCGGACCGAACAGCGCCGGACGCAGGACGGCACTGGCGCGGGATCGGACGCACCGGCCCGAACCCCGCAGACGGCGGCGGTGCAACGGACCATCCGGATTACCCCCGGGATGTACGAGCGGGGGCTCGGCGGCGACGCCCTGACGCTGCCGCAGCTCAAGGAGTACTTCTTCTTCGCGGTCCGGGACGACGCCATGCGCGCCGCGAAGGTCCAGGGCAAGGGCAGCCCGATCGCGAAGGATCTGAAGTCCCTGGTGGCCAACCTGAAGAGCGACGCCGCCGATCCCGCGGCGATCCGCACGGAGATGGACGCCCTGGTGACCGCCGTGAACGGCGTCCTGGAGCAGGAGCAGGCCTACCTCCCCGACTACACCTCCACCGTCGAGGGAACGCGTCACGTCCCCGGCCCCGGTGTGGGTACGGTGCCGAACTCGATGACCCGGTACAGCCAGGAAGGCGACAAGAGCCACCAGTACGCGCATTCGCGGAAGACCGCGGACCAGCTGGAGGAACCGCGCTGGCCCGATGAGGAGACCATGCACCGTCAGGTCGCCGCGGAGCTCGGACCCCACGCGGCCCCGGTCGCCGATGATCCGCGCCCGCGGACCCACGGCGAGCGGGCGCTCAAGCGGCTCGACTGGCAGCAGGCCCAGAACCTGCTGCCCCGCCCGCTGCTGAACCTGATCTTCGATGTGCGCTACCAGCTGGAGGCGGACCCCGGCTCGCAGGTCGTCGTCGACGAACGCACCCCCGAGCAGCAGCGGCGCAAGGACAAGAGCCCCTCCGCCCCGGGCACGCTGCGCAGCTGGCACCAGGACGACAGCGGCAAGCTCCCGGCCAACGGCTTCGACGCCGACGAGATTCCGGCCCATGCCACGGCGCTGCACAACCACTACGCCACGGCCTCGCAGTCGGGCGCCGGCTCATCGGTCCAGAACGCCGCCACCGCTCCTCGCGGCTTCGCCGAGTACACCGGTGCGGGAAGCCGCGGCGTGCACGACGTGAAGGTGGTCCTGGACTACATCCAGAAGCGGGTCTACCTCACGCTGACGCACTATCAGTACTGGGCGCTGATCCCGCAGGAGGGCGGCTACACGTTCTGGCCGTCCGGCACCCAGGACCAGGAGCAGGCGCTGGGCAATCTCCAGAACCAGCCGAACGGCGCCCAGGGCGTCCTGATGAGCCCCTGGCTGGAGGTTCTCGTCTCCTGAGGGCCTGAGAGCCTGTGTCTAAACCCCGCCCGGGCCCGTGGCGCCGTTTAGTCACAGGCTCTGAATCTCCGCACGGCCATGGCGGTTTGGCGCTGCAGCCGGTAGGGATGCGCCATGACGGACGACGCCGCACGGCTCCCGCGTCCCGCACACCCCGGGCTGCCCGCGCCACCCCCGCTCGGTGCGTGCGCGCTGCCGCCCGGGACGTACGAGGGCAGTGTGGTCCTGGTGACCGGGGGCGGGTCGGGGCTCGGCAAGGCGATGGCCGCCGAGTTCGCGCGGCTCGGCGCCGATCTCCTGATCGTGGGCCGCTCGGCGGAGCGGCTGAAGGCCGCTGAGGAGGAACTGGCCGGTATCGGCGGGCGGGTGGCGGCCGCGGTGTGCGACATCAGGGAACCGGAGCGGATCGCCGAGGTCTTCGACGCGGCCGAGGCGATGCTCGACCTGCCCACCGTCCTGGTGAACAACGCGGCCGCCAACTTCCCTTCTCCGGCCGAGGACTTGTCGCCGAACGCCTGGCGGGCGGTCCTGGACATCACCCTGACCGGAACGTGGTTCATGACCCGCGAGTTCGCCCGCCGCCACCTCGCGGCCGGCACCCCGGGTTCGGTGATCAGCATCGGCGCCTCGTACGCCTGGACGGGCGGTCCGGGGCACGCGCACTCGGCGGCGGCGAAGGCGGGCGTGCGCAATCTCGTCGAGACGCTGGCCGTGGAGTGGGGCCCGTACGGGATCCAGGTCAACGGCCTGGTGCCCGGCCTGATGCCGCACCCCGATCTGCCGGAAGCGATCCGCGCCGGTCTCGACCGAGCCGACGAGAGTGGCGAACTTGCCCTGCGGCAGCCCGCGTTGAGGGTCGGGCTGCCGCGCGAGCTCGGTTGGGCGGCCACCTTCCTCGCCTCCCCGTACGCCCGGTTCATCAGCGGTCACACCCTGGTGGTGGACGGGGCGAACTGGCAGCGGCGCGCGTTGGTGACGCCTCCGGTGAGCAGCGTGCGGGAACAGCTGGGCCGCGGGCCGTTCGGGGAGTAGCCACCCGGTTCAGACCCAGGCTCTCACTTCCCGCCGAAGGCCGGCGGGCGCCGGTCCGCCTTGGCGGCGTAGCCCTCGCGGGCGTCCTCGGAGGTGAGGGTGAGGGCCGCGGCCAGGGCCGTACGGTCGAGGGCCGCGGCGAGCCCCGCGTCGGCGAAGGCGTCGATGTTCCGCTTGACGGACCGTACGGCCAGGGGTGCGTTGGCCGCGATCCCGGCGGTGAGATCCATGGCGGTGCTGTCCAACTCCGCCTTGTCTACGACCTGTTGAACGACTCCGATGCGTTCGGCGGTGGGTGCGTCGATGCGGCGGCCGGTGAGCGCGAGCAGTTTGGCCCAGCCGGCGCCCGCGTCGCGCGCGATCCGCAGATCGCCTCCGGCGTCGACGGCCACGCCGATGCCGGTCTCCGGCAGCGCGAAGACCGCGTCGGCGGCGGCGATCCTGATGTCGGCCATCAGGGCCAGCTCGAAGCCGAAGCCGAGGCAGTAGCCCTGGACGGCGGCGATCACGGGCTGCGGCAGCCCGGCGAAGTCGGCGAAGCGCTCGTGGGCCCAGCGGATGCCTTCGTAGTAGTGGTGGGTGCGTTCGGCCGGGGAGCGCCCGGTGATGGCGCCGCCGGGAGCGGTGACGTCGATCCCGGCGCAGAAGGCGCGGCCATCGGCCCGGAGCAGCACGACCCTGACCGATTCGTCGAAGCGGATGCGGTCGGCGAGCAGGCCCAGTTGGCGGCTGGACTCCCAGCTCCAGCCGTTGAGCTTGTCCGGTCGGCACAGGGTGAGGACGCCGATGCCGGAGTCGGTGACGTCGAGCCGGATCCGTTCCTCGCCCTCTGCGACCCGCCGGTCCAGGGTGTCGATCATCACCTCTCCCCTTCCTTATGCTGACTATCCGTCAGGTCCGTTGAGACTAAGGGACTTCCGTGCATGGCGCACCCCCTGCGGGACGAGCCGCCGCCCCGGTCCGGGTGAGGCTCCGGCCCGGGCTTCGGCAAGGACTTGCCCTTCGTTGGGCGCGTGTTCATCGGTTCTCCCCACCGCCCCTCACCCAACAGCGCGAGACTGACTGGCAGGTCCACGTCACTGGTCTCAACCGACAGCTCTGGAAGGGGCGTTCATGGCCGAGTTGACACGACGCAGACTGCTGGGATCGGCGGCCGGAGCGATCGGCGGCGCGGCGGCGCTGACCCTCCTGCCGCCCAGCGTGCAAAAGGCCGTCGCCGCCGGGCCGGCGCCGGGCGGTTCGCTGCGCGACGTGAAGCACGTCGTCATGCTGATGCAGGAGAACCGGTCGTTCGACCACTACTTCGGCACCCTCTCGGGTGTGCGCGGGTTCAGCGACCCCGGCGCCCTGAAGCTGCCGGGCGGGCGCTCGGTGTTCTACCAGCCCGACGCGGTGAACCCGAGGGGCTACCTGCTGCCGTTCCACCTGGACACCCACAGCACCAGCGCGCAGGCCATCCCGTCCACGAACCACGCCTGGACCGTGCAGCACCAGGCGTGGAACGGCGGCAGGATGGATCGGTGGCTGCCCGCGCACCGCAAGGCGGACGGCGTCAACGGGCCCTACGTAATGGGCTATTACACGCGCCGGGACATCCCGTTCCAGTTCGCGCTCGCGGAGACCTTCACCATCTGCGACAACTACTTCTGCTCCGTCTTCGGCCCGACCTGGCCGAACCGGCTGTACTGGATGACGGGCAGCATCGACCCGGGCGGCACCAAGGGCGGCCCGGTGATCAGCAACTCCGCGCCCACCCCGTACCGCTGGACCACGTACGCCGAGCGGCTCCAGGCGGCCGGGGTCAGCTGGAAGGTCTACCAGCAGGACGACGACTACGGCTGCAACCTGCTGGAGCAGTTCCAGGCCTTCCGCGACGCCAAGCCGGGCTCGCCGCTGTACGAGCGCGGGGTGCGCCCGCAGCCCGAGGGAACCTTCGAGGACGACGCCCGTAACGACCGGCTGCCGGCGGTCTCCTGGATCATTCCGACCGGCTACCAGTCCGAGCACCCCGACTATCTGCCGGCCGCCGGTGCGGACTTCGTGGCGCAGAAGATCGAGGCCATCGCGTCCAACCCGAAGGTGTGGGCGAAGACCGCGTTCATCCTCAACTACGACGAGAACGACGGCCTGTTCGACCACGTGCCGCCGCCGACCCCGAAGGCGGGCACCGCGGACGAGTACGTGGGCGGGCTGCCCATCGGCGGCGGCTTCCGGGTGCCCGCCGTCATCATCTCGCCCTGGACCGTGGGTGGTTGGGTGGCGAGCGAGGCCTTCGACCACACCTCGGCGCTGCGCTTCCTGGAGCAGTTCACGGGGGTCAAGGAGCCGAACATCAGCCAGTGGCGCCGCCGCACCTTCGGCGACCTGACCTCGGCGTTCCGGTTCCGCAGCGGCTCGCCCCGGCCGCCGCGGCTGCCGGACGACACGGCGGAGCAACTGGAGGAGGCCAAGCGCGAGGTGGCCACGCTGCCGAAGCCGACCCTGCCCGGCGCGACCCAGCACTTCCCCAAGCAGGAGCCGGGGCACCGGCCGCACGTGTAGGTCCGGCCGCCCACGAGGCGCCTCCTTCGTCCGGGCCGCTCCCAGCCGGACGGAGGAGGCTCGCCCGGGTCAGGAGATCGGGCTCGCGGACGGGGTCGGGGCGCCCGAGTGGCGCTGCGGGAGCAGCGCCTTGCATACCGCGAAGGCCTGCGCGGACTTGGGGTCCGAGGTGTTGAGGCCGCGCATGCCGCCCCCGGCGCCCGGCGACGCGGAGGGAAGCACGACCCCGTGATCCTTGAGGCAGCCGGTGAATGCCTTCATCGCCGTACTGTCACCGCCACCGCCCCGGCCGTTGAACTGCGGGCGCAGGCTCGCGCAGGCCTGGGCGGCCTGCCGCTGGGCCGGATCCGCGGAGGCTCCGCCTCCGAAACCGCCGAACCCACCGGGGCGGTGAGTGCCGTCGCTCGGCCGGCCCGCACCCTTCGGCCGCCCGCTGCCGCCCGGCCGGGGCGCCATCGTGACCCCGTGCTGCGCCAGGCACTGGCGGTAGGCGTCCATGCCGTTGGCCCCGGCGGAGCTGGAGGCGGCGGGCTTCGCCTGGGCTCCGGGGGCGGCCGAGGACGAGCAGGCCGCGAGCAGCAGGCCGCACGCGGCGACGGCGGATGCGCGGACGGCGGCCCGCACGGCGATCGCGGTGGCGGGCCGGCGCTTGGTCCAGGTCATGTCCGGTGTCTCCTCGGTGCGTTGGGCTGACGACGGCCTCGGCTGGAGTGGTACGCCGTCGGCGACCCACGACTGAACCGCACCCGGTTGGGCACCTCCGGGGGAAGGGCTGGGAGTTCCCTGGACGTCCGGGCCCGTTCGGGGCTCCCGGGGCACGCGCGGCGATCCGGTACGTACCCTCATGCGCGCAATGCGAAGTTCCACCGGCGTCGGCGCTCCCAGGGAACTCCCAGAAAGCTCCCAGGGGTTCCAAAGTGCGGGGGGCCAGGATCCGCCGTCATGAAGGTGCTCCCACGACGGCGCAAAGCCGTCCTGATCAACTCGGTGCTCGGTGTGGCCGTCCTGGCGGGCGCCGGCGGCGCCTACGCGGCGGTGACCGGCCACGACAGCGCTCCCTCGCGGGCCGGTGAGAAGACCGTCGCCGTCACCAAGGGCACGGTCCTCGCCACCGTGTCCGGCTCCGGCGCGCTGGCCTCGCCGAGCGACGCCGGGGTGAACTTCACCACCGGCGGCAAACTCACCGAGGTCGACGTCAAGCCGGGCGACAAGGTGTCCCGGGGCCAGGTCCTCGGCAAGGTGGACGCCACCGTCGCCAAGGAGACCCTCGCCCAGGACGAGGCGTCTCTGACGGCGGCCGAGGCCAACCTCACCAAGGTGCGGGAGGGTCAGCCGAGTTCGAGCACGTCCTCCGGTTCGGGCGGCGGTTCCTCGACGCGGGGCTCCGCCAACACCGCGCCCACGCCCGCCGCCTCGCCGACGGTCGATCCCGCGCAGCTCGCGCAGGCCGAGGCGCAGCTCACCCAGGCCCGGAACGCGGTGGACGCGGCGCAGCGCGCGGTGGACGGGACCACGCTCACGGCCCCGGTCGCAGGGACCGTCGCGTCCGTGTCCGCGAAGCCGGGCGACACCGTCACCGGAACCGGCGGCAACGGCACGAGCGGGGGCAGTGGCGGCTCGGGCGGCGGGTCCAACTCCGGTTCCGGCAGCGCGAGTTCGTCCTCCTCCTCGGCCCTGTCCGGCTTCGTCGTCCTCACCAATCCGTCCGGCATGCAGGTGTCCGCCAACTTCTCCGAGGCCGACGCGCTCAAGCTCAAGCCCGGCCAGGCGGCCACGGTCACGCTGAACGCGGAGTCGGGCACGGTCCTCAACGCCAAGGTCCTGTCGGTCAGTTCACTGCCCGTCAGCTCCGGATCCGGATCAGGAGGGGGCGGCGGCAACAGCGGTTCGGGGAGCGCCGTGCAGTACGCGGCCACCCTGACCATCACCAGCCCCACCACCGATCTGCGCACCGGGCTCAGCGCGAGCATCCAGGTCGTCACGGGCGAGGCGTCCGGCGCCCTGTCGGTGCCGACGGCCGCGGTGACCGGCACCGGTGCCAACCGCACGGTGACCGTGGTCAAGGCCGACGGCACCACCGAGCGCACCCCGGTCACGGTGGGCCTGGAGGGCGACAGCTCCGACCAGATCCTCAGCGGTCTGAGCGAGGGCGAGAAGGTGCAGCTGGCCAGCGTGTCCGCGACGGGCAACGGCGGCTTCCCTAGCGGCGCCTTCCCCGGCGGCTTCGGCGGCGGTGCGCGGACCCGTGGGGGCGGCGGCACCGGTGGCGGCGGCTCCCGTGCCGGTGGCGGCGGAGGTGGCCGCGGATGACGCCGCCCCTGTGGCCGCGCAGAACCGCGGCGCTGCCCGAAGCGGCGTCCGGCGACGGACCCTGGGCTCCCGCGCCGGTGATCGAGGTGCGCTCCCTGATCAAGACGTACGGGCACGGCGACGCGGCCGTCCATGCGCTCAGCGGGCCCCTGGACCCGGTGAGCGGACGGGCGCTCGGTGTCGAACTGGTCGTCCAGCAGGGCGACTTCGTGGCCGTGATGGGAAGCTCGGGCTCGGGCAAGTCGACCCTCATGAACATCCTGGGCTGCCTGGACGTGCCGACCTCCGGCCGGTATCTGCTCGACGGCATCCACGTCGGCGGTCTCGACGAGCGCCAGCTGTCGCTGGTGCGCAACCGCAAGATCGGCTTCGTGTTCCAGTCGTTCAACCTGGTGCCGCGCACCCCCGCGCTCGCCCAGGTCGAACTGCCGCTGGCGTACGCGGGTGTGAAGCCCGCCGAGCGGCGCCGACGGGCCGAGGCGGCGCTCACCCTGGTCGGGCTCGCCGACCGGATGGACCACCGTCCCAACGAGCTCTCCGGCGGTCAGCAGCAGCGCGTGGCCGTCGCCCGCGCGCTGGTCACCTCGCCCGCGATGCTGCTCGCCGACGAGCCGACCGGAAACCTCGACAGCCACAGCACCGAGGAGGTGCTCGCTGTCGTCGACCGGCTGAACGCGGCGGGGCGCACCGTCGTGCTGATCACGCACGAGGACGAGGTGGCCCGGCACGCCAAGAGGGTCGTCCGGCTCGTCGACGGAAGGATCGTCGACGACGTGCGGCAGGCTCCCGTCGACGGCCCGCCGCCCGCCCTGCGCGAGGCCAACTCCCTTGTCGGAGGCGGCCGGTGAGCCTGTTCCAGACGCTGCGCTTCGCCTTCGGCGGGCTCGCGGCGAACAAGGTGCGCTCCGCTCTGACCATGCTCGGGGTGCTGATCGGTGTGGCCGCGGTCATCGTGCTGCTCGCGGTCGGCAACGGCTCCTCGCAGGCCGTGAAGGACTCGATCGAGAAGCTCGGCACCAACGCGCTCACGGTGTCCTCGGGCGGCGGCTTCGGCGGTTCGCGCTCATCCGGCGCCACCGTCACCAAGCCGCTGACCGTGGACGACGCCCGGGCGCTCGCCGACCCCGCGTCGGCGCCGGACGTCGAGTCGGTCGCGCCGGAGACCACCACATCCCAGACCGCGCTGTACGAGGGCACCTCGCACTCGGTGAGTCAGGTCGTGGGCACCTACCCGGCGTACTTCAAGGCGTCCAACAGCAAGGTGGCCAAGGGCGACTACTTCAGCGCCGACGACGTGCTCGGCTCGCGCAAGGTGGCCTTGATCGGCTCGACCACGGCGACCGACGTGTTCGGCACGGCCGACCCGGTCGGCAGGAAGATGACGCTCGGCGGCACGCCGTTCACGGTGGTCGGGGTCCTCGCCACCAAGGGCGGCACCGGGTTCCAGGACCCGGACGACGTGGTGATCGCGCCGCTGCCGACCGTGCAGAACGCCTTCACCGGCTTCGGTTCGATCGGCCAGATCCTCGTCGAGGCCAAGTCGGCAGACGCCACCACACAGGCACAGAACGAGATCACGACCGTCCTGATGGGCCGGCACGGCATCAAGGACCCGAACGCGCTCGACTTCCGGGTCAGCAGCCAGGCGTCCCTGCTCACCACGCAGGCCGACACCAACAGGACGTTCACGGTGCTGCTCGGCGCGGTGGCGGCGATCTCGCTGCTCGTCGGCGGGATCGGCATCACCAACATCATGCTGGTGACGGTGACCGAGCGGACCCGTGAGATCGGCATCCGCAAGGCGATCGGAGCGCCGCGCGGCGTCATCCTGGGGCAGTTCCTCGCCGAGTCGACGCTGCTTTCGCTGATCGGTGGCGGGCTGGGCGTCGCGGCGGGCCTGATCGGCTCGCACTTCACGATCGTCGGCATCAAGCCGGTGATCATCCCCGAATCGGTTGTCGGCGCCTTCGCGATCGCCGTGGCCATCGGGCTGTTCTTCGGCGGCTACCCGGCCAACCGGGCCGCGAGCCTGCGGCCCATCGAAGCCCTGCGGCACGAGTGAACCCCATGTACGGACAGGGAGAGGACATGTTCGGCAACGCCGAGATTGTGGAGAGCGCCCGGGCCACGGAGGCCGCAGATCCGGAGGACATCCTCGCCGAACCCCCGGACACCCGGGACATTTCGGCCGAGCTCAGCGCACCGCCGAGGCAGCGGTTGCCGTGGCTGACGCTGCTGCTCTCAGGGGGTCTGGTGGCGGGGCTCGCCTTCGCCGGGGGCGCTCTGGTGGAGAGGAACCAGACGCAGGGCGGCACCCCGTCCGCGGCCACCCGCGGCGGCGCCCCGCAGAGCGGTCAGGCCGGCCGGCGCCAGGGCTTCGGCGCGGGGCAGGGCGACCAGAGCGGCCAGCGGCAGGGCGGCGGCACCGGCCCGGGCGCGGCGGGCGGGCTGACCATCGGTACGGTGAAACTCGTCGACGGCAGCACCATCTACGTCACCGACACCCAGGGCAACGTCGTCAAGGTCACCACGGCCGACAGCACCCAGGTCACCGAGGCCAAGAGCGGCAAGGTGTCCGATCTGCAGCCGGGGCAGACGGTGACGGTGCGCGGCAGTCAGAATGCCTCCGGGGACGTCGCGGCGACCACCGTCACCCAGGGCGGCGCGAGCGGCTTCGGCGGTGGCCGGGGCTGACCGCGCGCCCCCAACGAGGAGGAAACCGATGGCCATGACGGACACAGCCGTGCCCGAGGCGAGCCTGCTGGTCGTCGACGACGAGCCCAACATCAGGGAGCTGCTCTCGGCGTCGCTGCGCTTCGTCGGCTTCAGGGTCGTCTCGGCGGCCACGGGGGCCGACGCGCTGGCGGCCGTCGCCAAGGAGCGCCCGGACCTGGTGGTGCTCGATGTGATGCTGCCCGACATGACGGGTTTCGCCGTCGTGCGCAGGCTCCGCGAGGAGCCCGGCGGCGGCCCGGGGCCGGACCATCTGCCGGTGCTCTTCCTCACCGCCAAGGACGGCGTGGACGACAAGATCAGCGGTCTGACGGCGGGCGGCGACGACTACGTCACCAAGCCGTTCAGCCTGGAGGAGCTGATCGCCCGGATCCGCGCGATCCTGCGCCGCACCGGCGGCCCGAGCGGCGAGGGCCGCCTGGTGGCGGGCGATCTCGAACTCGACCCGGTGGGCCACCAGGTCCTGCGGGCGGGGCGACCGGTCTCCCTCTCCCCGACCGAGTTCAAACTGCTCGCCTACCTGATGACCAACGCCGACCGCGTCGTGTCCAAGCCGCAGATCCTCGACCATGTGTGGGCGTACGACTTCGGCGGCGACCTCAGCATCGTCGAGTCGTACATCTCGTACGTGCGCCGCAAGGTGGACTCCGGGGCCGACGGCGCGCCCAAGCTCATCCACACCGTGCGCGGCATCGGCTATGTGCTGCGCCGCCCGCAGCCCTGAGGCGCGCCCGATGCTGAGACACCTCCGGGCGCGGCTCGGCCGGCTGCCGCGCCGCTTCGCCGCCCTTTCGCTGCGCGCGCGGCTCGTGCTGCTCGCCATGGCGCTGGTCGCGCTCGGTCTCACGGTGAGCGACACCGTCGTGCTGAGCTCGGTACGCGGCCAGTTGGTGCAGCGGGTGGACCAGCAGCTGAACCGGTTCGGGGACTCGGTGGCACACCGGGTCGGCGTCGAGGGCACCCCGGCGCCGCGCGCCGGTCGGTCCGGCCGGGCCTGGCTGCCCAGCCAGTACGTGATCGCCTTCGCGGCCACCGACGGCAAGGTCACCGACCAGTTCCGCCAGCCCGTCGCGGCGGGCGACCCCCGGCCGCTGTGGCCGGTGATGGACGCGAAGGCACTGCGGGCCCACCTGGGCAAGCCCTTCGAGGTGCCCAGCGATCACGGCGGTGGCAGCTGGCGGATGCTGATCGTGCCGGTCGGCAGCGGCGACCCGGCGCTCCCTGCCGGAGTCATTGTGGCCGCGCCCCTCGAAGAGGTCTCCTCCACGGTCGACCACCTCGCCACGGCCTTCCAGCTGATCGGCGTCGTCGTGGCACTGCTGCTCGGGGTGGCGGGCTGGTTCGCGGTACGGGCGGGGCTTCGTCCGCTGCGTCGTATCGAGGCCACGGCGGCGGAGATCGCGGCAGGACGCCCGCTCTCGCACCGTATGCCGGACGCCTCGCCGCGTACGGAGGCCGGCCGGCTGACCAGCGCGCTCAACGGGATGCTGGCCCAGTTGGAATCGGCGTTCGCGGCGCGCGCCGAGTCGGAGGAGCAGATGCGGCGCTTCGTCGCGGACGCCTCCCATGAACTGCGCACACCGCTGGCCGGCATCCGGGGCTTCGCCGAGCTGTACCGGATGGGGGCGCTCCCCGACGAGGCCGATGTGAAGCGCACGATGGCCCGCATCGAGAGCGAGGCGGTGCGGCTCGGCGGCCTGGTGGAGGACCTCCTCACCCTGGTCCGCATGGACGAGCAGCGCCCGCTCCAGCTCGCCCCGATGGATCTGCGCACCCTGGCGGTGGACGCCCTGCACGACACGAGGGCCCTGGATCCGACCCGCGAGGTGACCCTGAGCGGGCCGGGCGGCGGGGGTGTGCCCGGGCCGGCCCCGGTGCTCGGCGACGAGGCACGGCTGCGCCAGGTGGTCGCGAACCTCGTCGGCAACGCCGTGGCGCACACGCCCTCGGGCTCTCCGGTTCGGATCGGGGTGGGCGCCGTAGACGGCCACGGCATCATCGAGGTGGCCGACGCGGGCCCGGGTCTCGCTCCCGAACAGGCGGCCCGGGTCTTCGAGCGCTTCTACCGCGTGGACGCCTCGCGCAGCCGGCAGACCGGGGGCGGTGCGGGTCTTGGCCTGGCCATCGCCTCGGCGCTTGTCCAGGCCCACCAGGGGCAGGTCGAGCTGGAGACCGCTCCGGGCGAGGGCGCGGTCTTCCGGGTGCTGCTGCCCGCGGCGCCCTGATCGGCGCCCACTCCCCCGGACCGGCCCGAGTGCGGGCGGGGCCGAGGGCTCCTAGCGTGGGTTCATGATCCGGTTCGAGCAGGTCAGCAAGGTCTACCCGGACGGCACCCGTGCCGTCGACGACCTGTCCTTCGAGGTCGCCGAGGGCGAACTGGTCACGCTCGTCGGCCCGTCCGGCTGCGGCAAGACGACCACGATGATGATGGTGAACCGGCTCATCGAGCCCACCTCCGGCCGCATCCTCGTCGAAGGCGAGGACATCGCCACGCTCGACCCGGTCAAGCTGCGCCGCAGGATCGGTTACGTCATCCAGCAGGTCGGGCTTTTCCCGCACCGTACGGTCCTCGACAACACGGCGACCGTCCCGGCACTGGTCGGCTGGAAGCGGGCGAAGGCCCGGGCGCGGGCGGCCGAGCTGCTCGACCTCGTCGGCCTCAACCCGGCGACGTACGGCCCGCGCTACCCGGCGCAACTCTCGGGCGGACAGCGCCAACGCGTCGGCGTCGCAAGGGCGTTGGCCGCGGATCCGCCGGTGCTCCTGATGGACGAACCGTTCGGAGCGGTCGACCCCGTCGTACGCGAACGCCTCCAGAACGAGTTCCTCGGCCTCCAGGCGACCGTGCGCAAGACGGTCCTCCTCGTTACCCATGACATCGAGGAGGCCGTACGGATGGGCGATCGCATGGCGGTGTACGGGTCCGGGCGCATCGAGCAGTTCGACACCCCGGCGTCGGTCCTGGGGGCGCCCTCCACCTCGTACGTGGCCCAATTCGTGGGCGCGGACCGGGGTTTGAAGCGGCTGTCGGTCACCAGGGTCGAACCCGACGACCTGGAACAGCCGCCGGTCGTACGCCTCGGCGAACCCGCGGAGGCGGCCGCGGCCCGGCTGCGCGGCGAGGAGGCGCGCTGGGCCGTGGTGCTCAACGAGTCGGGCGAGCTGCACGGCTGGGTCGCGGCGGACGAGCTGTCCCTGGCGGGGGCGGGCTCGGTCGCCGACCTGGCCCGGCGCATGGAGGCGTGGGTACCGGTCGGGGCCCCGCTCAAGCAGGCGTTCAGCGAGATGCTGCAGTACGACGCGGGCTGGGTCGCCGTGGTGGACGGCGCCCGCTTCCTCGGCGTCCTGACCCCGGCGAAGCTGCACGAGGCGCTGCGGCGGTCGGTTGACGCGGACGCGCTGGGGGTGGCGCGCGGAGAGGTCGACTTCGACTCGGTCGCGGACGCATGAGAGCAGAGGGTCCTCAACTTCCCTGAGACATAAGGAAGGTGACGTCAGATCAGATGCTTCGACTTGAGGTAGTTCCTCGCCACGTCCTGCGGCAGTCGGCGCCAGCTGTCGACCTGTTCGTTCAGGGAGGCGAGGTCGGCGGTGGTGAGGACCGTGTTGAGTTTGCCCAGGGCGCCGGTCACCCCCGCGCTGCCCGCGCGTGAGCGGTTCACCACCGGCACGATGTAGTCCGCGTTCTGCAGGTGCTTGTCGTCGGCGAGCAGCACCAGGCCGAAGGCGGAGAGCGTGGCGTCCGTCGTGGTGGTCAGGACCATCTGGTCCTGACCGCTCTGGACGGCCTGCTTGGCCTGCGTCGTACCGACACCCTTGGGGTCGACGGCCGTGATGTCGATGCCGTACGTCTTCTTCAACCCCGGCTCGCAGTAGGGGCGTTGGACACACTCGTCGCCCGCGGCGAGCCGCACCGGAAGCTTCGCCGCGCCGAGGTCGCTCAGCGTCTTGAGCCGGTGCTCGCGTGCGTAGGACTGCGCGACGGCGAACGCGTTCTGGTCCACCGCCTTGCCCGGGTCGAGGACGGTGAGGCCGCGCGGGGCGGCCAGGGCGCGCAGGGCCGTCATCGTCCGGTCCAGGTCCGGTGAGCCGACCGGCTTGGCGTCGGAGCCGTGGGCCTTGGCGTTGAGCCAGTCGGCGAAGGTGGCCGCGTACTCGGGCACGACGTCGATCTGCCCGCTCTCCAGGGCCGGTTCATAGATTTCCCGGTTGGTCACCGACAGGATCTTCGTGCCGTAGCCCGCCCGGTCGAGGAGCAGCGCGTACATCTGGGCGAGGACGTCGCTCTCGGTGAACCCGGCCGTGCCGATCGTCAGGTGCTTGTTGTCGCCGGGCGGCGCCGTGACCGAGCCCTGCTTCTCCAGGCTCGGCCCGGTCGTGCAGGCGGCGACCGCCGTCAGGGCGAGGCCGGCCATCAGCAGGCGCGGCCTCATCCGGAACCGCCCCTCGCCCAGTGCGGCGCGAGGCGCTGGACCACCTCGAAGATTCCCTCCACCACCAGCGCGAAAACCGCCACCAGGACGGCGCCCGCGACGACTTGGGGCGTCGAGGCGAGGTTGAACCCGGCGGTGATGATCCTTCCGAGTCCTCCGCCGCCCGCGAGAGCGGCGAGCGTGGCGGTCGCGACGAGCTGGACGGCGGCGATCCGCACACCGGTGAGGATCAGCGGCAGGGCGAGGGGAAGCTCGACGCGGAGCAGGAGTTGGCGTCCGGTCATGCCCATGCCCCGGGCGGCCCGCACCACGTCGCGGTCGACCTCGCGCATCCCGACGTAGGCGTTGGTCAGCAGCGGCGGGACGGCGAAGAGGATCAGCGCGACGATGGTGGGCCACTCGCCGTGCTTGCCGAGCGGGGTCAGCAGGAGCAGCACGAGGACGGCGAAGGTGGGCACGGCCCGGCCCACGTTCGAGAGGTTGACGGCGAGCGTGCCGCCCTTGCCGAGGTGGCCGAGCACGAGCGCCACGGGCAGCGCGACGAGGCAGCTCAGGACGAGGCACAGCGCGGTGAGCCAGAGGTGTTCGCCGAGCCGGTGCCAGATGCCGTTCTCACCGGACCAGTGGGCGGCGGAGGTGAGCCACGACCAGGCGTCGGAGAGGGTGTTCATGCGGGCGCCGCCCTCGTCCAGGGCGTGAGGAGCCGCTGGATGGCGAGCAGCACCAGGTCGGCGGCGACGGCGATCACCACGCACAGCGCGGAGGCGGTGAGCACCTGCGCCTTGAAGTACGTGTTCATCCCGGCGTAGATCAGGTTGCCGAGGCCGCCGTAGCCGACGATGGCGCCGACCGTCACCAGGGACACCGCGGAGACGGTGGCGATGCGCAGCCCGGCCATGGCGGCGGGCACCGCGAGCGGGAGTTCCACGGCCAGGAGCAGCCGTACCGGCCCGTATCCCATGCCCCGGGCCGCCTGCCGGGTGTCCTCGGGGACGGCGCGCAGTCCGGCCAGGATGTTCCGTACGAGCAGCGTCAGCGAGTACAGGACCAGGCCCGCGATGACGATCGACGCCGAGAGCCCGTACACCGGGAGCAGCAGCGAGAACATGGCGAGGGACGGGATGGTGTAGAGGACGGTCGTCACCCCCAGTACCGGACCCGCGGCCCAGCGCCAGCGGCGGGCCGCGACGGCCAGTGGCACGGCGACGACCAGGCCGAGCAGGACCGAGACGGCGGTGAGGTGGAGGTGCTGGAGCACCGCGTCCCAGAGGATCTGGCGGCGGCTCGACAGGTATGCGCCGCAGATCCACTCATTGCGCGCGAGGCAGTCGTCGGGAGGCGCGGTCACCCGTTCATTGGAGCCCGGGGCTCCGGTCGGCCGCGCGTCCTGGTGGGCTGTTCGGGGCAGGACGTCGCGAGAGCAGACATTGTGATAATGGGGCGAAAGGGGGACGCTTGGGGTAAGTACGGCCGGGAGTCACCGGTGCGTCGCAGGCACCCGCCCGGCCGGGAAGAGGTGAGTGCCGTGCGTGTACTCCTCAAGGCGATATTCAACACCGAGAAGACCAACGAAGTCATCCGCGACGGAACGATGCAGAAGACGATGCAGGCCACGATGGAGGCCCTGCGTCCCGAAGCCGCCTACTTCACCACGGAGGAAGGCTGTCGTACGGCGTTCGTCGTCTTCGACCTGGCCGACCCGTCCCAGATGCCGAAGATCGCCGAGCCGTTCTTCATGGAGATGGGCGCCAAGATCTCGGTCACGCCCGTCATGAACGGGGAAGACCTGGAGAAGGGTCTTGCCGCCCTTGGCTGACCGTCGAGGTCGCCCGGCTTCCCGAGGCCGGACCACAGGGGTGGCCCGGCCCACTTGCTCTAGAAGCCCGCGTCGCAGCAGCCGTCGCGGCGCATCAGGCGGCCCACCTCCAGCCAGTCCTCGGCCTTCGCCATGGCATGCCGCTCGTGCGGCTCGAAAGCCGACACCAGATCCGCGGTCGTGTACGGCACGCCTCCCCTGAGGACGCCCGTGGTGCGCACCAGGGAGTCGAAGTCCGTGAACGGGTCGCCGTCGACGAGCGTGAGGTCGGCGAGCTTGCCGCGTTCGACGGTGCCGAGGTCCTTGTCGAGCCCGAACAGCCGGGCCGGCAGGACGGTCGCGGTGCGCAGGGCCGCGGCCGCGGAGAGGCCGCCCAGGTGCAGGGCGCGCAGGCTCAGATGGAGGGAGAGCCCGACGGGAACGAGGGGCTGGTCCGTGCCCAGCGCCACCAGGCCGCCTCCTTCGAGGACCCGGCGGTAGACGTCGGTCTCCTTGCGCAGGGTGGCCAGTTGGGCCTGGGTGGGCGCCACGCCCGACGAGTGTTTCACGGCCGCCGAGTCCCACGGCGGCATCACGGCGGTGACCCGCGGATCGTCGGCGAGAGCGGGGTCGGAGCCGATCAGGGGCGCGGAGGTGAACGGCGTGACGATGAGTGCGAAGTTGATGCCGCGGGCCGTGTAGATCTCGATGACGTCCTCGTAGGCCTTGCCCGTCGCGGAGGTGGCGTGGCCGAACTCGGCGCGCTGCGTTGCCAGTAGATGGGTCGTCAGGTCCTGGCCGACCTCGACGCCCGGGGAGAGCAGATGGCTTCCCGTGCGCACCCCGAGTCGCTCGTGAGCGAACCGGGCGGCCTCCTGCATGATCCAACCGGGCGCCCGTACATAGGTTTTGACGAAGTCCCAGTCGAGCGCGGCGCCGCGTTCCAGGGAGCGCTTGAGGCCGGCCTCGGTGCGGTGGGCGCGGCCCATGCTGTAGGCGACCCGGGATCCGTCGAGCAGTTCCCCGGTGGTCAGTAGGCGCGGTCCGGCGAGCTGTCCGGTGGCCACGGCCTCGCGGATGCGGGCCTGTTCGTAGGCGAATCCGCCGAGCGACACGGCGGTGGTGATGCCGTAGGTGAGCTGGCCGACGGTCTGGCGGCCGCCGTACGTGCTCTGCCACGGGTGGGTGTGGGTGTCCCAGAGTCCGGGGAGGACCGTGCGGTCGGATGCGTCGATGGTCCGCAGGGCCCCGCGCTTGCGGTGGGGTTCGACGGCGGCGACGCGTCCCGAGCGCACGACGATGTCGACGTCCTCCCGCACGGATTCGCTCGTGCCGTCCCAGAGTCGTCCCGCGTGCACCACGGTGTCGGCGGGTGCGGGCCTGCGCTGGTCGAGCGCGACCCGCACGGTGCGTGCGGCGCCGCCGTCGACGCCGATGAGCCGCAGCCGAGCGCCGGACAGGTAGAGCAGCGTCTTGGAGTCGCCGGACCAGGAGGGGTGGTCGGCGGGTTCGGTGGTGAGGGGGCGCGGCGGGCCCTGCGGGGTGCCGTCGGGGGCGACGGGCAGCAGGCACAGCGCGGATTCGACGACGACCGCCATCCAGCGGCCGTCGGGCGACCAGACGGGCCCGGAGTCGTAGCGGTCGGCGATGGAGACGTGCGGGGCCACGGCGTGCAGCTTGTCGGCGCCGGTGGTGGTGTCGACGACGCGGATGACGTTGTAGCCCTCGCGGAAGCGCAGGTTCAGCCGGTTGCGGTCGCACAGTGCGATGTAGCGGCCGTCGGGCGACCAGGTGGGCCGGCCGGGCAGCCCGCCCGCGCCGAGCGCGCTCACCAGGACGCGTTCGGTGCCGCTCGCGAGGTCGCGCAGGACGAGCCGCCCGGACATGTCGATGGCGGCGAGGCGCTTGCCGTCGGGCGAGAGCGCCGGGTGCACCCGGCCGCCCGTCGCGAGCGCGCTCTCCTCGCCGGTGGCGAGATCCCGCCGGTAGACGCCGAGCAGCCCGTCCCGGTCGTCGGCGTAGATGAGCGAGCGGCCGTCGCGCGCCCAGACCGGTCCGAGAAGGTAGCGGGTAGCGGGCGACTGGCGCAGACGCTCGGGCGGCCGGAATCCCGAAGTGTCCGTGATCCAGAGCGAGTTGAGGGCGGCGAACGCGATGCGCTTGCCGTCGGGGGCCAGCGCGGGCAGGTGGATGCCGCGCACCGGGCGCACCCGTTCCTCGCCGAGGTCGTACGACTTGACCTGGTAGCGCGGCCGGTCGACGGGCAGCTCGCCCGCGAACGGGATGGACTCGGGCTCGGCCGGGTTCTCCGGGCGTACGAGGGTGAACCGGCCGTCCAGGGTGAGCAGCAGCTCGCCGTCGGCCGTCCAGCGCGGGGGCATCGGGGCGATGTCCCCGGCGACCGGGACGGGGGCGCCGTCGACGACGAGTGTGCAGGAGGCGTTCGGTGCGGCGGTGGTGCGCAGATAGGCGAGGCGGCGGCCGTCAGGAGCCAGGGCCGGGGTCATGACCTGCGCGTTCTCGGTCTCGGTGTGCTCGACGGTGACCGCGCCCGCGCCCTGGGCGGGAACGGCGGCGACGGTCCTGGCCTCCACGCCGGGCCCGGACGGCGTGGTGACGGCCTTGGCGCGGACGAACAGGACGCGCTTGCCGTCGGGCGACCAGGTGGGGTCGAAGTCCTCCCACGGGCCGTCCTGGAGCGGGCCGTCCTGTCCCGGGAGTCCGGTGAGGCGGGTCAACTGCCCGGTGCGCAGGTCGAGTTGGTGGATGCGGTACGGGCTGCCGGCCACCGGGTCGCCGCCGCGCTCGGAGGCGAAGACGATGCGGGTGCCGTCGGGCGACCAGGCGGGGCCGCGGTCGTCCCAGGGCCCCTCGGTGCGCTGGCGCACGTCGCTGCCGTCGGGCCGCATGGTCCAGATGTGGTAGCCGCCGCCCTTGTACGCGCAGAACGCGATGAGCTCGCCGCCGGGGGCGTACACGGGCCGGGTGGGTTCGAGTCCGGCCGGGGTGAGCGGCTCGGCCGTGCCGCCGACGCGGGGCAGTGACCACAGGACGTCCTGGATCTCGGCGATCAGGTGGTCCCCCGCGGGCGAGAGGCTCGCCGCGCCGTTGGTGGCGGCCGTGAAGGAGAGCGAGAGTCCGGTGCGCGGGGTGGCCAGGGCCGGGGCGGGCACGGCGCCGACGGCGGTGACGGCCCCGGCGGCGCCCGCGGCGGCGAGGAGTTGGCGGCGGGAGAGGGACAAGGGGGTGGCGGTGTTGTCACGGTCCATGACACAGCACGCTCGCGCACCGTGCGGCGCAGGGGCAACACCGCCATTCCCGCCAAAGGGGGACGACCTCCCGTCAAACCCCCTCAGGATCCGGGGACTTGGGCCGCTCGTCAGGCGGTGCGCACCTCCAGGACGGTGACCGAATACGGGGCGAAGGTGGCGGTGAAGGTGGGTGCGACGCCGTTGACGGTGCCGCGGCGCGGGATCACCGCGAGCGGATCGGTGAGCGTGTTGGTGGCCTGTGGGTTCGCCCCCGCGAGCACGGTGACGGCGGCGTACGCGTCGGTACGGGCCACACCTTGCAGGGCGACGGTGGTCTTGCGGGCCGTGCCACCCGTGTTGACCACCGCGAGGTAGACGCGGCGGGCGCCCGGGTCGTGGGTGGTGACGGCGTTGAGTCCCGGCAGGGCACGCACCGCCGTGGGCAGGACGACGGTGCCGCGCCGGGTGAGCAGGAGTTGCTGGGCGTAGTAGCTCGGCGAGTTGTAGCTGGTCAGCGCGTCGTAAGCGATGAGGTTGGTGGCCCAGGTGTTGTCCCGCACGTGGCTGAACAGCGGGGCGTACGACTCCATCAGGACCTGGTCGGAGTTGCGGATGAGGCCGGCGAGCCAGGAGGCGTCACCGAGCGCGGCGTTGAGGTTGGGGGTGGGCCGGCCCTCCTGCGAAGCCCATTCGCCGACGAACACCTTCGGGCTCTTCCGGTCGCGCTGGTCGTACTTGTGGGAGGCCGCCTGGAAGGCGGAGGGCGACTGGTAGGAGTGCTCGTCGATCAGGTCGTACGGTCGGGAGGCCACCGGCGTCGTGGCGATCAGCTTCAGAGCGGGGAAGCGCGCCTTGATCGCGTCGTGGAAGGCGGCGTAACGCTCCTCGTAGGAGCCGGACTTGTCGAAGAAGTCCTCGTTGCCGATCTCGACGTACTTCAGGGGGAACGGCTCGGGATGGCCGTCGGCGGCGCGGCGGGCGCCCCACCTGGAGGTGGTGGGGCCGGTGATGTACTCGATCTGGTCGAGGGCGTCCTGCACGAACGGTTTCAGGGCGTCGCCGGTGACGTGGTCGCCGTGGAGGGAGTACCCGGCGTACACGCACAGCAGCGGCATGCAGCCGAGGTCCTCCGTCATCTGGAGGAATTCGGGCAGGCCGAGGCCGTCCGTGGACCAGTAGCCCCAGGCCGAGTTGTGGTGGCCCGGGCGCTGTTCGAGGGGGCCGATCGTCTTCTTCCAGTCGACGCGGTCGGCTATGACGTTGCCTTCGAGGTAGTTGCCGCCGGGGAAGCGCAGGAACTTCGGCTCCAGGGCGGCGAGTTTCTCCATCAGGTCGACGCGGAGCCCGTTCTTGCGGCCCTTGTAGGTGGGCGGGAACAGCGAGACCTGGCTCAGCCAGAGCGTGCCGGGCGCCGAGGCGGTGACGACGAGGCGGGCGTTCGCGGTGGTGGGTGCGCCGGGGGCGGTGCGCAGGGTGAGCTCGTACTTGCGCCACGATCCGGTGAGGGGCCCGGTGGTGCCGGAGGCATGGACCTTGCCGTCCGCGCCGGTGATGCTGACGGTCAACTTGCCTGTGGAATCAGCCGACTTGGCGTAGAGGGAGGCGCGGTAGGCGGTGGCCGGGCGGACCGGGATGCCCCAGTAGCCCTCGTTGGCGACGCCGTCACCGGCCGCCTTCGCACTCACGCGCAGCGACTGGGTGAGGGCGGAGTTGAGCGGCTGGGCGGTGTCAATGGCCAGGGCCGCGGTGCCGGTGGCGCTCCAGTGGAGCGGTGTCGCCGCGGCCATGAAGCTGCGGTTGTTGACGAGTTCGGCGTAGAGGCCGCCCTCGCCGCTGTGGTTGATGTCCTCGAAGAAGATCCCGCCGAGTTCGGTGCTGACCTGGGGTCCGGGACGGGTGGTGTCGATGGTCAGGAGGGGCTGGGTGGAGTCGACGGGTACGCCCGCGAGGGCGGCGGCATCGGCGGCGGTGAGGGCGGCGTCGAAGACCTGGACGTCGTCGATGAGGGCATGGGCCTGGTCGACCCTGGCTCCGCCGAACAGGCCTCGGCCGACCACGGTCGCGCCGCTGGCGCGCCAGCCTCCGGTGTAGGGCACTTCGCCTTCGAGGACGCCGTTGACGTAGAGGCGTATGACCCCCGCCGCCGTGTCGTCGACGCCGAGCAGGTGGTACCAGGCGCCCGTCACGGGCACGGAGGCCGCCCCGGCGACACCCGCTCCGCCGTTCGCCGAGGTCGAGTCGGACGGCAGCCGGGTGAACGCGAACGACCCTGTGTCGTCCCGGAGTTGGAGATAGAACCCGCTCACCGCGAGCCCGTCGACGGACACGAAGGTCTGGTATCCGGCGGTTCCGGTGAGCCGCACCCAGGCGGCGACGCTGAAGCTCTTCGACGTGTCCACCACCGGACCGGCCGCGGACGCGTCGCCGCCCGCCGAGACGTCGAGGGCGGCCGCGCCGGACTTCGCGGCGCCCCACTTCGCGCCGCCGGCGAGGGTGAGCGTACGTCCGTGGCCGGAGCTGTCGGCGGCGGCCGTACCCGCCCCTTCGTCGAAGGCCCAGTGGGCGACGGGCCCGGGGAGCGCCGACTCGGCGGCCCGCGCGGGAGAGGCCGCGAGCGCGGGGCCGATCGCGCCGGCCAGCGGCAGCGCGCCGAGCGCGGTCACGAGCGCCCTGCGGCTGGGCCCGGAGACTTGGGCGGGGGCGGGGGTGGACTGTGTCATGCGGGTGCTCCTCAACTCTCGCTGCGGGTTCGAGATTTCGGACGTCGTTCTGCATTTCGACGCCGGGGAGCATTCCGCCTCTTCCGTCACTACGTCAACACCCCGGGACCAGCTCGGAACGGTTCCTGTCCGACCCATTGACACCCTCGGCCGCACGTCATTACCGTCACGCCAGGATTTCGAACGCATGACGAGATATCGAACGCCACGGACAGCAGCGCATCAGGAGCAACTGCCTTGCGAATCACGGGAATCAGCACCCACGTCGTCGGGACCCCCTGGCGAAACCTCACCTACGTCCAGGTCCACACCGACGAGGGCCTGACCGGCGTCGGCGAGACCAGGATGCTCGGCCACACCGACGCGCTGATCGGCTACCTCCACGAGGCCGAGGCCAATCACATCGCGGGATCCGATCCCTTCGCGATCGAGGACCTCGTGCGCCGGATGAAGTACGGCGACTACGGGCGCGCCGGCGAGATCGTGATGTCGGGCATCGCCGTGGTGGAGATGGCCTGCTGGGACATCAAGGGCAAGGCCCTGGGCGTCCCGGTGTGGCAGCTGCTCGGCGGCAGGGTGACCGACCGGGTCAAGGCGTACGCCAACGGCTGGTACACCACCGAGCGCACCCCGGAGGCCTACCACAAGGCGGCCCAGGCGGTCGTCGAGCGCGGATACCGCGCGCTGAAGATCGACCCGTTCGGCACCGGCCACTTCGAGCTGGACCGCGAGCAGTCCCTGTACGCCGTCTCGCTGATCGAGGCGGTGCGGGACGCCATCGGCCCGGACACCGAGCTGATGCTGGAGATGCACGGCCGGTTCTCGCCGGCCACCGCGGTGCGCCTCGCCCACGAGCTCGCGCCCTTCGACCCGGCGTGGTTGGAGGAGCCGGTTCCGCCGGAGAACCTCAAGGCGCTGGCGAAGGTCGCGGGCAAGGTCGACATCCCGATCGCGACCGGCGAGCGCATCCACGACCGGATCGAGTTCCGCGAGCTCTTCGAGTCGCAGGCCACCGACATCATCCAGCCGGACGTCGGCCACATCGGCGGCATCCTGGAGACCAGGAAGCTCGCCGCGACCGCCGAGACGCACTACATGCTGGTCGCGCCGCACAACGTGGGCGGTTCGGTGCTCACGGCGGCCTCCCTCCAAGTGGCGGGCTGCACACCGAACTTCAAGATTCTGGAGCACTTCAACGACTTCGCCGACGCCGACATCAAGAAGGTCGTCAAGGGCGCCCCGCAGGTGGTCGACGGCTACTTCGAGCTGTCGGACGCGCCGGGCCTCGGCGTCGAGCTCGATGTGGACGCGGCGGCCGAATTCCCCCAGCAGCAGGCCCGGTTCGACCTGTGGGCCGAGGGCTGGGAGAAGCGCGACCCGTCCGGGGCGCGGGGATGAGCAGCCGCGCGATCGTCGTCGACGCGCCGGGCAGGCACCGCCTGGTGACCCGGGAGCGCCCCGAGCCGGGCCCGGGCGAGGTCGTGGTGCGGGTCGCCGCCGCGGGGATCTGCATGAGCGACCGCGAGGTGTACGACGGCCACCGCGACGCGGACTACGTGCGCTACCCGCTCACGCCCGGACACGAGTGGGCCGGGACCGTCGAGGCGGCCGGGGCGGGCGTCGACCCGTCGCTTGTCGGGCGCGGGACGGTCGCCGAGGGCTTCCGCACCTGCGGCACCTGCGAGCGGTGCCGGCGCGGCGAGACCTCGCTGTGCACGGCCCCGTACGCCGAGACCGGATTCACCCACCCCGGCGGCTTCGCCGACCATGTGGTGGTACCGGCGCGGCTGCTGCACCCGCTGCCCGACGACGCGGACCTGAGCGCCGCCGCCCTTCTGGAGCCTGCCGCCGTGGTGGCCGGCGCCGTACGGACCGGCGCGCCCGAGCCGGGCGAGCGGATCGCGGTGCTCGGCGCGGGCACGCTGGGCCTGCTCGCCGTGCAGCTCCTGTCGAGCTACTCCCCCGGCGAGCTGGCGGTGATCGACCCCCGCTTCGAACGGGCCGAGCTGGCCTGTCACATGGGGGCGACCGAGGCCCGCACGCCAGAGCTGTCCCATGACGTGCGCGGCCGCTTCGACCTCGTGATCGAGACGGCGGGCGCGCCGTCCACGGCCGCCGACGCGACGCTGCTCGCCCGGCGCGGCGGCCGCGTCGTCCTCACCGGGATGTTCGCGCCGGGCGCCCTCGGCATCGACCCCGTGCATCTCTCGCTGAGCCAACTCACCGTTTCCAGCGTCTTCGGCGCCTCGTCGGCGGCATGGTCCTTCGCGGTGCGGGCGTTCGTCACCGGGCAGATCGACCCGGCGGCGCTGATCACCCACGAGTTCCCGCTCGACCGGTACGCCGACGCGCTCGCACTGGTCGGCGGCGGCGACCCCAAGACCGGAAAGGTCCTGCTGCGCCCCTAGGACGCGACTTCCCGGCCCTTGGCCCCACCACGCCCCCTATTCCAAGGCTTCGTACCCAATGACCCGAACTGTGTTCGAGATACCGAACATCGCGAAGGCCCGCTCACACAAGGAACCCCGCCTGTGACCGACACTTCAGCCTCCTCCCTCACACCCCCGGGGCCCCGCCGCCCCGGCGAGCGGGCCCTGACGGCGCTCGGCCTGGCCGCGCCCGCCGACAACCCCGCCGACTCCTCCCCGCACGTCTTTCCCGACGGCGGCTCCTGGCGCACCGAGATCCCCTCGGTCGAGGGCCCCGAGGCGCTCGCCGTCGTACTCAAGGAGTCCTCGCGGCTCGACGTGCCGGTGCACCGGATCAGCCAGGGCAGCGGCGTGTGGATGCTCTCCGACGCCGAGATCACCGAGATGGCCGAGGCCTGCGCGGACCGCGGCATCGAACTCTGCCTCTTCACCGGACCCCGCGGCACCTGGGACATCGGCGCCTCGTCCCGTACCGCATCGGGCGGCGCGGGACTGCGCGCCCGGGGTCACGACGCGCTCGCCGGATGCGTCGAAGACGCCCTGCGGGCAACGGAGTTGGGCGTCCAGTGCCTGCTCGTCGCCGACGAGGGCGTGCTGTGGACCCTGCACCAGCTGCGCGAGCGGGGCCTGCTGCCCGCGGAGACCACCCTGAAGGTCTCGGCTCTGATCGGCCCGGTCAACCCGGCGTCGGTCGGCGTGTACGAGCGGCTCGGCGCGGACTCCGTGAACGTGCCCTCCGATCTGACGCCGGCTCACTTCACGGAGATCCGGCGGGTGTCGGGCGTCCCGATCGACCTGTACATCGAGGCGCCGGACGACCTCGGCGGCTATGTGCGGATGTACGAGGCGGCCGAGCTGATCCGCCGCGCCGCCCCGCTGTACCTCAAGTTCGGGCTGTCCAAGGCGCCCGGCATCTACCCGTACGGCGCGCATCTGCGGGACACCGCCCTCGACACGGCGCGCGAGCGCGTGCGCCGCGGCCGGCTCGTGCTCGACCTGCTCGCCCGGCACGGCGCCGACGGCGGCATGTCCCCGCTCGGCTCTCGCCTCCCCGGCCCCCTCAACCGCTTCTCCCTCAAGGACTGATGACCATGCGCCGCACCCGTAGAGCAGCACTCGCCCTCGTCGCCGGATCCCTCGCCCTCGCGCTCGCCGCCTGCGGGCAGAGCGGTGAGGGCGGCAGCAAGGAGACCAAGAAGGGCGGCAAGGGCTCCACCATCGGCATCGCCATGCCGACCAAGTCGTCCGAGCGGTGGATCAACGACGGCAACAACATGGTCAAGCAGTTCCAGGACCTCGGCTACAAGACCGAGCTCCAGTACGGCGAGGACAACGTCGACCAGCAGGTCTCCCAGATCGAGAACATGATCACCAAGGGCGTGGACGTCCTGGTGATCGCCGCGATCGACGGCCGCGCCCTGAGCGACGTCCTCAAGCAGGCCGCCGACCAGCACATCAAGGTCATCTCCTACGACCGGCTCATCCTCGGCTCGCCGAACGTCGACTACTACGCCTCCTTCGACAACGAGAAGGTCGGCGTGCTCCAGGGGTCGTACATCATCGACAAGCTGGGGCTCAAGGACGGCAGCAAGAAGGGCCCGTTCAACATCGAGCTGTTCGCCGGATCGCCCGACGACAACAACACGCGCTACTTCTTCCAGGGCGCCCTCAAGACCCTCCAGCCCTACCTCGACAAGAAGCAGCTCGTGGTGCAGAGCGGGCAGACGAACCTCAACCAGGTGACCACCCTGCGCTGGGACGGCGCGACCGCCCAGAAGCGCATGGACGACCTGCTGACCAAGGCGTACTCCTCGGCCCGCGTCGACGCCGTGCTCTCGCCGTACGACGGGATCTCCATCGGCATCCTGTCCGCACTGCGCTCCGGCGGCTACGGGACCGCGGCCAAGCCCTACCCCGTCGTGACCGGGCAGGACGCCGAGGTGGCGTCGGTGAAGTCGATCATCGCGGGCAACCAGACGCAGACCGTCTACAAGGACACCCGGGCGCTCGCCAAGCAGGCCGTGCAGATGGCCGACGCGGTCCTGAACGGCAAGACGCCCCAGGTCAACGACACCAAGACGTACAACAACGAGAAGAAGGTCGTGCCGGCCTTCCTGCTCAACCCGGTCAGCGTCGACAAGTCCAACTACCAGTCGGAGCTGGTGGATTCGGGCTACATCAAGGCGAGTGCCCTCAAGTGAGCGCACCCACCCATGAAGCGACCGCCGTCCTTGAGATGCGCTCCATCGTCAAGACCTTCCCGGGCGTCCGGGCGCTGTCCGACGTGTCGCTCACTGTCGCCCCGGGCGAGGTACACGCGATCTGCGGGGAGAACGGCGCGGGCAAGTCGACCCTGATGAAGGTCCTCAGCGGGGTTCATCCGCACGGGAGTTACGAGGGCGACATCCTCTTCCAGGGCGAGTCCTGCGCCTTCAAGGACATCCGGGCCAGCGAGGCGCGCGGGATCGTCATCATCCACCAGGAACTCGCGCTCGTGCCCTATCTGTCGATCGCCGAGAACATCTTCCTCGGCAACGAGCACGCCACCCGCGGGATCATCAGCTGGCACGAGACGCTGAAGCACGCCTCACGGCTCCTGAAGCGGGTGGGCCTGAGCGAGCATCCGGGGACCCGGGTCGCGGACATCGGCGTCGGCAAGCAGCAGCTGGTGGAGATCGCGAAGGCGCTGTCCAAGGAGGTGAAACTGCTCATCCTGGACGAGCCGACGGCAGCGCTCAACGACGACGACAGCGCCCATCTCCTCGATCTGATCCTGGAGTTGAAGGAGCAGGGCATCACCTCGATCATCATCTCGCACAAGCTGAACGAGATCGCGGCGGTCGCCGACTCCGTCACGGTCATCCGCGACGGCCGCACCATCGAGACCCTCGACGTGAAGGACCCCGGGACGTCCGAGGACCGGATCATCCGGGCCATGGTCGGCCGCGACCTCGACCACCGCTTCCCCGACCGCACCCCCTACGAGGGCGATCCGGGCGCGCACCCCGCTCTTGAGGTGCGCGACTGGACTGTGCACCACCCCATCGACCAGCAGCGCAAGGTGGTCGACGACGTCTCCGTGCACGTGCGGCGGGGCGAGATCGTCGGCATCGCGGGCCTGATGGGCGCCGGCCGCACCGAACTCGCGATGAGCCTGTTCGGCCGCTCCTACGGGCGGAACATCAGCGGCTCGGTATGGAAGGACGGCCGCGAGATCCGGACGCGGACCGTGCCGGAGGCCGTGGGTCACGGCATCGCGTACGTCACCGAGGACCGCAAGCAGTACGGCCTCAACCTCATCGACACCATCGCCCGCAACATCACCACGGCCGCGCTCGGCCGGGTGTCCCGGCGGGGGGTGATCGACGAGCACGAGGAGCGGCGGGTCGCCGAGTCGTACCGCAAGTCCATGAACATCAAGGCGCCCACCGTCTTCGAGCAGGTCGGGCGGTTGTCCGGCGGCAACCAGCAGAAGGTCGTGCTCAGCAAGTGGATCTTCGCGGGTCCCGATGTGCTGATCCTCGACGAGCCGACCCGCGGCATCGACGTGGGTGCCAAGTACGAGATCTACACCGTCATCGACCAGCTCGCGGCCCAAGGCAAGGCCGTCGTCTTCATCTCCTCGGAACTCCCCGAACTGCTCGGCATGTGCGACCGCATCTACACGATGGCGGCCGGCCGGCTCACCGGTGAGGTCCGAAGGGCCGAGGCGACGCAGGAAGTGCTGATGCGCCACATGACCACGAACAAGAGGTAGTCGCCATGGGTCCGGTCACCACCGACACCCCCAGGAGTGCCCCGTCGGCACCCGGCTCCCGGCGCCCGGCGCCCGCCGCGCTGCTGCTTGACGCGGCGCGCCGCAACATGCGCCAGTACGGGATGCTCGTCGCGCTCGGCCTGATCGTCGTGCTGTTCCAGATCTGGACCGGCGGGGTGCTGCTCAAGCCGAACAACGTCACCAACCTGGTGCTGCAGAACAGTTACATCCTGGTCCTCGCGATCGGCATGATGATCGTCATCATCGCGGGCCACATCGACCTGTCCGTCGGCTCGTTGGCGGCCTTCGTGTCCGCCGCGTGCGCGGTGATGATGGTCGAGCACCATGTGCCCTGGGTGCTCGCGCTGGTCGTCGCGCTGGTCATCGGGGCGGTAGCGGGCGCCTGGCAGGGGTTCTGGATCGCGTACGTCGGGATACCGTCGTTCATCGTGACGCTCGCCGGGATGCTGCTGTTCCGCGGCGGCACCCAGATCCTGCTCGGCTCGCGCTCGCTCGGCCCGTTCCCCGAGGGTTTCCAGAAGATCTCCACGGGCTACCTCCCGGCGGTCGGCCCGAACACCAACTACCACAATCTGACGCTGCTGTTGGGGCTCACCCTGATCGCGGTCGTGCTGGTCCAGGAGGTGCGGTCCCGGCGGCGCCAGCAGGCGTACGAACTCGATGTGCTGCCCCAGGGCCTGTTCATCGCCAAGTGCGTGGCGATGGTGGCCGCCGTCGTCGCCTTCACGATGACGCTGGCCAGCTACCGGGGTGTCCCCGTCGTGCTGCTCCTGCTCGCAGGACTGCTCATCGGTCTCGGTTTCGTGATGCGCAACGCGGTCGTGGGGCGCCATGTGTACGCACTCGGCGGCAACCAGGCGGCGGCGAAGCTGTCCGGCGTCAAGGACAAGCGGGTCACGTTCTGGGTGTTCGTCAACATGGGTGTGCTCGCGGCGCTGGCCGGCGTCGTCTTCGCCGCCCGCCTCAACGCGGGCACCCCCAACGCGGGCGTCAACTTCGAGCTGGAGGCCATCGCGGCCTCGTTCATCGGCGGTGCGTCGATGAGCGGAGGCGTCGGCACGGTGTTCGGCGCCATCATCGGTGGCCTGGTGCTCGGCGTGCTCAACAACGGCATGTCCCTGGTGGGCATCGGCACGGACTACCAGCAGGTCATCAAGGGGTTCGTGCTGCTCGCCGCGGTCGGCTTCGACGTCTACAACAAGCGCAAGGTCGGTTCGTGAGTTCCTTCCGATTCCTCAGAGCCTGTGTCTGATCTCCCCCGAACTCCCTGAAGGAGCCGCTCCATGAACACCAGCAGACGTACGGTACTGGCGGCGGGTGCCGCGGGTCTTGCCGCGACGACGGCGCTCGGCGCCGGGACCGGGGCCGCCCAGGCGGCGTCGCGCCACTCCCCCACCAAGAAGCACTTCGGCAACCTGGCCGACGGCACCGCGGTGGACCTGTGGACCGTCGCGGCCGGCGGCACCCGGCTCCAGGTCCTCTCCTGGGGCGGGGTGATCCACTCCCTCGAAGTCCCGGACCGGGACGGCCACTTGACGAACATCGCGCTCGGCTTCGACAACCTCGCCGACTACGTCGCCAAGAGCCCGTACTTCGGCGGCCTGATCGGCAGGTACGGCAACCGCATCGCGGCGGGACGCTTCACCCTGGACGGCCACACCTACCAACTCCCCCTGAACGACAAGACGAACAGCCTGCACGGCGGCACCCAGGGCTTCGACAAGCAGATGTGGCAGGTGGAGCCGTTCACCCGCGGCTCGGAGACCGGGCTCGTCCTGAGCCGGGTCTCTCCCGACGGCGAGATGGGCTACCCCGGCACGCTGAAGGTCCGCGTCACGTACACGCTCACCGCGTGCGGCGACTGGCGGATCGACTACGAGGCGACCACGGACCGGCCGACCGTCGTCAACCTGACCAATCACACCTACTTCAACCTGGGGGGCGAGGGAAGCGGGTCCATCTACGACCACACCCTGGAGCTGGCCGCCGCCCGCTACACCCCCGTCGACGCGGGCCTCATCCCGACCGGCGAGCTGGCCCGCGTGTCGGGCACGCCCTTCGACTTCCGGCGTACGAAACCGATCGGCCGCGACATCCGCCGGGGCGGCGAGCAGCTGGTCCGCGCCAAGGGGTTCGACCACAACTGGGTTCTGGACAAGGGCATTTCGACCTCGCCCGCCTATGTCCTCACCCTGGCCGATCCTTCGTCGGGCCGGGTGATGAAGATGTACACGACCGAGCCGGGCCTGCAGTTCTACAGCGGCAACTTCCTCGACGCCACCCTGGAGGGCACCTCAGGCCGCACCTACCGCCAGGGCGACGCCCTCTGCCTGGAGACCCAGCACTTCCCTGACTCCCCCAACCACCCGTCGTTCCCGTCGACGGTGCTGCGCCCGGGCACGACGTACCGAACGTCTACGGTGCATGCGTTCTCGACGCGCTGAGTCTTGACACAGCCGTGTGCCCCCTGGGAATTCCCAGGGGGCACACGGCATTTGACGGAACATCAGGAATGATCAGCCGGCGAAGGGGGTGGCGGGCAGCCCCCGTCCCGCCCCCGGAACCACGAGCACCGAACCGGCGAGAGGGTGCGCCGCGGTCTGCCCCACGCGGGCGGTGGTGATGTACAGATCGGTGAGGTCAGGGCCGCCGAAGGCGCAGGCGGTGGGGCGCCGGACGGGCAGCTCGACAACCTGGTCGAGGGTGCCGTCGGCCGCGTACCGCCGGACGGCGCCGCCGTCCCACAGCGCCACCCAGACGCCGCCCTCCGCGTCCACGGCGAGCCCGTCGGGAAACCCGGCGCCTGCCTCGATGGAGGCGAACTCCCGCCTGTTGTGGGCGTGTTGGCCGTCGAAGTCGAATACGTCGACGGTCCGGGTCGGGGAGTCGATGTAGTACATGACCCGCCCGTCGGGGCTCCAGCCGGTGCCGTTGCTGACGGCCACGTCGCCGAGGATCTCGGTCGCGGTGCCGTCCGCGGCGATCCTCGTCAGGGCGCCGCCGCCGGGCGCCTCGTCGTAGCGCATGGTCCCGGCCCACAGTGCCCCGTCGGGGGCGACGGCCGCGTCGTTGGCGCGCCGGCCGGCCACGGGGTCGTGGAGCAGCCAGCGGAATCCGCCGTCGGGCCCGTACAGTCCCACTCCGTCCCGGAGGTTGACGACGAGGCCGCCCCCGGCACGCGGCTTGGCGGCGCCGACGTGCTGCTCGGTGGCCATGACGGTGCGGCGGCCGTCGGTCGGATCGTAGGTGTGGATCCGCGAGGAGAGGATGTCGACCCAGACCAGCCGTCCCGTCGCCGGGTCCCAGGTCGGCCCTTCGCCGAGCTCGGCCCACTCCCGTACCGCGAGCTCGTACCTCACCGCACACCCCGGTGGCCGAGCCGTACGGAGAGGTCGCCGGCGCCCTTCTGGGCGAGTTCGGCGAGCTCGGCCTCGCGGTCGCCGCTCCACCTGATCATGGGCACGGAGATGGAGAGCGCGGCGACGACCCGGCCCGTGCTGTCCTTGACCGGCGCCGCCACGCAGCTGACGTCGGGGTTGGACTCGCGGTGCTCCACCGCGGTCCCCCGGTCACGGATCTCCGCGAGGGCCGCGCGCAGGGCGGCGGGGTCGGTGATGCTGTCGGGTGTCATGCCGACGAGTTCGCGCCCTTCGAGCCGGGCGTCGAGCTCGGCCTCGGGGAGCATGGCGAGCAGCATCTTGCCGACGGAGGTGCAGTGCGCGGGCAGTCTGCGGCCGGCGGCCGAGACCATGCGGACGGCGTGGGTGGAGTCGACCTTGGCGATGTAGATGACGTCGGCGTCCTCCAGGATCGCGACGTGGACGGTCTCGTCGCAGGTCTCCGCGACCTCGCGGGCCACCTGCTGACCCTCGGCCGCGAGGTCGAGCTGCTCTGCGTACCTGCTGCCGAGCTGGTAGGTGCGCACCCCGAGCCGGTAGCGGCCCGGCTGCTCGGGGATCTGTGCCAGGTAGGAGCGGGCTGCGAGTGTGGTCAGCAGCTCGTGGACCGTGGTGCGGGGCAGCCCGAGGCGGCGTGTGACATCGGGCGCGGAGAGGCTCCCCTCGCTCTGCAGGAAGAGCTCAAGGACGTCCAGCGCCCTGGTCACCGCGGGAACCAGTCGGCCCATGTTCGGCCACCCATCCTTCTTGTTCGAAACTCCGGCCATCGATCGGAATGACGAACATAGGCTAGCCGCAGGGACGTTCACCGGCAATGGGCCGCCGCCAACGGCTCCGGCCCGAAGCCGGCCGGCAGCGCCTTCACCGATCCTCCCTCTTCGCCGGGTTCGCCCGTCAAGCGGGGGTGACCTCCACCGGAAGCCGTTTGATCCCGTTCACGAAGTTGGAGCGGACCCTCGGGACCTCGCCGGTCAGCCGGATGTCGGCGATGCGGGGGATGAGCTCCTCGAACATGATGCGGACTTCGGTGCGGGCCAGGAGGTTGCCGAGGCACAGGTGGGGGCTGCCCTTGCCGAAGGTGACGTGGTCGTTGTCGGCGCGGGCCACGTCGAAGGAGTACGGGTCGGTGAAGACCCGCTCGTCCCGGTTGCCCGAGGCGTACCACATGACGACCTTGTCGCCCTCCCTGATCCGCTTGCCGCCGAGTTCGACGTCGCGGGTCGCGGTGCGGCGGAAGTGGTACACGGGCGAGGCCCAGCGCAGGAACTCCTCCACGGCGGCCGGGATGAGGGCGGGCTCGCGACGGAGCCGGTCGAGCTGGTCGGGATGCTGGATCAGGGCCAGCATGGTGTGCGAGATGGCGTGCCGGGTGGTCTCGTTGCCCGCGACGACGAGCAGCAGGAAGTAGTTGTCGAAGTCCTGGGCGCTGAGCGGGATGTGATCGCGGGGGGTCTCGTTGACGAGCCGGGAGACCAGGTCGGTGCCCCGGCCGCCGCGGCGCCGCCGGGCGAGTTCGCGGCCGTACTCGAAGACCTCGATGGAGGCGGGCGAGCGGAACGGCAGGTCCCGGTACCGCTCGCTCTCCACGCTGTCGAGGAGTACGTCGGCGTAGTCGGGGTCGGTGTGGCCGATGATGCGGTTGCCCCAGTCGATGAGCCGCCGGTTGTCCTCGGGCGGCACGTCCAGGAGCCGGGCGAGGACGTTGATCGGGAAGTCGGCGGATACGTGCTCCACGAAGTCGAACGCCGTCCTGGTGAGGGCCGCGTCAAGGGTCCGGGCGGTCAGGCCGCGCAGGAAGTCGGCGTAGCCGCTGATCACGTTCTGCCCGAACTGGCGCTGGAGCAGGCCGCGCAGCGCGCGGTGGCGGGCCCCGTCCATTTCGAGGATGGAGGCCCGCTTCTTGATCTGGTCGTCGTCGAGCTCTTCGAGGTTGACGAACCGGGTGGAGGTGAACGTGTCGGCGTCGCGGTCGACACGGACGATGTCCTCGTGACGGGTGACCGCCCAGAACCCGGAGTTGGGGGCCGGCTCCGGCTGCCAGTGGACGGGGTCCAGGTGACGCAGGGTGTGGAACATGCGCCACGGGGTGACACCGTCGGTGAACCGGTCGAGATCGGCGAGGTCGACGTCGTCGAGAGGGATCGGGTCGTACGCGGCGGGGCTGGCCTCGGCCATCGGTACTCCTTGAGCTGAGGTGCGGCGGGGGCGCGGGCGAGCGGCGCGCCTGCGGGTCACAGGTAGTACGCGGGGGGAGCTTCCGCGAGTCGCAGGCAGGGCGCGTGGGCGGTCTACGGTTCCACCGGTCACAGGTGGTACGCGTACTCCGTGAACTCCCAGTCCGTTACGTGCTGTTGGAAGCGCTCGACCTCGTTGCGCTTGTAGGCGAGGTAGGCCGCGGTGAAGCCCTTGCCGAGGATTCCCGTGAGCGCGGTGTCCGCTTCGAGGGCGTCGAGCGCTGTCGGCAGGCGGTCCGGAAGAAGGGCGGACCTCGCGGTGTCGTAGCCGTACCCCTCCAGCGGCGCGGGCGGCTCCTCCGCGGCCTGGATGCCGAGCAGGGCCGCGGCGATGGTCGCGGAGATGAGCAGATAGGGATTGGCACTCGCGTCGCCGAGCCGCAGTTCGAGCCGGGCTCCGGGGCCGCGCTCGGGCGGGATGCGGACCATGGCACTGCGGTTGTCCAGACCCCAGTCGATGAGCCAGGGGGCCACCGTGTCGGGGCCGAAGCGCTTGTACGAGTTGATCGTCGGGTTGGCCAGGGCGGCCAGCGCCGGGGCGTGGGCGAGCAGGCCCGCGACGGCGTGCCGCGCGGTGGCGGAGAGGCCGTAGGGCGCCGAGGGATCGTCGAAGACGTTCCGGGCCTCCCCCGCGCCACCGGCCTCGCCCCCGACGCCCGTCGTCCCGCCCTCGGCTCCGTCCTCGCAGGACAGGTGCAGATGGAAGCCCGAGCCCCCCGCGTCGTTGAAGGGCTTGGCCATGAAGGTGGCGAGCCTGCCCTCCTTGCGGGCGAGTTCCTTGACGGCGGCCTTGAGCCGGAAGGCTCGGTCGGCGGCGCCGAGCGCCTCGGAGTGCACGAGGTTGATCTCGAACTGCGCCCCGTCGAACTCGTGGTTGCCGTGGGTGATCCCGATGTCGAGATCGCGCAGCAGCCGCAGCGTCCGTAGGAGGTGGTTGTCGGGGTCGGCGCGCAGTCCCGCGGTGTAGACGGCGCCCGCGGCGGCGCTGTACCGCCGCCAGCCGCCGGGCGCGCCGGGGTCCGGATCGCAGAGGAAGTATTCGAGCTCGGGTCCCGCGATCGGGCGCAGCCCGTGTTCCGCGCACCGGGCCAGCACCGCGCGCAGCAGGGCACGGGGGGATTCGGGGGCGGGCGCGCCGGTCACCGGGTCGGTGACATCGCCCAGACAGGACGCGACACCGGGTTCCCAGGGCAGCGCGAGGAGCGTGTCGAGGTCGGGCCGTACGACGATGTCGGGGAGCCCCGCGTCCAGGCCACCCGCGATCGGGACGACATCGCCCTGCGGGCTCGTGTGGTAGACGGCGCGGCAGAACGAGAGGCCGTGCGAGCAGGCCGCGGGCAGCTGGCCGAGGAGCACGTCCCGGGCGCGGTCGGTGCCGATGAGATCGGGGTAGGTCACCCGGACGACATCGATGCCCTCGACGGACAGTCGTTCCGTGAACTGGCGGGCTTCTGAAGGCACTTGAGCACTCACCGACGTCTCCTCGGGCTGAGCGCACGCTGTTGGTTTGGCTTCAAACGGTATGGACGCGGGGCGCCTTCCCGCAAGGGTGCGCGCACGAACTCCCCATCGCGGCAGGGGCATTGACCCCCCGGCGACACCTCTCTATGTTGTTTGGTGTCAAACGAGTTCGGCCGAGCGGTTTTGCTCATACGGCTCGATTACGCGGTTCATACGGCTCGGTTTCGCAGTTCGGTCACAGGGAGTCGGCCCATGAAGGTCGCCGTCGACATGAACAAGTGCCAGGACCACGGGCAGTGCGTGTTCGCCGCCCCGGACGTCTTCCGCCTCGACGACAACGCACGCCTCGCCTACCTCAGCGATCCCGGTGAAGCGTTCCGCGCGGACGTCGAGGAGGCCGCCGACGTCTGCCCGATGCAGGCCATCCGGATCGAGGCCTGAGCGCCGTGACCCCGCGCGTGGTCGTGGCCGGGGCGTCGCTGGGCGGTCTGAGGGCCGCCGAGCAGGTGCGCGCCGCCGGCTGGAGCGGCCCGATCACGGTGGTCGGCGACGAACCCCACATGCCGTACAACCGGCCCCCGCTCTCCAAGCGGGTCCTCGCGGGGACGGCGTCGTTCGCCTCGCTTGCCTTCGCTCCGCGGCCGAACACCGCCGACGTGGAGTGGAGGCTGGGAACGAGGGTGGCGAGTGCCCGGCTGCGGGACCGCGTCGTCGTCCTCGATGACGGCGAGGAGCTCGGCTTCGACGGCCTGGTCGTCGCGACCGGGCTGCGCTCGCGACGGCTGCCCTGCCCGGGACCGTCCGGCCCCGGCAGCGGCCGCCACACGGTCCGCACACTCGAAGACGTGAGGACGCTACGGGACGAACTGACGCCGCCCGGAGTGAAGTTGGTCGTGATCGGCGCCGGATTCATCGGCTGCGAGGTGGCCGCCACCGCCGTCGGTCTCGGCGTCGCCGAGGTGACGGTGGTCGACGTCGAGCCGCTGCCGATGCTGCGCCCCCTGGGCGAGCTGCTCGCCCGAGCGCTGCTGCGCCGCCACGAGGAACGCGGGGTGCGCTTCACGCTGGGCACGGGAGTCGCCGGGTTCGAGGGCGGGGCCCGCGTGACGGGGGTCGCGCTGAGCGACGGGCGGGTCCTGGCGGCCGACGTGGTCGTGGAGTCGGTCGGCTCGGTCGCCAACACCGAGTGGCTGGCGGGAAACGGCCTCGACCTGTCCGACGGCGTCCTCACCGACGGTCACTTGCGGGTGCGGGGCGTTGACGGCGGGGCGGAGGAAGCGGCGGAGGCGGGCGGACCGCCATGGTCGTCCGGCACAGCTACCGGTACCGACGGGCTGCCACGTGGCACAGCGGCCGGTGCCCGCGGACTGCCATGCGGAACGGCGGCCGGTGCGGACGGGCTGCCGTGTGTGGTCGCCGTCGGCGACATCGCCCGCTTCCCCAACGCCCGGTACGACGGCGTACCGCGCCGGGTCGAGCACTGGTCGATCCCCGGCGACACAGCCAAGCACGCCGCGAAGGTGCTCACAGCCCAACTGCATTCGAATGCCGCCGAGTTGGAGCCCTTCGCGCCCCTCCCCTCCTTCTGGAGCGACCAGTACGACTTCCGGCTCCAGTCCTTCGGCTCACCCGAGCTGGGGCGCGACGACGTGCGGCTGCTCGACGGCGCGGTGGACGGTGACGTCCTGGTCGGCTACCACCGCGACGGCCGCCTCGTCGGCGTGGTGGGGCTCGGAGGCCCGGCCGCCACCGCGGCCGCCGCCCGCCACCGGCCCCTCCTCCTCGAAAGGCCCGCCCTCAGCCGACAAGGCGTCGCCCCGTGAGCGGCGTCCGCGGCTACTTCCACCCCAAGACGGCGACCGGCGACTCGTCGATCGTCCCCGCGCCCCCGTGGCTCTACTCGGGCGACGTCCTCACGGTCGAATACCGTACGGATCCGGAGCGCGTACGCGAACTCCTGCCCCACCCCTTGGAGTTGGCGCCCGAGGACCCGGGAGCGGTCGCCCTCGTCTGGGCGGACTGGCAGTCCTGCTCGGCCTCGAAGCGGGAGCTGCTCGACCCGGTGCTGGCCCAGTACAAGGAGGCGTTCGCGGTGGTGCGCTGCTCCTACCGGAGGCAGGTCTACTCGCGCTGCGTGTACATCTGGGTCGACAAGGACTTCGCGGTCGTACGCGGCTTCCACCAGGGCTATCCGAAGAAGCTCGGCTCGATCCACCAGACTCGGCCGCACCCGTTCGGGCCGGCGCCCCGGATCGAGGCGGGGGCCCGCTTCGGGGCCACCCTCGCGGCGGCCGACCGCAGGCTCGCCCAAGTCGTGGTGACGCTGCGTCAGCCCTCGTCGACCGGCGGCTTCGTGAACGGGCATCCGATGGCGCACCACCGCTGGCTGCCCTCCATCGAGAAGGGCAAGGGGCTGGCCCTCGACGAGCTGATCGAGTCCGGCGCCGCGTCCTTCGAGGCCGGGCAGGCGTGGGTGGGGGACGCCGATCTGGAACTCTTCGAGTCCCCCACCGAAGAGCTGGCCCGCCTCGCGGTACGGGAGCCGATCGCGGCGTACTTCCGGCAGGTCGGCGTCGTCTGGGACGGCGGCAGACTCCTCGAAACCAACACCTCGGGAGCCGAGTGACTCACTTGTCGTGGCGCTTAGTTGGAGGGTCCGGTGCCGATCAGTCGGAGGACGGTCATGAATGAGCACACTGCCACCGTCGCCGGGGTGGCCGTCGACACGCGGCACTGGATCGGTGGCGCGCGCGTCGGCTCCCCCAGCACCTTCACCGACGTCTCCCCGATCGACGGCCGCGCGCTCGCGGGGGTGGCGCGCGGCTCCTCCTTCGAGGCCGGCGCGGCGGTGGCCGCCGCGAAGGCCGCCTTCCCCGGCTGGGCGGCCACGCCCCGCGCTGAGCGGGCCCGAGTCCTGCATGCCATCGCGGACGGCGTGCAGAAGCGGTCCGAGGACCTGGCCCAGGTCGAGACCCTCGACAACGGCTCGCTGCTCCGCTCCCACCGGCGCGGGGTGATGCCGAGGGTGGCGCACAACTTCCGCTTCTTCGCCGACCGGCTGCTTGCCCTGAGCCTCGACGACTTCACGACCCCGCCCAAAGGCCCCGGTCCCGTCAATCACGTCTCCTGGGACCCGGCGGGGCCGTGCGTGCTGATCACGCCATGGAACGCACCGCTGATGCTGGCCACGTGGAAGGTGGCGCCCGCCCTCGCCGCCGGGAACACGGTGGTCCTCAAGCCCGCCGAGTGGTCGCCGCTCACCGCGTCGCTGCTGGCCGACATCGCCGCCGACGCCGGACTCCCGCCCGGTGTCCTCAACGTCGTCCAGGGATACGGTTCCGAGGCGGGCGCCGCGCTGGTCGCCCACCCGGACGTATGCCGCATCGGCTTCACCGGGTCGGTGCCCACCGCCCGCCGCATCGCGGCCTCCGCGGCCGGGCACCTCACCCCGCTGAGCCTTGAACTGGGCGGCAAATCACCGCTGTTGGTCTTCGCCGACGCCGATCTCGATCTGGCCGTCGATCTCGCCGTGGAGCAGTACGACAACGCGGGGCAGGTGTGCCTGGCCGCCACCCGGCTGCTCGTCGAGGAGTCCGTCGCGACGGAGTTCACCTCGCGGTTCGTGGCGAAGGCCGCCCGGCTCCGGCAGGGCGACCCGCGCGACGAGGCGACCGACATCGGGCCGCTGGTCCACCCCGCCCAGCTTGAGAAGGTCGACGGGTTCGTACGGCGTGCGGTCGCGTCCGGGGCACGGGCCCTGCTCGGCGGCACACCCAACACCGAGCTCGGCGGCACGTACTACCGCCCCACCTTGCTCACCGATGTGGCGCAGGACAGCGAGATCGTCCAGGAGGAGGTGTTCGGTCCGGTGCTCACCCTCCAGACGTTCGCGGACGAGGACGAGGCGCTGGCCCTCGCCAACGGGACCCGCTTCGGGCTGGCCGCGACCGTGGTCGCCTCGGATGACGAGCGGGCTCGGCGGGTGACCGCCGCGCTCGTGGCGGGCACGGTCTGGGTGAACTGCTTCTTCGTACGCGACCTGCGGGCGCCCTTCGGCGGCTCGCGCGCGTCCGGCATCGGCCGCGAGGGCGGCACCTGGAGCTTCGACTTCTTCTGCGACGTCAAGAACACCGTTACGGCACCGGGGAGTTGAGGGGCCATGGGCGAGATCGTCGGAGCGGGCCTGCTCGCGCACGTGCCCACCATCGTGCTGCCCGAGCCGGTGCGGCGGGAACTGAACGAGGGCAAGGAGATCAGCCTCGTCACCGGTCTGCGTCAGCTGCGTGAGGACGTCTTCGAGAGCGACCGCTACGACACGGTGGTGGTCCTCGACTCGCACTGGGCGACCACCGTCGAGTTCGTCGTCACCGCGCAGAGCCGACGCGCCGGGCTGTTCACCTCCGAGGAGCTTCCCCGGGGCATGTGCCGGATGCGGTACGACTTCCCCGGAGACCCCGAACTCGCTTACCGGACAGCCGGGTTCGCGGACCGGCACGGCACCTGGATCACCGCCGTCGACGACCCGTACCTTCCGGTGCACTACGCCACCGTCAACCTGTGGAAGTTCCTCGGCGAGGGGCTGCCCGACAAGCGGTGGGTGTCCATCGGGGTGTGTCAGACCGGTGACGTGGAGGACCATCTGCGGCTCGGCCGGGCGCTCGCCGACGGCATCGCTGCGACGCCCGGCCGCAGGGTCCTCCTCATCGCGTCGGGCGCCCTGTCGCACACCTTCTGGCCGCTGCGCGAACTGCGCGACCACGAGGCGAGCGATCCCGCCCACATCCGTACGCCCGAGGCCCGGGCGGCGGACGTCGAACGCATCGGCTGGTTCAAGGAGGGCCGCCACGCCAAGGTGCTCCGAACCATGCCGGAATTCCGGGAGTTCAGGCCCGAGGCGGGCTTCGCGCACTACCTGATGATGGCGGGCGCGCTCGGCGGCGAGGCCTGCGCCGCGCCCGGCCGCCAGTACGGAGCGTACGAGAACTCGATCGGCACCGGGCAGGTCCACCTGTGGTTCGACCGCCCCGCCGACGGCTGGACCTGCACGGGCCTGCCCGCGCCCGCCGCCCCACGCCACCCGCACCGACGCGACCGGGAGGCCTGACATGACCGAGTACCGCCGCATCCTGCTCGACGGGTCACCCGTTCAGGTCCTGTGCGAAGGGGACGAGCTCGTCGCCGGGGACGGCCGCCGCGTGAAGGCCGACGAAGCCGCGCACCTGCCGCCCGTCGTGCCCTCGAAGGTGGTCGCCGTCCACCTCAACCACCGCAGCAGAGTCGAGGAGTTCGGCGCCCGACTCCCGCCCGCTCCGACCTACTTCCACAAACCCGTCTCGGCCCTCAACTCCCACCAGGGCGCGGTGGTGCGCCCGGCGGGTTGCAAGTGGCTCAACTACGAGGGCGAGGTGGCCATCGTCATCGGCAGGACCGCCCGCAACATCGCACCCGACCAGGCGGCCGCGTACATCGCGGGATACACCGTGGGCAACGACTTCGGACTGCACGACTTCCGCGACACCGACGCCGGCTCGATGCTGCGCGTCAAGGGCTCCGACACCCTGTGCCCGCTCGGCCCCGGGCTCGTCACCGACTGGGACTTCCGCCACAAGTACCTGCGCACCTACGTCAACGGCAAGGTGGCGCAGGACGGTTCGACCGACGAGATGCGATGGGACATGCACTATCTCGTCGCCGACATCGCCCGCACCATCACCCTGCTGCCCGGCGATGTACTCCTGTCGGGGACCCCGGCCAACTCCCGTCCCGTACAGCCGGGAGACGTCGTCGAGGTCGAGGTCGAGGGGCTCGGGCGGCTCAGCAACCACATCGTCGCCGGACCGACACCCATCCGCGCCGACGTCGGCGCCCAGCCCACCGAGTCCGAGGAAGTGCTGTCCACGGCGCTCGGCGGGGACTGGGAGTTCCGCGGCATCCGGGCGCCGCGCCGATAGGACACCCCATACGAGCACCGCACCGGGCATGCCACGGGGACGCCCGGCGCGGTGCTGCACCACCTCCCCCACCCGCAGACCGAGCCCTCGGACAGGTGATCCGCGTGGACGGCAGGACGGCCGCAAGACAACCCATCGACCAGGACTCCCCCGCCGCGGGACGGCTCAAGCCCGACGCGCTCGGCGTCCTCGGCATCCTCTTCCTCGTCCTGTCGGCGCAGGCGCCGCTGACCGGCATCGCGGGCGCCGTCCCGCTCTCCGTGGGCCTCGGCGACGGGCCCGGCGTGCCCGCCGCGTACGTCGCCGCGGGCGCGGTGATCCTGCTGTTCTCCGTCGGCTTCGTCGCCATGGGCCGCCACGTGGTCGACGCGGGGGCCTTCTACACGTACATCGGCCGGGGCCTCGGCCGTACGTACGGCGCGGGCAGCGCGGCCGTCGCGCTGTTCGCGTACTGCACCATCCAGGCCGCGATGTACGGCCTTTACGGAGCTACCGTGAGCGGGATCGTCAAGGAGCACACGGGCGCCGAAGTGCCGTGGTGGGTATGGGCGTTGGCCACCATGGCCGTCGTGCAGGTGCTCGGCGCGACCGGCATCGAGATGGGGGCCAAGGTCCTCGCGGTGTTCGTCTTCGCGGAGATGAGCATGCTGCTCGCCTTCGGCCTGGTGACGCTGGTCCGGGGCGGCGGCCCGGAAGGGCTCGGCTTCGCGCACAGCTTCTCGCCGGGCGCGGCGCTCCAGGGCGCTCCGGGAGTGGCGCTGATGTTCGCGGTGGCGTCGATGTTCGGCTTCGAGGCGACCGCGATCTACGGCGAGGAAGCCCGGAATCCGCACCGGACCGTGCCGCGGGCCACCTATCTGTCGATCGTCGTGGTCACCGCCTTCTTCGCCTTCACCTCGTGGATGGTGGTCTCCTCATACGGTGCGTCCGGCGCCACCGGGGCGGCCGGCAAGGCGCTGGCGGGTGGTGACGGATCGGCGTTCGTGTTCGCGCCGATCGCCGAACGGTTCGGCGGCTGGGCGAACGATGTGCTGCCGGTCCTGCTCGCCACCTCGCTGTTCGCGGGCATGCTCGCCTTCCACAACTCCGCCAACCGCTATCTGTTCTCGCTCAGCAGGGAAGGCCTCCTTCCGCGCGGGCTGCGCACCCTGAACCGACGGCACTCCCCGTGGGTCGCGGGCGGTGTGCAGACGACCATCGCCGTCCTGCTCGTCATGCCGTTCGCTTTCGCCGGCAAGGACCCGGTGCTCACCCTGTTCTCCTGGTTCAGCGGGGTGGCGGTGCTCGCGATGATGCTGCTGTACTTCCTGACCTCGGTCTCGGTGATCGTCTTCTTCCGCCGCGAGCGCCTCGACACCCGGCCGTGGAACACGCTCATCGCCCCGGCCCTCGGCGCGCTCGGTCTGGCGGGCGCGATCTGGCTGATCCTGGCCAACCTGACGACGCTCATCGGCGGCGACCGCGCGACGGCGACGTGGCTCGCGCTGGCCGTGCCGGTGGTCCTGGCGCTCGGCGCGGGGGCGGCGTGGCTCATCCGCGGCAGGGCCCGGTGAGTTCCGCCGTGCGCCCGCCGGGCACGGTCCCGGTCCCGGCCCGGCCGATCCGGGGCAGAACTACGTGAGCTTCGCCGTGCGCCCGCTGGTCGCGATCCCGGCCCGCTTCTCCGCCTCCACCTCGGCGCTGCGGTACGCGGCCGAGGTCAACGCCCGGGCGCTGATCGAGGCGGTGTGGCGGGCGGGCGGCGAGCCGGTCACCCTGCATCCCCACGCGCCGGGCGGCCGGGCGGATCCGGCCGAGGTGGGTGCCCGGCTCGCCCGGTTCGACTGCGTACTGCTGCCCGGGGGCGGCGACCTCTCACCGCGCCGGTACGCTGCCGAGCCCGACCCCAGCGTGTACGACGTCGATGCCGAGCAGGACGGCTTCGACCTCGAAGTGGCTTACCAGGCACTGGAGTTGAGGCTGCCCCTCCTCGCGGTCTGCCGCGGCATGCAAGTCGTCAACGTCGCTCTGGGCGGCACCCTGCACCAGGACATGGGCGGCCCCGAGCGCGCACACCGGCACTACGTGCACCGGGTGACCGTCCACCCCGGCACGCTGCTCGCGCGGGCCGCTGGTACGACGAAGGTGACCGCGTCCTGCTATCACCACCAGCGCCTCGACCGCATCGGGGCCGGCCTGACGGTCACGGCCCGCGCCGCCGACGACACGGTGGAGGGGCTTGAACTCCCCGGCCACGCCGGTTGGTTCGTCGCGGTGCAGTGGCACCCGGAGGACACGGCGCACGAGGATGCGGCGCAGCGGGGGTTGTTCGAGGCGCTGGTGCGGGCGGGGAGCCCCTTGGGAGTTTACGCACCCGTCCGCCCGTGACGGGGGTGGGACGGCTCAGCTCCTCGGGCTGGCTCCGCCCCAGCCCCCTGAGGGGCCGCGCCCCTCGAACCCCCGCGGGGGCTCCGCCCTGCATCCCCTTCGAAGGCTCCGCCCCCCGGACCCCCGTTCGCGCCTTGAGGGCGCTCGTGCCCAAACGCCGGACAGGCTGGAGTGGGCTGACGTCCGTGTCCGTCGGACGGGCCTGCGGATGCCTGGCGGGGCGGCACGCGAGTCAACGGGCTGAAGACGCTCGGCTCTGCCAGGATCGATCCTGCCAGGGGCGCGGGGAACTGCGCGACCAGCCACACACGACCCGCACCCGAACCACTGGCCACAGCCGTTCACACCCACACCCCCGGCTGGTCCGGGGAAGGGACGGGGAGGGGCCCAATGGGGTCCGGGGCGGAGCCCCAGCAGCACCGGCCCACCACCCCGCCCCCCGTCAGGCAGAACGCTTCGCGCGGCGGCCGCTGCGGCGCGGGGCCGGTTCCGCGCCGTCCAGGAGGTCGCGTCTGCGGTCCTCCCCCCGCTCCTCGACCTGCAGCACGACCCGCCGCAGCCCGTCGGCCACGCTCCGGCACTCCTCGTCGCCCAACTGCCCCGTGACAAAGGCCTCTTCCTCGTTGAAGCGCGGGAAGAGGCCCTGCATCAGCGCCTCCCCGTCATCGGTGAGGCTGAGCAGCACGAGCCTGCCGTCGGTGGGATGGCCGGCCCGTCGCACCAGGCCGCGAGCCTCCAGCGTGCGGGCGACGCCGGTCAGCGTGCCCTTGGAGATGCCCGCCTCCTCCGCGACATGGCGGGTCTCCGACTCCCCCCAGATCCACACCACCCAGAGCACGACGAACGCGGTCCACGTCAGATCGCAGCCCCGCAGCACGGAGTTCTCCAGGTGCTGGCGGACCGCGGAGGCCGCCCGGTAGATGTTGGCGACCACGGCCATCTGGTCATGGCGGATCGGCGTACCGCCGAGCTTCGCCTGCGCCAGCTGCTCTGCTTCGGTGATGGATCGCCGGCCGGGCACGGGCCACACCCCTTCGACGCCGCGGGGCGGCATGGTTCGAGGACATCGTTCGGACTCAAATTGTACGAACGACGACCGGAAGCCGTCCCACCCCCGCACACGGCCGCTTGCCCTTCTGCGGGATGGCATTCCCCACTCCGACGGCGTCCGCGCTCCTCGACCCCGGCACCGACCCGACCCCTGCCGGTCAGCCTCCGAATCGCACGCTCAACGGCAGCCGCACACCGAAGCTCAGGGTCTGACCCGGCTGAGCCGCGTCGAGGAATTGATTCGGGTCGCAATCCGCGTCCTCGTACAGAATGGCGGTGCTGTTCGTTCCGTTGTGGACACTGAGCGCCTCGCCGCTGAGGATGAAACAGAAATGGTCGGGCGGATTGTCGATGGTGGTGATTCCCCCGGTGTCCGCGCGTTGATAGCCGAAGCTTCCCGCGGCGGCCTGGGCATCGGTGCGGAGCCCGGCCATCGCGGCGAACAGCGACAGCGCCGCACCGGCGACCAGTACCGACTTGGCCGCCTTCTCACTTGTGAGCACCCGCATGAATGCACGCATCTGCGCTCTCTCCCTCCCTGCCCAACTCTGTCTGGAGTCAGACCATTTGAGAGTCCCGTACGGACTTGGGCAGGGGAAGCGACTCATGCCGCCGTCACTCGGACGGCGCAGCGCACACCCTCGACGTACAGGCGCTGGCGAGCGCCTGGAAAGCCAGTGCGCGACCGTTCGAGCCGTTGCCGTCGGCACTTTTCCCAGGGAACCATCGAGTGACCCAGAAGGGGGGTGCCTATGCACAGGCGAGTTACGCCACGAAAAGCCCTACGGAAAGCCGATCCGCGAAAAGTGACGCCCGGTCCGGCAATTCGGCGGCTGGGAACGGCGGTTGACGGGGCCATTCTTCTGATCGCCCTGCTGCCGAGCAGCGCCCGGGCGGCCGAAGGCCAGTTCCCCTACACCCGATTCGACACCGGAACACTCGACGCGCTCGTCAATCCGCCGAACGGCTTATGCCTGCCCCTGGCCGGCGGCGCGGCCCACGCGAGCAACGACACCGATGCCACCGCATTCGTCTACGCGGACACGGGCTGCACGCAACTCCTCGCGATCGTGGGCGCCGGAGGAACCTGGGACGAGACCGGCCCTCCGCCGCTGCCGGCCCGCAGCGCGGGATTCGGCTCCGGCTAGCACATGCCCCGGCTCGGTCCTCCAACTCAGCACCACAGCAAGGGAGTTCCCTCATGAACGTTCTGCGGCGGGCGAGCAGAATCCTCGTGTCCGCGGCCGCCATCGGTGCCACCCTCCTCGTCCTGAACCCCGCGACGGCTTCGGCCGGTTCCCAGGGGGGAGCCGTCCGTTCAGGGGTCGCGGCCGACTACAAGTGGTTCACCTGGGACGACCTGAGCGTCGGCGACTGCCATCAGACGGGCGGCCACCTACAGCTCTATTCCGACGGCAAACTCACCTTCAACGCCACGACCTGGACGACCCGCACCATCAGCGGCGACATCTGGCACTCGCGGTTCAAGCTGAACAATTCGGCAAGTCAGACGGTGTACACCACCGGGACCTACAACAGCCCGACCATGTGGCCCAGCAAGCACCACACGTACACGGTGCAGGGCACCTTCGAACCCAGCGTCTACCACGCCATCGCGAGGGTCGTACAGCACTCCGAGTGCTGAGACCCGTACCCACGAGCGGCGGCGCTGTGCTCTGCGAAGCACAGCGCCGCTTCTTCATGTGGTGCGCGGGATGCGCGCCGGTGCCCCTACTGGGGCTTGAAGGAGCGGATCTGGTAGCTGCCCTGGAGGTTGCCGCCCTGGCCTGACGGGGTGGATCCGACGCGTGAGTTGTAGTTGGTGTGCGTGTAGTACTGAACGCGGTGCCCTGTCTTGTTCCACACGGACTTCACGTTCTCGCCCCTCTGGATGAAGGAGCAGTTGTCCGCGGTGTTGGCCAGCCTGGACTGCGACCACTGACAACGGGTTCCCGAGCCGTTCCAGCCGCTGTAGATGCAGAAGTATCCGGGTGAGCAGTTGTAGTCCGCCGTACCGGTGGGCGCCGCAGGGGCCGCGGTCGCCGTGGGTACGACGCCCAGCGCGGCGGCCAGGGCCATGGAGGCGATGGCGAACGAGTGGATACGACGCATAGGAAGAACTCCTCTGTCTCGTCGGCGGTCCGGGCCGGCCACATCTCCAGCGCCGACCACGCGGGACCGCATGGGCGCGGGGAAGCCACGGCCGAACGGTGGCACCGATGGGCCCGCCCCGCGAGAACACCGCCAGTATTTCGTCGCCCAAAGCGCACCATGAGGGCATTTCTCGACTACCGGGCGAGGCTGGGAGCACGGCGGCGCATGCTCCGGTCGTGCGCCGGGGCCCGCCCCGCGCGCCCCGCGGCCTGTCGCGTTGGGGCCGACGGGTGGTCTTCGGCTGGTCTCACGGCGCGGCGCGGCCGCCGCAGCCCCCGGACGTGAAAGGGAGTCGGACAGAACTCCGCTTTATATGACAATCATCCGAACCGGAGGAACTGCGCATGCCTGCCCCAGCACTCCATGCCTTCACCAGCCCGCGCACCCGGGTCGCCGCCGTCGCGGCACTCACCCTCGCGGGGACCGCCCTGGCCGGCACACCGGCTGCTTTCGCCGCTCCCGGCGACAACGGCGACGTCAAGATCCACGCGATGGGAACGCTCTTCACCGACCAGAGCAACAACTCGAAGGTCTGCGGCTTCTACCTCGACGGCTTCAACTTCGACACCGTCCAGAGCGTCACCTGGAACATCGGCCCCCAGCCCGCCAGGGCCGGCGGTGCCACCCTCAACGGCGCCCTCCAGCTCATGGGCGGCACCGGACACACCATTCCGCTGACGCTGCCCGACGGGCAGTACAAGCTCGTCTGGAACATCACCGGCGGCAACGGTACGACCAAGCAGAAGGTCTTCAAGGTCGACTGCACGCCCGCCTCCGCATCCAGCGGCGGCACGCCGCGCGGCGGGGTGCCCGCAGGCGGCGGCGGGCTCGCTGAGACTCCTGGCATTCCGCAAGCCGGAGCCGCGGCAGGCCTGGGACTGGTCTCGATCGCCGGCGTGCTGTACGTCCGCCGGCTCCGCCGTCGCCCCCATGGCCCAGCGTAGACGCGCCCCCATCGCCCGGCACCGGACGCGCGCCTACCGCCTGACGAGGACGGCGGCCCTCGCCCTGTCCCTGGCGGTGGGCGGTGTCTGGTGGGCCCAGGACGACAAGCCCGCCCCGCCTGTCGCAGACGTACCCCGGTTCGCCAAGGGGGCGGCCGTCCCGGCCGGCGACAGCCGGGGCTCGGCGTCCCCACGTCCGGCGCCCCCGCAACCGCAGCCCCCGCAACCGCCGCCCGCGCTGCCGCCGTCCCCGGCCGTCTCGCTCGCGATCCCGCACCTCGGCGTCGAGGCGCCGGTCGTCGCCCTGGGCCTCGACGCGCAGCGGCATCTCACCACCCCGCCCGTGGACAACCCCAAGGTGGTGGGCTGGTACCAACGCGGGGTATCTCCCGGCGAGTTGGGCACGGCCGTCGCCGTCGGACACCTCGACACCAGGACAGGGCCCGCCGTCTTCGCGGGCCTCAGAACACTGCGGCCCGGCCACTCGGTCGAGGCGCGCCGCGCCGATGGCAAGGTCGCCGTGTACACCGTGGACAAGGTCAGGACGTACGAGAAGAACCGCTTCCCCGACCGGGAGGTCTACGGCCCGACCGGGCGTCCGGAGCTCCGACTGATCACCTGCGGCGGCCGCTTCCACCCGAAGACGGGGTACGAGAGCAACCTCGTCGTCTTCGCCCACCTCACCCAGGTCCGCGCCGCCTCCGCGGCCGACCGGGGCCGTAGGGCATAAAGCACTCTCCAGGCATGAAGCACTCCCCGCTTCAACTGGCGGCCGGAAAGCATCGCTTGGGGTTCCGGTGGCGTTCCGGGACTATTGACACTCCTGTCAATGACATGGACATTACTAGTCGCTCATCCGGTTCCTCCGCCGCCCCACCCAAGCGGCCGGGAGCCGTGCTCCACCCCCCACCCTCGTCACATCCATGACGCACGGTCCTGGAGGAGCCACCATGAGACGACGCAGAACCGCCCTGGCCGCAGCCCTGTTCACCGCCGCCGCAGGACTCGCCTCGGTGCAGAGCGCCCACCCCGCCACCGCCCACCCCGCCATCACACCCTCCCCGAACGCCCCCCACCGCGGCACGGTCGCCGGGGCCCGCACCCCGGACCACAACCCCGCCAGGGACCGGGCCGTAGCAGCGCTCAAGAAGGGCCGCAGCACCTCGTTCCGCAAGGACCGGGCCGAGCCCACGCACAACTGGTGGGGCGTGTTCCCCCAGCCGGGCACCCACGACGGCATCACCGCGACCCACACCGTCGACCCGGCCTACCGGGTGAGCGACGCCGACAACTTCACCTACGCACCCACCACCAAGGCGCAGAACTCCTGCATGGAGGTGGTCACCGCCTACTGGAACAGCGGCAACGAGATATGGGCGTGGGACTGGTGCGGGGCCGGCGGCCCCGCCAAGACGGTGGCCGTCGACGCGGACTTCAAGGCGAAGTACACCCAGCCCTCCGGGAACGAACTCGCCTACAGCGTCCAGCTCGTGCGGAACCCCGGTTCCGGCAACAGCTGGTCGTCGTACCTCTACAACTACCGTTCCGCGCGATGGGAGTTGCTGTACCGCCAGTCCGGTCGGGACCAGAGCGGGCTCGACCACGGCTGGGACATGTTCGAGATATACGCGAGCGTGAACCCGTCCACCGGCGTGGGCTACTACTGCACCGAGGCGCGCGACACCGTCTTCGACAGCAGCGCCATAGAGCTGCGCCACCACGGCGCCTGGAAGCCCGCGAGCCCGTCCGACTCGCCGTGGACCGACCAGAATCCGTCCGGGCAGGACTTCCTGTGCCCGCGGTTGAACTTCATCCAGGCGGGCGCCGACGACCACTGGACCGTACGCCAGTAGAGCCGCCCCATCTTTTCCGGGCACGGCACTAGGAACCTCGGGGCCGTCTCGCTACCCTCCGCGCATGATTTCCACGGTTGTCTGGGGTACCGGCAATGTCGGCCGTGCGGCGATACGTGCCGTCGAGGCCCATCCGGCGCTGGAGCTCGCGGCCGTCCTGGTCCACGACCCCGCCAAGGTCGGCCGCGACGCGGGTGAACTGGCCGGTGTCGAGGACCGGTTGGGCATCGCGGCGACCGACGACATCGAGGCCGTACTCACCGCCGGACCCCGGGCCGTGGTGTATGCGGCGTCCGGCGACATCCGGCCCGACGAGGCCCTCGCCGACGTCACCCGCGCGATCCGGGCGGGCGCCGCGGTGGTCACCCCCGCGCTGTACCCGCTCTACGACCACCGCAGCGCCCCACCCGAGTTCCGGGACCCGGTACTCGCCGCCGTCGCGGAGGGCGGCGGGTCCCTGTTCGTCTCCGGCGTCGACCCGGGCTGGGGCAACGACGTCCTGCCACTCCTGATCAGCGGGCTCGGCAGCACCGTGGACGCGATCCGCTGCCAGGAGATCTTCGACTACTCCACGTACGAACAGGAGGAGTCGGTCCGCCATCTGATCGGCATGGGCCATCCGATGGAGTACGAGCCCCTGATGCTCGCGCCGTCCGTCCCGACCATGGTGTGGGGCGGTCAACTACGCCTGATGGCAAGGGCGTTGGGGGTCGAGCTCGACGACATCCGCGAGACCATGGAACGGCGCGCGCTCGATGCCACGGTGAGCACCCGCACGATGGGCACCTTCGAAGCGGGCACGCAGGGCGCGGTGCGTTTCGAGGTGCAGGGCATCGTCGGGGGCGAGCCCCGCATCGTCATCGAGCACGTCACCCGCATCCATCCCTCCTGCGCCCCGGACTGGCCGGTGCCGCCCGGCGGCGGTGACGGGGCGCACCGGGTCGTCATCGAGGGGCGCCCGCGCATCGAGGTCACCGTCGAGGCGAGCGACGAGGGCGACAACCGGTCCGCGGGCGGCAACGCCACCGCGGCCGGCCGGCTGGTGAACGCCGTCGACTGGCTGGTGGCCGCGGAACCCGGCCTCTACGACGCGCTCGACGTACCGCTGCGCCCGGCCGTCGGCAGACTCGGAAGGAAGCAACGATGAGGATCGACATCCCCGAGGGCCAGGAGCCGATCGGGTACGTGTGGGGCGACATGGTCCCCGGTATCGGCATGGCCGCCGCGAACTTCTCCCTGTCCGTGTACGCCCATACGACCCTGGGGCTGCGGGAGTTCGAGGCCGCGCGGCTGCGGATCGCGCAGATCAACGGCTGCCAGTTCTGTCTGGACTGGCGGACCGACCGGGACGGCGAGAAGGTCGAGGAGACGTTCGCCGACGCGGTCGCGCAGTGGCGCACCACCGACGCCTTCGACGACCGCACCCGGCTCGCCGCCGAGTACGCCGAGCGGTACGCCCTGGACCACCACGGTCTGGACGAGGAGTTCTGGGGCCGGATGACCGCGCACTACAGCCAGGTCGAGATCGTGGAGCTGAGCATGAGCATCGGCTCATGGCTGGCGTTCGGCCGGCTCAACCACGTGCTGGGTCTCGACTCGGTGTGCGTGCTGCCGGCGCACTGAAAGGACGACTCGAAAAGACGCATTGAAAGGAGCCGTCCGGTGTCCCGGGCGGCCCCGCGTTCCCGCCGTCACGTGAGATCGACGGCGATGATCTTCTCGATGTTCCGTTCGGCGAGCGCCGTGATGGTGACGAACGGATTGACGCTGGTGTTGCCGGGGATCAGCGAGCCGTCGATGACGTACAGGCCCGGATAGCCGTACAGGCGCCCGTAGTTGTCGGTAGCCTTGTTCAGGACCGCGCCGCCCAGTGGGTGGTAGGTGAGCGTGTCGTTCCAGATCTTGTAGACGCCGAACAGGTCGGTGCGGTAGATCGTGCCTTCCGTGGCGTTGATCTTGTCGAAGATCGTCTTGGCCATGTCGATGGACGCCTGCTTCCAGGCGGTCTGCCAGTCCAGGTCGACCCGGCCGGCCGCGGGATTCCAGGAGAACGTGCCGCGGTTGGGGTTCCTGGTGATCGACAGGTAGAACGAGGCGTACGTCTCGATGCCGGTGGGCAGCGGCGCGACCTCGGCGAACGCGCCCCCCGCCGTCCAGTTGTCGATGCCTCCGCACGGGATGGCCGCCTGGACCTTGCCGGTGGGGTCCCACAGGTAGTTGGCGCGGCCGCACATGACGTTGCCGTTGTCGCCCCAGCCCCGGCCGATCTCGCCGTTGAGCTTGGGCAGGGCGCCGGTGGCCTTCAGTTTGACGAGGAGTTTGCTGGTGCCGACGCTGCCGGCCGCGAAGAACACCTTGTCCGAGGTGACGGTCTTGGTGGTGGTGACATCGCCGTTGGTGTTGAGCTGCTCGATGACGACGGTGTAGCCGCCTCCGGAGCCCGGGGAGACCGAAGTGACCCTGTGCAGCGGGGAGATGGTGACCCTGCCGGTCGACTTGGCCTGGGCCAGGTAGGTCTTCTGAAGCGACTTCTTGCCGTAGTTGTTGCCGTACAGGATCTCGCCCGCGACGGCCGACTTGGGGACGGTGCCGGCGGACTCCTGCTTCATGTAGTCCCAGTCGTACACGTCGGGTACGAACACGAACGGGAAGCCGGAGCGCTGGGCCTGCTTGCGGCCGACGCGGGCGAACTGGTAGCAGTCCACGGTGTCGAACCAGGCCGGGTCGACGAGCCCCGACCCGAGTCCGGCGTTGGCGCGCGGGTAGTAGGTGCTGTACATCTCGTCGGGGTTGACGGACGGGAGGACGGCGCCGAAGTTCTCGCGCTTGGGCGTGACCGCCATGCCGCCGTTGACCAGCGAACCGCCGCCGACGCCGCGGCCCTGGTAGACGGTGATGCCGCTGAAGTCCTCGGCGTCCAGGATCCCGGTGTAGCGGGGGATGTCCTTGTCGATCGGGATGCCGAAGAAATTACTCAGCGGCTGCTTGGTCTTGGTGCGCAGCCAGTACGAGCGGTAGTCGGGCGCGGTCGTGTTGCAGAAGATCTTGCCGTCCGAGCCGGGAGTGTCCCAGGCCATGCCCATCTCGATCATCTGCACGTCGACGCCCGCCTGGGCGAGCCGCAGCGCGGCGACCGAGCCGCCGTATCCGGTGCCGATGACGAGCGCCGGGACATGGGCACCGTCGCCGATCGGGGCGGCCTGGGCGACGGTTCCCGCATGCGCGGCGGCGCCGTGACCGACGAGTGCCGCGGCACCAAGAATGGAACCCGTTCCAGCGATGAATCTTCGCCGGGAAACACCCTGGGAACCTGAAGGTTGCATGGTAGTGTCACTCATGTGACATTCCTCACTCTCGATGGAGTGAGAACAGGTTCTACTGGCGCTTCCGTGATAAGTCACTACATACCTAGAGGTAACTTCTGGCTCATTACGCGCTCTTGACCGGGGGCTCGGGCGCCGGTTTGCGGTTGATCGGGGTCACCGGGGTGCGGATGGCGACCGGGGTGCGGCGCGGCCCTGACCACGGAGCCGGCACGGCGTCGATGTCCCGCGCGATCCGCATGGCCAGCGCCTCGTAGTTGATCCGCCACCCCCGGAAGTGCGGCCACGCCTCTTCGGGGCTGCGCTCGGCGGGATAGCCCTGCTCCCGCATGCGCGCCACCCCGGCCAGGAAATCCTCGTAGGTGAGTTCCAGCGGGCCGTCCGGGTGTGGATCGGGGTCGTACGGGATGCCCTGGAGGTCGGCGATGTCGCGGAGGCAGACGAATCCCGCGCGCAGCGCCATCCGTACGTCGGACTGCGGCTGGGAGGGGTTGAAGGCGAGCTGGAGCGCTGCCGCGTCCATCACCGCAAGGAGTGCGATCAGCCAGTTGCGGGTCGCCTTCGGGGAGCGGAAGTGAATGAGTACCGGATAGGTGGTGTGGCTCTCGCCCACCTCGGCGCTCCACCGCTCCCAGTTGACGAACAGCTCGCCGATGCTGTTCACCAGCTCGACCTGGGCGTACCGGGCGAGGATCTCGGGGCCCCAGGGCGGGCTGCCGGCGCGCGCCTGGAGGAGGGTGACCTCGGTTTCCCGGCGCTGGTAGGCGGCGTACAGGGTGGGCAGATAGCCGATCTGAAGGCCGATCACGATCGGTCCGGTGGCCGCCGCGCAGAAGTCGATCGCGTTCAGGCTGACCCGGTTGCCTGCGGCGAAGCCGAGGGTGAAGAGCGAGGAGCCCGATTCGGTCATCGACTCCCGCAGACCGAGCCCGCTCACCGCCGCTTCGAGCAACCCGTAGCCGATCATGAACAAGAGCAGCCAGCCCATCAGGGTGACGACGATGGACAGCGGGGCGACCGGCGCGAGCACCCGGTCCTTGGCCTCGGCCCCGTGCAACAGGTCGGCCACCCGCTGGAACGGCCAGCGGACCGCCTGCTGGACGATCCGGGTGAAGCTGGATCGGGTCGGCCGGGGAATCACCAGGGTGCGCAGCACCGAGGAGAAGATCCCGAGCACGAGGACGGCGCCGAGGACGCCGAACACTGCTCTCACCTGGACGTTGTTCCTTTCCGGTACGCCCGGCGACGCCTGCCCCCGCCCGGCCACAGGAAGGTTACGTCGCCCCGGATCCGGCGGACCGCAGGCCCGGCCCGCGCAGGCGGACGCGCCGGGCGAGGCCACGTCCGCCGCGTAACAGCGAAGGGCTACGGACGGCGGCGGGGCTTGCCGCGCTTGGCGCCGCTCTTCGGGGCGCCCGAGCCACCGCGCGGGTTCTTGGCGCCGGGCTTGCCCGCCTTGCCGCCCGACTTGCCCGCCGCGGGCTTGCGCTGGGCGCCGCCCTTGTCGGCGCGCTTCTGCTTCGGCTGGGGCGGCGTCGGCGTGCGGCCGCGGGAGCTGTTCACCGTACGGCCGCGAACGATGCCGATGAACTCCTCCACCAGGTCGGGGGTGATCTCCTCCTCCGGCCAGGACAGCGCGACGCGCGACTCGGGGACCCCGGTGATCGTCCGGTACGTGAGGTCCTTGCGATGGTAGAGGCGGGCGAGCGACTGCGGCACGACGAGCAGTCCCACTCCGGCCGCCACCAGCTCGATGGCGTCCTCCGTCGTGGCGGGGCGCTCCAGGGCGGGCCGGCCCGGCGGGCGCTCCCAGTCGAGGGTGTCGTCCAGGGGATGCAGCACGATCTCGTCGGCCAGCTCCTCGGCGGACACCTCCTCGACCGCCGCGACGAGGTGGTCCTTGGGGACCACGACGACCGTCGTCTCGGTGTAGAGAGGGATCGCGCTGAGGTCCGTACGGTCGATCGGCAGCCGCACGAATCCCGCGTCCGCGCCACGGCCGCGCAGCATGTCGGGCGCCTCGGCGGCGGGCACCGTGCTGAGGGTCAGGGGGACGTCGGGCAGCCGCTCGTTCCAGATCCGCACCCACTTGCTCGGCGTCACACCCGGAACATAGGCGAGCCGGAACGATGGGGATTCTTCCGAGCCTGTCACTTGGCCAGGTTACCGGTCATGGTCGGCGGCATCGCACACGCTCGCTACTCTTGACACATGACGTCGCACCAGACCACCCAGACGATGAAGCCCGCGACCGCGGCGAAGAAGCTGGGTGTGTACCTTGAGGCCACCCCCGCCGAGTTCCAGGAGGGTGTCGTCTCGCGTACCGAACTGAACGCCCTGCAGGCCGACCCGCCCCAGTGGCTCCAGGACCTGCGACGCACCGGCCCGCACCCGCGGCCGGTGGTCGCGGCCAAGCTCGGCGTCTCCATCGCCGGTCTCGCGCGCGGCGGGGTCACCGAGGCCCTCACCACCGAGCAGATCGACGCGCTGAAGCAGGAGAACCCGGAGTGGCTGCGGAAGGAGCGCGCCACCCAGGCCGAGGTCCGCAAGGAAGCCGTCCGCATCAAGGAGAAGCAGGAGAAGGACAGGGAGAAGAGCGCGCAGCAGGCCGACGAGTCCCGCGGCCCCCGCTCCTGACCCACCCCGGCGTCCGCTGACGCCAAGCAGTTGTACGAGAGTGCCGCTGACCGGTCACCAAGCACCTGGTCAGCGGCACTTTGCGTGTGCATCACCCCGGGTTGACCCAACTCCCTTGAACGCGCGCCCAATTGCGTAACCTGACGAAGCGTCAGTAGAGACGCCCCAGGCCTCGGATCGCGGTTGCGCAAGACGGGGGTCGGGCGGTGATGGTTGGGGCATGATGACGCCATGGCCGAGATCAGCGAGCTGTGGAACGAGGGTGTCACCGCGTCCGACTACGGCGCGGAGAGGGCGACCTACCACGAGGCCGTCTTCGAGCAGTACAAGCTGTGTGTCGAGATGGCCGACCGGGTCAGCTCCCGCCGCAACCTGGCGAACACCTTCTTCCTGACGCTCCACAGCGGCCTGGTCGCCTTCCTCGGCGCCTGGCTGTCCCAGGCGCACCACGGCAGGCTCTCCGTCCTGCTGCTCCTCGCGGGGCTGCTCGTGCTGCTCGCCCTGTGCACCGCGTGGTGGTTCACCCTGCGTTCGTACCGGCAGCTGAACGAGGGGAAGTTCCGCGTGATCGGCGCCCTGGAGGAGCGCCTTCCGGCCCGCGCCTTCCAGAGGGCCGAGTGGGAGGCGCTCGGCAGGGGGCTCGACTGGCACGTCTACCTGCCGCTGACCCAGGTCGAGCGCTGGATCCCCGTCATCTTCGCGAGCACGTACTTCCTGGGATTCATCGGCCTCGCGGTGTGATACGCACCGGACCATCCCGTAACGTGACAATCAACCGACCTGGCCCGGAAGGAAGTTGTCACGTGACCACGATCGCCGTCACCGGCCATATGGACCTGGCTCCGGAAGCCGCCGGGCCCGTACGCGGCGAACTCCGCATGCTGCTCGGGGAGTTCGAGGGCGATGACCTGGTGGGGCGCTCGTGCCTCGCGCGGGGTGCCGATGCCCTCTTCGCCCAGGAAGTACTGGCCATCGGCGGCCGGCTCTCCGCGATCATCCCGTCCCGGGACTACCGGGAGACCGAGGTGCGGGAGGCGGACCTCGCCGAGTTCGACGCCCTGCTCGACGCCGCGCAGGAAGTGGTGGTCATGCCGTACGACCACGCGGGACGCACCGCCTACGAGGCGGCGAACCGCCGCCTGCTCCAGGGGGCGGACCGCCTGGTGGCCGTATGGGACGGCAGCGCGCCCTCGGGCCGCGGCGGAGGAACCGCGGACGTCGTGAGCGCGGCGCGGGCGGCCGGCGTACGGGTCGACGTGGTGTGGCCACCGGAAGCCGTCAGGACCAGCACCCAGACCTGAGAGCGCCGACGGCCCCCGGGGCGGTACGCCCGGGGACCGCCTTCCGCGTGCTCAGCCCCCGCCGCCTGCGCGCCACCGTACGACGCCTGTCGTAGGGTGATGCAGTCGTGCAGTGCCGCGGGAATCCGGAGCAAGTTGAGCGTGTCGTCGTCCTTTCAGTCGGTCCTGGACCGCATCGCCACCGAGATCGCGGCCACCCCGGGCCGCGGCCGCCCTGCCGACTACATCCCCGTCCTCGCCTCGGCCGACCCTCGGCGCTTCGGGATGGCCGTCGCCGAGCTCGACGGCACGGTGTACGGGGTGGGCGACTGGCAGCACCCGTTCTCCACCCAGTCCATCACCAAGGTCTTCACCCTCGCGCTGTGCCTGTCCCGCGAGGGTGAGGAGCTGTGGGAACACGTCGGCCGTGAACCTTCCGGCAACCCCTTCAACTCGCTGGTGCAGCTGGAGTACGAGGACGGCATCCCGCGCAACCCGTTCATCAACGCGGGCGCCCTCGTCGTCACCGACCGCCTCCAGACGCTGACCGGCGCCGCGGCCGACACCCTGCGCGCCTTCCTGCGCGCCGAGTCCGGCAACCCCCGTCTCGGCTTCAACGAGCAGGTCGCCACGTCCGAGGCCGACCACAGCGACCGCAACGCCGCCCTCGCCCACTTCATGGCGTCGTACGGCAACATCACCACCCCGGTCCCGGACCTCCTCGACCAGTACATCCGCCAATGCTCCCTGGAGGCGTCCTGCGCCGACCTGGCGCGGGCCGCCGGGTTCCTTGCCCGGCACGGGATACTCGCCGACGGTTCCGCCCTGCTCACCCGCAGCCAGGCCAAGCAGATCAACGCGGTCATGCTGACCTGCGGCACGTACGACGCGGCCGGCGACTTCGCGCACCGCGTGGGCCTGCCCGGCAAGAGCGGCGTCGGCGGCGGCATCATCGCCGTCGTCCCGGGCCGCTGCACCATCTGCGTCTGGAGCCCCGGCCTCGACGAGCGCGGCAACTCGGTGGCGGGCGTCGCCGCCCTGGACCGCTTCACGACCCTGACCGGCCTCTCCGTCTTCTGACCCACTGTCAGGTGGGATCGACTCCCATCGATCCATGCCGCCACTGTACCTACTAGTATGTACAGTGGCGGGCAAGGGCCACAGTCACACCAGAGCCAGAGCCAGAGCCAGATCCGGGCCCAGACCTCGCAGAGCGGACCCATACCTCAACTCCTCAAGGGGGAACCCGACATGCCGTTCGTCCGCATCGACGCGCTCGGGGCCGACAGCGATCGCCTCGACGCGCTCGGCCGTGCCGTACACGACGCCCTGGTCGAGACGATCGGCATCCCGCCCGACGACCGGTTCCAGGTCCTGGTCGGTCACGACGGAACCCGCAGCACCCTGCGCTACGACAACTACCTCGGCGTGCCTCGCGACCACGGCATCGTGTACGTCGCGATCACCCTGCGCACCGGGCGGACGCCCGACCGGAAGCGGGCCCTCTACCAGCGGATCGCCGAGCTGGCCCACGCGTACGCGGGCACCGAGCCCCGCAACGTGTTCGTCACCCTCACCGAGAACGAGTCCATCGACTGGTCGCTCGGCCACGGCATCGCGCAGTACGCCCCCTCCCCCGAGAACTGACCTGCCGCCCCTGACGCATGGCCGACGGAGGCGTGCAAGGTGCTGTTCCCGCCCAACGGCACGGGGGTGTTCTCAGGCACCGCTCGGGGCCGGTTCCCCCTCGCTCATCGGCGTGCGGGCCCGCCGGGGAAGCAGGAGCGGGGTGGCCAGCATGAGGACTCCGGCGGCGGCGATCGCGGTGCGCGGGCCGGTCAGGGCCGCCAGCACGCCCCACAGGGCGGTCGTCGCGGCGGTGGTGACCTTGGTGGTGACCGACCACGCGGACAGGGTACGGGCGACCCGGTCCATGCCGGTCTGTTCGAGCCGGTAGGTGGCGAACACCGGATTGAAGATCCCGCAGCACGTGATCAGCCCGAGCTCGACGACGATGACGAGCACGAGGCCGCTGACGCCGGGGCGGATGAAGGCGAGCCACAGCACCCAGCACGCGCGCAGTACCCCGGACGTGAACATCACCTTGTGCTGCCCGAACCGGGCGACGAGCCGACGTGCGAGCCGTGAGCCGATGAGGCCGCCGATGCAGGGGGCTCCGAACGCGAGGCCGTACTGCCAGGGCGCGAAGCCGAGGGGGCCGAGCATGAGCGTGGCCATCAGCGGTGCGGTCGCCATGATCAAGCCGTTGTTCAGCGCCGTGTTGAAGAACAGCGGGCGCAGCGCCGGGTGCGTCAGGATGAACCGCCACCCTTCGAGCAGCTCGCCTCGCCGCTGCCCCGACGGTGCGACGGCACGCTTCGGCGGGGGCGCCTCCTTCCCGCCGATCGCCCGGATCCCCAGGGCCGAGAGCAGATAGCTGACCGCGTCGGCCGTCACCGTGGTCACCGGGCCCAACAGTCCGATCGCAGCCGTGCCGAGCGGCGGCCCGATCATGGTGGCGGTCCAACTGGTGGACTCGAACCGGCCGTTCGCGACGAGCAGGTCCTCGGGCGGTACGAGCGCTTTGAGGCAGGCCCCGCTCGCCGCCCTGGAGGTGAGGTCGGCCGCGCCGACGACGACCGACACGACCACGAGCTGGACGAAGCCGAGCAGGCCGAGCGCGAATGCGGCGGGGATGCTCAGCAGGGACGCGAAGCGGATCAGGTCCATCGCGATCATCACCGGCCGCTTGCGGCGGAACTCCACCCACGGGCCGAGCGGCACCGCGAGCGCGGCCCCCACCGCGAGCCCGGTGGCGGCGAGCGCCGACACCGCGGCCGGCCCGGCGTTCAGCACCAGGATCGCGATGATCGGCAACGCGTCGAACGCCAGCATCGTGCCGACCGTGCTGACCCCGTACGCGGCCCACAGCCACCCGAACCGCCGCCCGAGCGACCGCCTGCCCACCATGCCCAGCACACCCTTCGCCGCCCCTGCCGAACAACCTCGCGTTGACCAGCGAGATCAAAGCGGCCGTCCCACCCGCCGGTCAAACAACTACCCGGGCGGAAAGCTACAACCAGGCATTGTGCACCAGGGACGACAACGCGGCCGGGGGTCCCCCTGGCCCGTTGGGCCTGGGGGAGGGCGTGCCAGGGCCGCGCGTCCCGGACAGGATCCGCGGACAGGCACTAGGGTCGCCCACCGTGGATCTCAACGCCGTACGTACCTACGTCGCCGTGGCGGACGCGGGCCAGTTCCAGCAGGCCGCCGCCGATCTCGCGATCACCCAGCAGGCCGTCTCCAAGCGCATCGCCGCACTGGAGAAGGAACTCGGTGTGCGGCTGTTCACACGGACACCGCGCGGGGCCCGTCCCACCGTGGACGGGCAGGCGTTCCTGCCGCATGCCCGGGCTCTGCTGCGGGCCGAGGAGCGGGCGGCCGCCTCCGTGCGGCCCGGCCACCGCGCCCTGCGCGTCGACGTGATCGGCCGACGGCTCGCGCCCGCGGACCTGCTGCGCGACTTCCACCGCGCGCATCCCGGGACCGAACTCGACGTGGTGACCCTCTTCGACGCGGACGCGGCCTTCACCGCGATCCGCTCAGGCACGATCGACGCGTCCTTCCGCGCGGTCACCCTGCCCGAGCGGCAGCTGCCGGACGGGATCGAAACCGCCCGGGTCCATGACGAGCCCGTGCAGCTCCTGACCGGGCCGGACCATGCGCTCGCCGCGGCCCGCGCGGTCACGCCCGCCGCGCTCGTCGGACACCGGATCTGGATGCCCGGCCTCGTCGCGGGGACCGAGTGGGCCGCCTACTACGACGAGCTCGCCGCCGCGTTCGGGCTCACCATCGAGGCCACCGGCCCCGACTTCGGCACCGAGCCGCTGCTCGACACGATCGCCGACTCCTCGACGCTGGCGACCCTGGTCGGCGAGCAGACCCGTTTCGTGTGGCCCGCCGACCAGGGCCTGCGGCGCGTTCCCCTGGTCGGTCCGACGCCGGTCTACCCGCACTCCCTGATCTGGCACCGCGACAACCCGCACCCCACGCTCGCCGCACTGCGCAGCCATCTCACGGCACCCCTTCACGCCAACTCCCCTACCTGGAAGCCGAGTTGGGCGCACTGAAGATCGCGGTATCGACAGCGGCCGTACCGTCCGTACACAGTGACCTCCTCAGCGTTCGTGACCACACCAGCACCGAGGAGCCACCGTGACCCAGTGGGCAGGCCGTACCGCAGTCGAGATCGCCGAGGCAGTACGCCGCAAGGAGGCCACGCCCCGCGAGGTGGTCGCCGGCCATCTGGCCCGGATCGCGGAGGCGGACGGCCGCGTCGGAGCGTTCCGCGTGGTGCGCGCGGCGGCCGCGCTGGAGGAGGCCGACGCGGTCGGCGCGCGGGCGGATCTCGCCCAACTGCCGCTCGCGGGCGTGCCCGTGGCCGTCAAGGACAATCTGCCGGTACGCGGCGAAAGCACCCGCAACGGTTCGGCGGCCACCCCTGCGACACCGGCCGCCGAGGATCACGTCACCGTGGCCCGGCTCCGCGCGGCAGGTGCGGTGGTGGTGGGGCTCACGCACGTACCGGAGCTGTGTGTCTTCGGCACCACGGACGGGGTGCACGGCATCGCGCGCAACCCCTGGGACCCCTCGCGCACGGCGGGCGGCTCATCCGGAGGCAGCGCGGCCGCGGTGGCGGCGGGCCTCGTTCCGATCGCGCTCGGCAACGACGGCATGGGCTCGCTGCGCATTCCCGCCGCGCACTGCGGCCTCGTCGGCCTCAAGCCGGGCACCGGGCGGGTGCCCCGGGACCTCGGTGGCGGCTGGTTCGGCATGTCGGAGAACGGCCCGCTCGCCACGACCGCGGCGGACGCGCGGCTGATGTTCTCGGTGCTCGCGGGCGAACCGGTCACGGACTCCGGCGGGAGCGCACCGACCGGAAAGGGCCCCGGCCTTGACATCGCGTTCTCAACTCGTAGCCCCATAGCGGGAGTTGGCGTCGGCGCGGCATACGCGGGGCTCGCCCGCCAGGCCGCCCGGGCCCTCGCCGGGGCGGGGCACCAGGTGGCGACCGCCCATCCGCCCTACCCCCTCTCCTTCGGCACGGTCATCCTGGCCCGCTGGACGGGCGGCACCGCGCAGGACGCCCGGGGCCTCGACCCACGGCTGCTCGCGCCCCGCACCCGGCGCCACGCCGCGATCGGACGGCTGGCCGCACGGCTCGGCATGCTGCGCAGCGACCACGGGGCGGCGCTGAACGAACGGCTGGATCCCTTCTTCGAGAAGTACGACGTGCTGGTCACCCCCGCGCTCGCCCGTCGCGGCCCGGCGGCCGACGCCTGGCACGAGCGCGGCTGGCTGGCCAACATGCTGGTGAACACCGCCTGCTCGCCGATGTCCCCGCCATGGAACCTCTCCGGCCGCCCCGCCCTCGCCGTGCCGTTCGGCACGCTTCCCTCAGGACTGCCGGGCTCCGTCCAGCTCGTCGGACGACCGGGCGCGGAGCATCAACTGCTCGATCTGGCAGCCCAGTTGGAGGAGCTCCGCCCTTGGCGGCGCACGGCCCCCGTGGAGGCGTCCGGCTCCACTCGTAGGTGAAGCTTCAACGGACCTGCTCAGCAGGCGAGTTGGCGGGATCCGAAGATGACCACAGCTGTGCGCACATGGCATGATCACCTTCACGTTACCTGTCGGTAATGGCCACCCCCCAACCTGAAGGTCACACCTACGTGCGTACGCTCACCAGACGCCTCCTGCTCCCCGGCCTGACCGCTCTCGCGCTGGCCGGTACGGGCTGCTCCTCACCGGGCCACACCGCGGCGGCCGGGCCGGAAAGCGCCGCAACGCCCTCGGCGACGTCCGACGGCACCCAGCAACTCGATGTGAACGCCGCGCCGCAGGGCTCGGCCGCGCCGACGCCGCTGGCCCGCACCCGTACCGGCAAGGGTCAGCCCGAGAAGTCCTCGCTGAAGGTCGCCTCGTACGACAAGGCGAGCGGGCGCGCCGTCATATCCACGGCCCCGCCTGCCCACACCGCGAAGCCGAGCCACTCCCCCACGCCCGGCAAGCCGGTCGACAAGCCCGTCGCCGTGGGCGACATCATCGCGAGTGCCCCGGCGCCCGGCGCCCCCAACGGCCTGCTCGCGAAGGTCACCGAGGTCGTCGGAAAGAAGGACAGCGGCACCGAGGTGAAGACCGCCTCCACGACGCTTGCCTCGGTCCTCAAGGACGACAAGGCCGACGGCAAGGTCCCGGTCGACCCGGCATCGGTCACCGTCGTGCCCCTGATGAAGGGCGTCACCTTCTCCTACGCCAAGAGCCAGGGCGTACGGTTCGGCCCGCAGGGCGCCAAACTGCCGCTCGGCAACCTGCGCCTCGATGTGAACGCGGCGGTCGACACCGCCAAGGACGCCCCCGCCTCGGCCGGCGCATCGGTCTCCGGCTTCGTCCAGCTCGCCCCGCAGGTGGAGTTCTCCTACGACGGCAGCAAGGACGGCGGGCTCGGGCTGAGCTCCGCGTTCCTCGGCATGAGCGGTGACTGGTCCTCGCAGTGGGCGCTCAAGGGCCGCGCCGCCGCCAGTACGGGCGCGCCGAAGCGGATCCCGTTCGCCAAGCTGCACAGCGCGCCGGTCATCCAGGTGGGCCCGGTGCCCGTCGTCGTCAACCTCGACCTGACCTGCTACGTGCAGGTGGAGGCCGACGGCCACGTCACCCTCGACGTTCAGCAGGACGTCAAGGGCGACTTCCGAGTGGGCGGCAGCTACGCGGCGGGCAAGGGCTGGGCCCCGGTCAGCACGTCGGCGGTGCACAGCACCCCGGTGAACGCGAGCGTCACCGCCGCCGGCAAGGTCAAGGGCGCGCTCGGCGCCGAGGCCTCCGTCGGTCTGTACGGCGCCGTCGGCGTCACCGCGGACTTCGCCCCCTACCTGCGCGGCGACGTCGACGCCAAGGCGAACGCGTCGAGCGACGGCAAGGCATCCGCGTCCGCGACCTGGGCGGTGTACGGCGGCTTCGACCTCAGCGGACGGCTCGACTTCCAGCTGTCCCTGTTCGGCACGCCGGTCATCGAGCACCACATCCCGCTGGGCACCCTCCACCGCGAGTGGTCCCTGGCGAACGGTCATGCCGAGCGATAGCCGGTAGGTGGCCGGCTGGGCACCCGGCCGTCGTGCCCAGCACGGCCGTCAAGCGGGACGTACGCCCGTGTACACCGTCGTGGCGCACAGAAGGAAGGCGTCGGAGCGGCTCAGGATGCCGCCCGGCGCGTCCTGGTCGAGCAGCACGTCGAGGGTCGTGCGGTCCTCCGCATCCAGGACTCGCTCATCGTCTCCCGAATCCGCGTCAGACGGGCGTGCAGGAACGTGCGGGCCGACTCATCCACGGGCGCCGGCAGGTCGAGGAGGAGCGTGAAGCCGCCGATCTGAGTGAGCCCGGCGCGGCGGAGCATCCCGGGCCAGTCCTCGACCACACCGGCGCTGCCGGGGAGCTCTGCCCGCATGATCTCGAACCAGTGCTCCTGGGCCGCATCGAGCCGGGCCTGAAGGCCTGGCCTACCGATGCGGCAACTTTGGTCGCTGATTCCGGGACGGTGGGGCGGGAGGACTGGGTCCAACTCGCCATCCCCGCCGGGCGTTTGAGCGCGGCCACCGGACGCCCCTAAGGTGCCGTGATGGACGCAATGGATGTGTATGAGTCTGCGCTCGGCCTCGTCGGCGGCACCCCGCTGGTCAGGCTGCGCACCAAGGGCGCTGCCGCTGTCTACGCGAAGCTGGAGTACCTGAGCATCGGGGGCAGCGCCAAGGACCGGATCGGTCTGCGCATGATCGAGCAGGCGGAGCAGGACGGGCTGCTGCGGCCCGGCGGGACCGTCGTCGAGGCCACCTCCGGCAACACGGGCATCGGGCTCGCGCTGGTGGCGGCCGAGAAGGGGTACCGGATCGTGGTGGTCGTCTCGGACCGGGTCAGCGATGAGAAGGTCGACACCCTGCGGGCCTTCGGCGCCGAAGTGGTGATCAAGCCGGCTGGGCTGCCGCGCCAGCATCCCGACCACCCGATGAGCTTCGCCGCGCACCTCGCGGAGACGACGCCGGGCGGGTGGCTGGCCAACCAGTACGACAACCCGGCCAACCCCGAGGCCCACTACCTGACCACCGGGCCGGAGATCTGGCGGCAGACTCGGGGGCGTGTCACGCATCTGGTGTCCTGCATCGGGACCGGCGGCACGATCAGCGGCGCCGGACGCTACCTCAAGGAGGTCAGTGACCACACCGTCGAGGTGATCGGGGCGGACCCCTCCTCGTCGGTCTACTCCGGGGGCGACGGCCGCCCGTACTTCATCGAGGCGGCCGGACACTTTCTGCATCCGGACACCGCCCAGGACGTCTGGCCCGCGTCCTACCACCCCGATGTCGTCGACCGCATCATTCCCGTCGCCGATCGGGACGCCCTCGAAACGCTGCGCCAACTCGCCCGTGAACAAGGCCTGTTGGCCGGTGGCTCCTCCGGTACGGCGCTGGCCGCGGCCCACCGGGTCGCCGCGGATGCCGGGCCCGACGCCGTTGTGGTGGTGATCCTGCCGGACTCCGGGAGGCAGTACCTGTCCAAGTACTTCAACGACACCTGGATGCTGCGCCTCGGCTTCCTCGACGGGGACGAGAGCGCCCCCAGGGTCGCCGAGGCCGCACCCCTGGACGGCGGCGCCTCACCGCTGCCCTACCTCAACATCCACACCTCCGTCGGTGACGCACTGGAGGTGCTGCGTGCAAGGAAGCGGAGCGGCGCGGGCCCCGTCCTGCCGGCCGGCCCCTGTCCGGCGGGCCCGGACCGCCGGCCCACCGCGCCCGAACTCACCGGTTCAGCGACCCTGGCCGCCCTCGAAGAAGCCCTCCACGACGGCACTGCCGACCCGGCCGACCCGCTGTCGGACCACCTCGAACCGCCGCTGCCCCACTTCGGCTACGGCGAGCCCGCCGCGGCGGCCCTCGGCACACTGACCGGGCACGCGCAGGACACCGCGGTCGTCCTGCGCGACGGCTGCGCCGAGGCCCTCATCCATGCGGCCGATCTCCGGGCGCTGCTCCCGACCCCTCGGTGAGCCTGCCCGGGCCGCCCGGGGCGGTGGCCGCCATGTGCAGGGTTCGCAGGGCCAGGAGGAGTACGCCGATGTCGTCCAGGTAGATCGGGTCCGGGAGGAGGTCGACGGGGCTGATGACATAGAGCAGTGCGCCCCAGAAGGCGGCCTTGTGGGTCAGGGGGATCCCGGCGTCCCGGAGCACTTTGCGGGCGCGGATCAGACGTACCGTCAGAACGACCGCAAGCACGGCGGTCGCGAGGAGGGCGAGGGCCGCGAGGACCAGGGCCACTTTCACTTCGGTGCTCATCGCGCTGCCTTCCGTCGCACTCTGGCGGCGATGCTACTGAAGCCGGCTCCCGGGGACCCGTGGCGTGCTCATGCGATGCCACCTCCTCGCGGCAGGCCCCGGCGGCCGGGCCGGCCGCCTCATCACCCCCCGAGTACCGTGCCCCGGGCGGATCATGCGAGGTTCAGCAGCCGGGCGCCCCCTTGCCGCCGCGCTGCGGCAGGCTGAGGTTGGGAGCGCCGTCGGGCCAGGTGAGGGCGATCGTCCTGGCCGCGCCGTCGGATCCGAGCTGGACCACCGGGGTGGGCTTGCCCGCAGGTGTTCCGTCGGTGCGGAACGACAGCCAGCCGCTGGCCCCCGGCAGCATCTGGGCGCAGTAGAACTGGTGCAGGATGCCGGTCTCCAGGCCCGGGTTCTTCAGTCCGACGGCGTCGCGCCGGCCCGCGCTGATCGCCGCCACGGCCGCGTCGTGCGTGAGCATGGCCTGCCCGCTGCCCAGGTCGACGGGGTCGAAGGTGAGGGTCGCCACGTCCTTGTCGGCGGTCAGCGGCTGGCCGGTGCAGGGGTCGGGCCGGCCGGTGAACGCGGCCCAGAACTGGTCGTAGTTGTGCTTGGCGTCGGAGCCGGGGCAGTCCTTGCCCCACTCGTCGGGGCTGGCGAGCGCGGTGTACGCGACGGTGACGCGGCCCGAGGCGATGCCGTTGAGTACGCCCTTGTCGCGGATGGACTCCGAGGCGTCGTCACCGGCGAGGATGTGCAGTTGGGGAATCCCGCAGGGCGCGCCCTGCACCCAGTTCTCCACGAACGCCCCGAGGTCGCGGCCCCGGCCCGCGAAGTAGACGACGGACGGGGCGGCCTGGCACAGGTTGGCGTGCATGAGGTTGAACTGCTGGACCAGATAGTCCTGGCGGCCGGATCCCGCGGGCAGATCGCTGGGCGAGGTGTACGGGAGCACGGTCACCGTGCGGTTCGGCGCCTTGAACCTGCTCTTGGCGGCCTCGGCGAGCGTCTGTGTGTAGTCGTCGCCGGTGACGCTGTCCGCGACGACGGCGAGGGAGGTCACGGCCGGCTTCAAGGTGGACACGTACTGGTTCGCGGCGATCACCGAGTCCGAGTTGGTCGGGGAGACCCGGAACATGTCGACGATCTGCTTCTTGCCGGTGGGGTCGGCCGGGTCGAGGTTCATCGAATCGCCGGTCACCGTCGATCCGATGACGGGGATGTGCAGCTGCGTGGAGATCGCCGCGGCGGCGCGGCGGGTCTGCTCGGTGGACTGGCCGAGCCCGACGACCGCCGAGATGTGCTCGGCGTTCACCCGCTCCTTCAGCCTCGCCACGGTCTCGGCCCAGGAGCCGTACTGGCTGCCCATGTTGGCGAGGTACAACTTGATGGCGGGCGTACTGCCGTAGGCCGCGGTGTTGTTGGCCCGCCACACGGCGGTGAGGGCGCCCTCGATGTTGGGGTAGAGGGAGTCGTAGGTGAGGGTGTCCACATCGGACACGGGCGAGAGGTCCAGCATCAGGACGACGCTGGTGTACGGGCCCTTCACCGCGTCGTTGGCCGACTTGACCATGTGCTCCAACTCCCGCATCCGGGCGGGCTCGTGGTCGGTGAACGGCCCACTGTCGATGTTCACGCCGGCGCAGGCGAGGGGTGTGCCCGTCGCGGTCATGCCGGTGCCGCAGGTCAGCGAGGGCGGGAAGAGCCGGTCGTAGCCCCAGCGGCCGCCGAACACGAGGCCGGTGAGGATGACGAGCGCCGCGAGGAGCGAGAGGACCGGGTGACGGCGCAGCCGGCCGAAGCGGGGGTTGCCTACAGCGGGTGGCATGGACACTCCTTGCGGTGCGGTCGGCGGGCGCGGGGTGGCGCGTTCCGTCGCGGGGCTAGGCGAACGCGGCCGCCGCCTGCTGGAGCGGACTGACGTCCAGCAGACGGGAGTTGTGCGCGAGGCGGGTGAAGCATTCCTGGATCTCGCCGTCCCAGCGCCGGGTGTGCTCGGTCAGCGGGTCGCTGTAAAGCCACAGCAGGGCGAGCAGTTTGGCGGTGGCCACCGCGAGGACCGTCTGCCCGCCGTCCTCGACCCCGTCGAGCAGCAGCACGTACGCCTCCTGGGGCGAGTGCTCGTACAGCAGACGGCATGGAGCCGAGGAGAGGTAGTCGAGCAGGCGGATCCAGGCGCGGTGGTCCTCGTCGAACCGGTCGGCGAGGGCGGCGGCGACCGGCGTGAAACGGCCGAGGGCCAGGTCGTGGAAGAGCCTTCGCTCGACGGCCGCGGCATCGCCGCCGTGCTGCACCGGCAGTGCGGCCAGGGCGAGGGACTGCGCGGCGAACAGCTCGTGCCAGGGGCTCGTCGCGTCGGGGCGGGCGGGCCGGGCGGTGTTCAGCGCGGTGAGTGCGGAGCGGGCCAGCCAAGGGTGCAGGGTGGCGGGGCCGTCGGCGTCGCCCCAGCCGATCTGGCGGATGCGAGAGGGGCGGTGGGTGAAGGTGCTCACCCACAGGTGCCGACGCAGGAGTTCCAGGCCGCGCGGAAGTTCCGTCGAGGCGGCGGGAAGGCGCGGGTCGTCCGCGGTGCGTACGTCGGCGAGGTAGGCGGCCGCGAGGACGATCGCGGGGGCGGTGCTCCACGAGGTGCCGGGGACGGGCAGCCCTTCGGGCAGGCTGGTCTCCAGGGCGTGGGACCACAGCGGGGTGCCGTCCTCGTCGGCCGGGGCGAGCAGCGACACGGCGGGGCCGTGCGGTCCGGGGTGCGCGAACGGTTCGTCGAGTACGGCGCGGACGGCGCCCCGGTGGCCTCCGGTGAGCCGGTGGACGACGGATGCGGGCAGCGGCCGGGCGGGTGACGGGTCGGAGCGGTCCATCGAGTACCCGACCTGCTCCTCGGTCATCGGGTCGAGCCACACGGGGTACCACCAGGCGGCCGCGGGCCCGCGCTCGGCGGCGACGGCCGCGTCGTTCTCCCGTGCCCACAGCGTCCGGGTCGCCCGGGAAAGCAGCGGGACGCGGCGCTGGGGTGTGGCGGCCAGCGGTGTCGCGCGCCAGGGCTCGCACCACCAGGACGTCCACTCGGACTGCCACTGCTCGCACGCGGACAGGACGAGCAGGGGGTCCGCCGCGCCCGAACCGTCCAGGTCGGCCAGCTGGTTGCGGGACCGGGCGCCGGCGAGTTCGGTGAGGAAGCGGCGTCCTGCCGGGGTCTGCGCGCCGTCCACCAGGAGCACCCAGGCGTGGTCGTGCCGGTCCCGGCGGGCGCCGTGGGCGGGCAGCACACAGGAGCAGGCGGAACGCAGCGGCGGATGACGTTCGGCCTGGTCCTTGACATCGGCGAGGAAGGCGGCCATCAGGGGGCCGACCGCGGCGGACCGGGAGGTGGAACTCAGCCTGATCAGCGCGTCGATGGAGCGCGCCGACTCGGCCTCGGGAACGCTGATGTGCCACCGCAGCGCGTCCCGTACGCCCCACCGGGCGGCGCTCTGCAAGAGGGATCCGATGACGGGCTTGGCCTGGTCGCGCACGGCGGAGACCACCTCCCGCGCGGGCCCCGAGACCAGGGGGCTCAACGCTCCCTGGGCGACGACGTCCATGGTGGTCGCCGCGGCGTGCTCCACACCGGCGGCGAACCTGCCCGGCCGGGTGTTGCGCGTGTACTGCTGTATGAGCTCACGTATCTGGTCGGCGGCCCTGCCTCGGTCCGCGTCCAGGTTCTCGTTGAGGGCGAGCAGCCCGAGCCCGAAGCGGTGGAACACCGGCCCCCGGCGCAGGTTGTCCCAGCCGCGCATCATCTGGAACGCGACAAGGGCGGCCGCCGACACCGGGTCGACCGGGTTCTCCTCGAAGTCGAGCCCGGCGTGCACCACGGTCCCGCCGCACGCCCGCGACACGGCTCGCAGAAGATCGGTCTTCCCGGACCGCCTGGGCCCCAACAGCGCCACGATCGGCTGCCGTTGACCCGGATACCGCCACAACATGTGCCGCAGGAACGCATCGGCGCCCCCTGCCACGTCAAGATCCCCCACCGCACTCACCGCCCCCCGGAACCGACACGCACAAGGCGTACCTTCCGCATCGATTGACACGGAAGGTAACACCGGAAGGACACGCCGCGACGGGTGTTCCACGACATTCGGGTGGCCGGTCCGGCGGGTGGTGCGGGGTCGGACGGCCCCGTGCCCCGCGTCACGTGAGGGGTAGTGCCGTGACCGGGGCCGTTCTGAGGTGGGCCGTGCCGGAGCGGACCGCCCAGACGAACACGGCGAGGGAGAGGGCGCCCACCGCCACCGAGTCGTACGGCGCCGGAAGGTGGCCCGAGCCGCCGAAGGTGCCGAGCCACGACAGCAGGGTCAGCGCGGCCAGGTGGAAGACGATCCAGGCGCCGTGCCGCAGTTCCTGGAGCGAGGAGCGGCCCTCCGCGTCGGGGCGCAGCATCAGGAACAGGGGGACGCCCGCGAGGACCAGGGGCAGGGCGAGCCGCAGGTGGTGCCAGCCCGACCAGAAGACGAACTCACTGGCCACCACGAAGCTGATGGGCGCGATCCAGTGCACCCCGGGCACCTGGCCGTCCGCCGGCGGGAGTCCCCGCTCCCGGTCGTGGGCGCGGAACGCCGCGGCGGCGACGGCCGAGGCCGCGTACACGAGCAGGTACATGTCGCCCATCACGCTGACGATGTCCTGCCAGCCGCCGAACGGCAGCATGAAGACGACGATGACGACGAGGTTGAGCAGCAGGGCCCGGTGTGCCATGCCGGAGCGGGGGTCGATCCGCATGAAGAAGCGGGGCAGCAGGCCGTTCTTGGCCAGCGCGTAGGTGTGCCGGGCGTCGATCGCGACTCCGACGTAGGCCGAGCCGCCCGGCGAGACCACCGCGTCCGCGTACAGCAGGGTGGCCAGCCAGTGGAGGTTGAGGACGAGGGCGAGCTGGCCGAAGGGCGAGTCGAAGTTCACGCCGTGCCAGCCGTGCCCGAGGAGGGAGTCGGGGACCGTGAAGAGGAAGGCCAGTTGCAGGCCGAGGTAGACGAGGACCGCGAGCCCGATGCCGGTGAGCACCGCGAGCGGCACGGTGCGGCGCGGATTGCGGGCCTCGCCGGAGAAGTCGAGGGGTGCCTGGAACCCGTTGACGGAGTACACGATCCCGCCGCCGGCCAACGCGGTCAGACAGGCCGCGTAGCCGTACGGTGCGAAGCCGCCGTGGTCGGTGAGGCGGCCGGAGTGTGTGCCGGAGAGGAACAGGGCGACGACGGTGAGGACGGGGATGAGGACCTTGAACAGTGACACCAGGTTGTTGAGCCGGGCGAAGGTCCGAACGGCGAACCAGTTGAGCGCGGTCAGGAGCACGCTGAGCCCGGTGGCCACGGCGAGGCCGGTGCCGGTGAGGCGGCCGTTGTCGTAGAGGCTGGGCAGATAGTGCGCGGCGTACTGCATGATCGCGCTGATCTCCGCCGCCGTACCGCCGACCGACAGCAGTACCGACCAGCCGACGACGGTGCCGACGAGGCGGCCGCTCGCGTACAGCGGCCACCGCACGGTGCCGCCGCCTTCGGGGCGGGTGGCCCCGAGTTCCACCATGACGAGGGCCACCAGCGCGCACAGGACGCCCGCCCCGACCCAGGAGAGCAGCGCCGCGGGCCCCGCGGTCTGGGCGGCGAACATGGCGGCGAACAGCCAGCCCGAGCCGAGGATGTTGGAGAACCCGATCGCGGTCAGGCTCCAGAAGCCGAGTTCCTTGTGGAGCCGGCGCTCCTCGCCCAGTACCGTCAGGACCGAAGGGGTCTCCCCCGGCTGGATCGGCCGCACGCGCACCCGCCTCCTTGCATGACCCGAGGACACAAGAGTGCCCAGAGTGTCACGCCAAGCGCTGTGCGTCGCCGAGGAATGCGACCGAGTCCTGACGGGTTTCGGTCGAGCCCTGCCGGGTTTCGACCGGGATCACCAGGTTTCGATGGCGAAGGCGACGCCTGCCGTGTCCGTCTGCAGGCTCAGCTTCACGTCGTTGCTGGTGATGTCGACGTCGACCGGGCCTGCGTCGGCGGCGAGCTGTACGGCCTGGACGCCGTGCCACGCGGTGCCGTCGTGCAGGGCTACGCGGACCGAACCGGTGGCCGGGGTGGCGGTGAGCTGGTCCATGCCGAGGTGCAGTCTGCGGTTGTAGGTGGCCCAGGCGCTGCCGTGCGGCAGCAGGACGACGGTGGGCTGGGCGCCCGGGTCGACGCGGCCGGTGATCCATTGGGGCATGTCGGTCTCCTCAGGCGAGTGCTGGAACGAGAGCGCCCAGTCGCGCAGTTGACTCGTACTGGCGAGGTGGCAGTAGTCGAGGTCGAGGCCGTTGGACTCGCCGTACTGGTGGAACATCCAGGGGGCCTGGATGCCGGGGTTCCCCGCGGCGCGTCCGGCGGTGGCGATCCACAGGAAGTCGGCGTAGAAGCCGTCCTGGTCGACGTTCCACCAGTAGTCGAGGTTGGCGTACATGCCGACGGGATTGTGCGGCAGGCGGCTCTTGACATATCTCAACCAGGCGTCCTTATAGGCGCGTTGGGTCGACTTGGGGACGCCGGAGTTCGCCGAGTCGTAGCCCTCCCAGTCGAGGATCACCACGTCGCCGGGCCGCCAGTTGACCTGGGCGATGAAGTAGTCGGCCTCGGCCTGCGCGCTGTTGCCCATGTGGGGGTAGTGATAGGCGCCCCACACCAGGCCGTTGGCCTTGGCGTGGTCGCGCTGTGTCACCCAGCGGGGGTTGATGTACGAGAGTCCTTCGGTGACCTTGACGAAGGCGAAGGACAGGCCGCTCGTGTTCGGTGTCGACGACTGGTACGACGCCCAGTCCTGCCCGTAGATACCCATGAGAACCTTCCGCGAGCCGGCCGGAACCACCTCTTCCCTCTTGTTGCTTGCCCGCTGACGAGCGGGCCGACTCACTCATCGGCGTGTCCTGTGGCCTGCAATGACGAAGGACCGCCGACACCGTGTCGGCGGTCCTTCGGTCAACTGGTGTTGCGGCGGCGGGAGTTACTGAGCCGCGCTGGTGCGGTTCCTGCGGCGGTGCAGGGCGAAGGCGATGCCCGCGCCGCCCACCGCGAGCGCGCCCGCGGTGATCCCGGCCGGGACGAGCGCCGAGGAGGAGCCCGTCTCGGCGAGGGCCTCCCCTGCCGTCTGGGTCGTCGCGTTGTTGCCCGATCCGCCGGCGCCGGACGTGCTGCCCCCGGTGGAGGAGGAGGCGGGCGGGGCCGGGTGCTCGGGAATGTCGGTGACCGACTTGACCGACCCGTCGGCGTTGAGCAGGACCTGCTTGCCGTTGGGGTGCTTGAAGTCGAACGCGGAGGTCAGCGCGTTCGCGCGGGTGTCGAACGAGGCGTCACCGATCCGTCCGGTGTGCCAGTTGTCCTCGATGAAGCGGGTGATGGAGGCCTGCTCGGTCCGGGTGTGGTCCACCGAGTTGACCTTGCTGTACGGCGAGATGACGAGCAGCGGCTGGCGCGTGCCGGGGCCGCAGCGGTCGGAGTAGCCGCCGGCCGCGGCCGGTCCTGCCTGGCAGGCGGGGCTGTCGGCGGCCTTGCCGTCGGAGCCGGGCTTGGTGTCCTTCGAGCCGTTCTGCGGCTTGGCGTATGCGTGGTCGTACCAGCCGTCGGAGTCGTCGTAGGCGACGACCACCGCGGTGTCCTTCCACTCCGGCGACTGCTGGATCTTGTTGATCTGCTCGACGAGGAAGTGCTGTTCGTCGATCGGGTCGGAGTAGGCGGCGTGGCCGTCCTGGTACTCCGGGGCCTTCAGGAAGCTCACCGCGGGCAGGTTGCCGGCCTTGAGCGCGGCGTCGAAGTCGGTGAGGTCGTAGTTGTGGTTGGCCCGACCGTTGTGGCCGATCTCGGCGGTGTTCTTCGGCGGCAGGTGGTGCGGGTTGGCCGTCGACTTGTAGTACTGGAACGGCGAGTGGTGCGGGCTGTAGTCGATGGCCGCCGCGCCGCCCACGTTGGTGTGGGTGGTGCCGGAGCACTTCGCGTAGTGGCCCTGCTTGCCGTCCCAGGCGGTGCTCGCCCGGAAGCCGCCCTGGAACCAGCCCCAGGAGACCTTCTGCTGGTTGAGCAGGTCACCGATGTTGCGGCCCTGCATCGCGGCGAGCGCGTTCTTGCTGGTGTGGTCCTTGCCCGAGCAGTCGTCGTACGCCGGGTCCGGGTCGTTGACCAGCGTGCCGACACCCTTGGCGTCGGGAGACACGACGGCGTACGGGTCGGGCGTCGCGGTCTGCTTGGGGTGCTCGGTGCCCGAGGCGGGGTCGGTGGAGATCACGCCGTGGGTCTGCGCGGAGATGAGGTTGAGCGCACCGGGTGTGGAGGGCCCGTAGGTGGTGCTGAACGAGTTGTCGCCGAGCGAGTAGTGCTGGGCGTAGTTCCACATCGCGGTGACGGTGTTGCCGTCGTAGTAGTCCATGACCAGGCCGGGCTCGCCGAACAGGTTGCCGGAGCACTTGCCGGAGTCGGTGTTCTGGACGTACAGGTCGGCCTTGCCGCCGTTGGCGGCGTACTGCTCGGCCCCGTAGTTGTGGTTCTGGTCGCAGGTCATGGCCTGCTCGGGGGTGAGCCGCTTGGGGAGGTACTGGTTCGGGTTCTTCGTCAGCAGCCCGGCGTTGCGCAGGGTGTCGATGTCCTTCGGGGTGTGCTTGTCGGCCGTGAACTTCGTGCCGTCGGTGTTCGCGGCCACCGGGTACGAGCCGAAGTAGTGGTCGAAGGACACGTTCTCCTGGAAGAGCACCACCAGGTGCTTGACCGGGGTGGCCGTCTGACCCTCGCCGTGGTGGTCCGCCGAGTCCGCCGCGGCCGGGACCGTACCGCTCAGCAGGCCGAGTGCCGCCGCTCCGGCGAACGCCCCCCACCGTCTGGCCCAGCGCCCCGGACCCGCCGCGCTACCTTTGCTGCCCATGCTCCGCGTGCCTCCACTTGCGTCCGGCGACCGGCCGCCGTCGTGATGTCTTGATGTCGTTGACGAAACGTGATGCTTCGCGCGGACCACTACACCGCGACGGCGGCATTGTGTCCTGCTGGTGAACAGCCAGTCAGGAATATCAGGCCAAAACTTGACCCTCTGTTGGTGAAGCGCGGCCGAGCGTGCGGCCCTCAGCCGAGCAGGGCCCGCCCGAACCAGTCTGTACGGTCCCGCACCCCCGGCAGGGCGAAGAAGTAGCCGCCGCCGAATGGCTTGATGTAGTCCACCAGCGGCTCGCCCTTCAGCCGTTTCTGGACGGTCTCGAACTGCCGGGCCAGGTCCTGCTGGTAGCAGCAGAAGAGAAGTCCCATGTCGAGGTCGCCGTTGGCGTCCATGCCGCGGTCGTAGTTGTAGCCGCGGCGCAGGATCCGCTGCCCCTCGCTCGGTCCGGACCGCGGATTGGCGAGGCGTATGTGGCTGTCCAGCGGGATCACGTCCCCCTTGGGGTCCTCCGCGTACTTCGGCGCGTCGAATTCGGCGGAGCCGTCCAGCGGGGCGCCGGTGTCCCGGCTGCGCCCGAACATCCGCTCCTGCTCACTGATCGAGACCCGGTCCCAGAACTCCACCAGCATGCGGATCAACCGCACGACCTGGTAGCTCCCGCCGGCCGTCCAGGCAGGCTCTCCGCCCTGGGCACCCACCCACACGAGCCGGTCCATCGCGGCGGCGTCGGCGGTGTCGGGGTTGGCGGTGCCGTCCTTGAAACCCATGTGGTTGCGGGGGGTTCCGCTCGGCCTCGGTGGACTGGTGTACCCGTCCATGCGCCAGCGCACCTGCATCCCGCCGCGGGTGTGCCGGGCGATGTCGCGCAGGGCGTGCAGGACGACGTCCGGGCTGTCGGCGCACAGCTGCACGCTCAGGTCGCCGTGGCACCAGGCCGTATCGAGGTCGTCGTCGGGGAACGCCGGCATCGCGGTGAGCCGGACCGGCTTGCGGCTCTTGAGGCCGAACCGGTCGTCGAAGAGGGAGGCGCCGACGCCCGTGGTGACCGTCACCCCGCCCGTGGGCCCCTGGGGGCCGAGCACCCCGGAGTCGCTCGGCGGCGCGGTGATCCCGACCGGTGCCGGGGAGCCGCCGGCGGCCAGGAAGCGGGCCCGGTCCGTGAGCGTACGCAGCAGCTCGGTGAGCTCCCTGCGGTCCGCCGCGGTCACGTCGAAGGACACCAACGCCGTTGCCCGCTGGGGAGGTTGGAGGATCCCGACCTGGTGCACCCCGTGGAAGTCCAGGTGCGCGGAGGTCTTGCTCGCGCCTTCCGCCGACGCCGGGCGGGGGATCGCGCCGCTCAGCGCGGCCCCGGTGACCGCGGTCCCGACCCCCACGGCCGCTCCCCGCAGGAAGCCGCGCCGTCGTACCTCGCTCATGCTGTCCTCCGCGCATCACAGATCGTCGCCACCGGGGCGAGGAGTTCCACGGCCTGGCCGACGTCGCTGTTGACCCGTTGCCGGTCCTGGCGGCCGAGCCGGTCCAGCGGCGTCCAGTGGCCGCCCGCTCCGAAGCCGTCCAGGGTGTGCTGGGTGCGGTCCAGCCATGCGTCGAGGCGCGGCAGGTCCGGGTAGCGGCTGGTGAGCAACGGGCGCAGCAGGGTGAGGAGTTCGCGGGTGCCGTCGAGGTTGGCGCGGGCGGTGGCCAGGTTGGTGCCGCTGCCGTAGTCGGTGCGGCCGGTGAGCTCGGACTGCGCCGTGGCCTCCAGGATCTCGTGGGCGCGCAGCCCCAGTTGCGCGGGGTCGAGCCGTTCCTGCGGCCAGCTGTCGCGCAGGGCGTGCACGGCTTGGGCGAGCCGGTCGGCGGGCCCGCGCAGTGACGCGGCCGACTCGCCGTGCCACAGCCCGTACTCGACCCGGTGGAAGCCCTCGAAGTCCTGGGCCGATCCGGCGGCCGACGGGGCGGGGCCCGAGCCGTTGATGGCTGCGTCCGCCTCGCCGAACGCGTCGTAGGCGGCGCCCATGCGCTCGTAGACCAGGTGCGCGGGCAGCCAGGCGTCGCGCGCCGCGGCGAGGTCGCCGTCGTCGATGGCCCGCTTCAACTCATCGGTGCGGTCGGTTAGTTCAACGGTTTTCGCGGTGATCCACTGCTGGTAGGCGAGGGCCACCGGGATGAGGTCGTGCTGGGTCACCGGCACCGCGGCCGGGCCGCTCCCGGTGCTCGGGCCCGCGATCTTCACGGTGGGTCCTGTGACCGCGTCGGCGTCGTCCGGCAGGCACTTGAAGGCGTACGAGCCGCCGCCGAGGACCACGCGCATCTCGCGGGTCGTGCCGGGCGCGAGGCCCTCGACCTCCCCGTAGACGGCGCCGGTCGCGGGGTCGGTGAGATCGACTTCGGCCGCCGACGAAGAGGTGTTGCTCAGCGCGAACACCTGGGGGCCCGGGGTCGCGCCGCTCCAGCCCTTGCCGCACGTGCCGGCCGACACCTCGACGGGTGTCGGCCCCTTCGCCGCCGAAGGCTTGGCGTCCGAGGGGCCGTCGCCAACGGAAGCCAGGGCGTAGACGCCCGCGCCCACCGCGACGACGGCCACGGCCAGCGCCGCGCCGGTACGACGGCCACCGGGCGGACAGGCCTTGCGGGCCGGTATGCCGGGCCCCTTTTCGAGTTCGGCCGGTTCCTGACCCGAACCCGGATCGGGGTCGCTCATCAGGCACTCCGTTCGTGTCAGCTGCGAGGGGACAACGCAGCTCATGCTAGGCACCCGGTGACGCCCGATCGCTCATCCGGGTGGCCCGGCGTCCAGATTTACCCCTCAGTTCACCGACACGACACCGGGACCGGGACCTGCCACGAACGGCGCAGGTTACGCCGCGTCCTCGCTGACCCGGATCACGATCTTGCCGTGGGCGTGGCCCGTCTGGCTGAGTTCGAACGCGTCCGCGAGCCGCTCCAGCGGGAACGTCTCGGCCACCGGGACCTTGAGCCGGCCCGCGTCCGCGAGCGTGGCAAGGGCTTCGAGGCCGGGCCCGTCGGGGCGTACCCACATCCACTGGCCGCCCGCCTCCATGACCGACGGGTCGGCGATCGAGGCGTGGCGGCCCCCTTCACGCAGGACCGCCCGGGTGGTGTCGAGGACCCCGCCGACGTAGTCGACGACGACGTCCACGCCCTCGGGGGCCAGCGCCCGGATGCGCTCGGCGACGCCGTCGCCGTACGTCACCGGCTCGGCCCCCAGCTCGCGCAGCCGGTCGTGGTTGCGCTCGGAGGCCGTGCCGATGACGCGGGCGCCCATGGCCTTCGCAATCTGTACGCCGAACGTGCCCACGCCACCCGCCGCGGCGTGCACGAGCACCGTCTCGCCCTTGGCCGTGCCGAGCCGGGTCAGGGTCTGCCGGGCGGTGAGCCCCGCCAGCGGGACGCCCGCGGTCTCCTCCCAGCTCAGGGACTTCGGCCTGCGGGCGAGCGCCCGTACGGGGACGGTCACGAACTCCGCGAAGGTGCCGCCGTGCACATAGTCCTTGCGGGCGTACGCGAAGACCTCGTCGCCCGCCTTCCACTCGGGGGTGTCGATGCCCGTGCGCTCCACGACACCGGCGACGTCCCAGCCCGGGACCACCGGGAAGACCGTGTCCATCATGCCGTCCAGACCACCGGACATGATCTTCCAGTCGACCGGGTTGACGGCCGCGCAGCGCACCCGCACGACCACCTCGCCCGGACCCACCTTGGGCAGTGGCTGCTCGGTCAGGCTCAGGACCGAGTTGTCCCCGTACGAGGCGTACGTCATGGCCTTCATGGTGCTCTTCTCGCTGCTTGCGGGGCTGGTGGGCATCGCGTGCTCTCTCCCGATGTCGAGGTGGGCGGGGAGGCCCGCCGTTCGGCGGCCGGCCTCCCCGGTTCCTACGATTCTGGTGCGCGCCGTGCCGGGCCGCTTCCCGGAGGGGCCCGATCGACCAGGGTGTCTCAGCCCGCGTACACGTCCTCCACGTACCGGCCCTCGGCGGTCAGCCGGTTCAGCCAGGCCTCGGCGTCCTCGGCCGAGGCACCCGTGCGCTGGGCGTAGATGTCACGGAAGGCGGCACGCACCCCCGGGGCCATGCGGTTGCCGTCGCCGCACACGTACACCCGGGCGCCCGCCTCCAGAAGCGGCCAGAGTTCGTCGGCCTCGGCGACGATGCGGTGCTGCACGAAGCGGCCGCCTCCCTCGGCGGGGGCGCTGAAGGCGGGTCGCAGCGAGAGGGCTCCGGCCCGTTCGGCGGCGCGCAGTTCGTCGGCGTGGAGGAAGTCCACCTCCGGTGCGTCACAGCCGAAGTAGAGGACTGCGGGGCTGAGTTGACGTTCCGTCAGGCGATCGGTGACGGCCCCTCGGAAGGGGGCGAGGCCCGTTCCCGCGGCGATCATGATGACGGGTTCCGGTGCGTCGGGCGCGATACGGAAGGCCTCGCGGCAGGGCTGGACGCGGGCGAGCACGGTGTCGCCGGGCCGCAGCGAGTGCAGGTGGGCGGAGCCGGTGCCGCCGGGGTTGAGCGAGACCATCAGGTCGGCGTGGCGCGGGTCGCGGGCGGGCGAGGAGGACACCGAGTACTGGCGGGGGCGCAGCGGAGGCAGCAGCTCCAGGAGCGTGGGCCAGTCGAGTGCACCCTTCAGCGCCGGGTGGTCCTCGATGAGGCCGAGCAGGGGGCGCGGGTCGTCCGCCGCCAGGTGTTCGAGGGCGGCGCGCTCGGGCGGGCAGGGGTTGTGCGCGGCGAGCAGCGCGATCTGATCGCGGGTCGGACGCCCGCCCAACTCGACATAATGGGTGAGGAGTTCGCGTACGGAAAGCGGGCGGTCGACCGGCAGGGCGGCGGGCGCGGCCCCCCGCGCGTGAATGCTCAGGACGGTGTCGAGGTCCACACCGAGGGCCGCCGCGGCCCGGGAGACGGCCGCCGGGGCGTTGGCGGGCAGGACGGTGAGGTGGTCGGCGGTGCGGTAGGTGACGCCATCGGGCAGGGCCAGGCGCACGAACCGCTTGGGCCGGGGATGTCCTGGCGATGTCAGGTCGCGGGCCTCGGTGACGGTCATCTCCGTCAGACCGTGGCGCGCGGCGAGCGCCTCACGCGGCCCACCGGTGATCTCGGTGACGGTGTACGCGGCCTCGGCGGGCGGCGCGGTGGCGCCGATGCTCTCCGGATCCCCGTACCGTTCGAGCAGCGCCACGCGCAAGGACTCCGCGAACTCCCTTACCGTGCCCATGAGTTCACCGGATGCGTCGGCTTCGGCGCGGGGCAGCAGCTGCTCGCCGCCCAGGGACGCGAGGCGGTCGTCGATCAGGGTGGGGATGCGCTGGTAGGTCGCGGCCCAGTTGCGGTCGCCGACGCCGAGCACCGCGTACGGCACGCCGTCGGCGGCTCCCGGCCCGGCGTCCTCGATCCAGCGCACGAAGCGGGCCGCGTCGTCGGTCGGCTGTCCGTTGTAGGAGGCGGCGACGATGACGACGGGACGGTCCTTCGGCAGCGCGCCGGCGTGGGCGTCCAGCGGGGCGATCTCGGTGGCGAGGCCGAGCGTGGTGGCTTCGGCGGCCAGGCGCTCGGCGAACTCGCGGCAGGTGCCGTAGTTCGTGCCGTGCAGGAGGAGCAGGCCGGTGCCCTGGCGGACCCGGGAGGGCAGTTCCGGCCCGGACTCGGCGGCCTCGGACGTCGTGCCGGAGGACGTGGCGGGGAGTGCGGCCCGGTTCAGGGCCCGGTCGGCGGGGGTGCGCGGGATCAGGGAGAGGGTGAACCCTTCGGGCTTCAGGGTGAGGGTCTCCTTGATCCGCAGCTGGTAGTTCGCGGAGTCCACGAAGCGGTAGCGGTGCACCAGCAGAGCCAGGAGCATCGTCGCCTCGTGGAGCGCGAACTGCCGCCCGATGCAGGCCCGTTCACCGGTTCCGAAGGGCTTGTACGCGTGCGGGGAGCGGGCCGTCTCGGCCTCGGGCGCGAACCGTGCGGGGTCGAACAGCTCGGGGTTGTCGCCCCACGCCGGGTCGCGGTGCAGCATCGGCGTGAGCACCGTGACCTGGTCGCCGGCGCGCAGCGGGACGCGCCCGCCGAGCAGGGTGTCCTCACGGGCCTGCCGGGTGAAGGCGGCCGCCGTCGGCCAAAGGCGCAGCGCCTCGCTGAGCACCTGGCGGGTGAAGCGCAGCTTGCCGATGTCCTCGAAGGTGGGGTCGGGGTCGGGGTTGTCGCCCCACAGCTCGTCGGCCTCACGCTGGGCCAGGCGCAGCGCGGTCGGGTCCTTGAGCAGGTGGTAGAGGGCGAAGGACAGGGTGCCGGAGGTGGTCTCGTGCCCGGCGATGAGGAAGGTGATGACCTGGTTGCGGATGTTGGCCGCGTCCAGGGTGGTGCCCTCCTCGGGGTGGGCCGCGCCCAGCATCAGGCCGAGGAGGTCGTCGACGGAGGTGTCCCCGCTCTTCGTACGGGCGGCGATGACCTCGTCGACCACGGAGGCTAGGTAGGCCGAGTCCCGCTCGAACTCCTGGTCCTGCTCGCTGTGGTCGGCGCCCGGGGTGCGGCCGAGCCGCTTCATGCTCCACTCCAGGCAGCGCACCATCGCCTCGACGAAGGGGTGCGGGGTGGCCCGTCCGAACGAGTCGAAGTCGAAGCCGAATCCGGCGAGGCCGATGGTGTCCAGGGTCATCCGCGTCATGTCGTCGGCGACGTCGACCGTCGCACCGCGTGCCGCCTGGCGGTCCCAGCTGTCCATCACGCGGCGCGCGACGCGCAGCATCGTCGGATGGTAGGTCCGCATCGAGCCGAGCGCGAAGGCCGGCATGAGGATGTCGTGTGCCTTGGCCCAGTTCGGCTCGTCGTTGTAGGCGGTGAAGAGGCCGTCACCGGCGAACTCGCGCACATAGTCGAGGATCTTCGAGATGCCCTTGGAGAACCGGGTCTCGTCGGCGAGTTCGGTGACCAGGTCGAGCGAGCTGACGAAGAGGTGCTCGTGTTCGTTGAGGCGACGCCGGAACACCGGCCCGTGCACCCGGACCAGCTCCATGGACTGCTGGATGGGCGTCTCGGTGAGACCACCGCCCGAAATGTCCACCAAGGGTACGGTGTCGTCGGCGGGGCGTGCGTCTGCGGGGATCAGGATCGTGTCCGTCATGCGTCCAGCCTCACCCGCCCGGTGTGCCGCGCCCTGGTGCCGGACTGCATGATTGTGCAGTGGTTTCTCGCGTCCGGCACTTGCGGACGGGCCGAAGAGGGGGCGGTGGCACGCGGTATGACCGACGAGCAGACACCGGTGGAGGACTTGGGGGCGTGGCGCAACCACTTCCTCACCCTGCTCGACCGCATTCCCCTTCCGATCGCGGTCTGCTCGATCGACGGCGAGGTGCATGTCGCCAACCCCGCGATGGCCGCCGAGTGGGGGAGCACGACCCCCGGCCGGCTGCGCGGCCGCTCGCTGCGCGAGCTGTTCACCCCGCGCTCCGAGGAGCAGATCGACCGGCTGGTCAGGGCGCTGCGCGCGGGCCGCACGTCGCGCTATCCCATCGAGGTGACCTGGCGGGCGGGCAAGGACGGCGCCGAACGCGAGGGCGAGTTCACCATCGACCCGATCATGGCCGTCCCCAGCCCGGCGCCCGTGCTGCTCGCGATGCTGTACGTGCGGGACGAGCGCCCCGGACCGCCGCCTTCCCCGCGCGGATCGGTGAGCGAGGCGCAGGCCCGCATTCTGGCGCTCGCGGCGTCCGGCGCGACCACGGCCGCCATCGGCAAGGCCCTGGGCCTGACCGTCGACGGCGTCAACTACCACCTGGCCCGGCTCTCCCAGCGCTGGCGCGTCCAAGGGCGTACGGCGCTTGTGGCGAAGGCGTACGCACTGGGCGTCCTCTCCCCCGGCCACTGGCCGCCGGTGCCGGCCGAGGGCGTCATCGCGCGGCCCTGAGAGCCTGTGTCTGAACCCCGTCCGGATCAGGCCGGGGCGTCTGGTGCGTGCGATCGCAAGGCGCCGGAGCGTCCTCGATGGGGGTACCCCCTGGTCTTCAAGACCTTGGGGGAGGAGCTACTAGGGCGTTTCGGCAACGCGGCATGGGGGTCCCCCCTGGCCCTTAAGGCCTTGGGGGAGTGCGTGCCAGGCGTCGCGGGCCCGGGCGGGGTTCAGACACAGGCTCTGAGCCCGGCTTCCGCCGCCACTGCCTCCACCAGACGCTTCAACCCGAGCGGGTTGGTGTCGAGGAACAGATTCGGCTCGATGAGCTCCAGCTCCATGACCACGGGCTCCCGGTTCTCGTCCAGAGCGAGGTCGACCCGGGCGAACAGCGCGGCGTGCGGTGCCGGAACGGCCTCCAACGCGGCCGAGGCGGTGCGCAGTTCGGCGTGGGTCGGGCGGTGCGGGGCGAGATCGGGGTGCGGCACCCTGAAGTTGTCTATCACCCCCGGCTCGGTCAGCAGCGGCCCTTTGCGCAGGGCGTGACTGAACGCGCCGCGGACGAAGACCAGCGCGCGTTCGCCCTCTTCCACCAGGGACAGATACGGCTGGATCAGCACGGCGTGGCCCTGGTCGAGCAGCATCCGCGCATGGCGGACGGCTTGTGCGGCCTGGCCGGGCTCGTAGCGTGCGGTGTCCCGGGCGCCCGCGGAGACGGTGGGCTTGACCACTACGCCTTCCTCCCGGTCGAAGTCGGCCTCGCCGTACTGGTCTCCGGGTTCGAGGACCCGCGTCGGTACGACGGGGACACCGCGTCGGGCGAGTTCCAGGAGGTAGCGTTTGTCGCTGCTCCAGCGCACCATCGGAGCGGGATTGAGCAGCCGGGTGTGCCGGGACGTGGTGTCGGCCCAGGCGAGGAACTCGTCGAGCCGTGTCGCGTAGTCCCAGGTCGAGCGGATGACCGCGAGGTCGAACCCGTCCCACGCCACGGAGTCCGCATCCCAGGCGACCGCTTCGGCCGCCAGGCCTTCGGCACGCAGCGCGGCCACGATGAGCGGCAGGTCCACGTCGTACTCGAAGCCCGCACCACTCGTCACGACCGCGATCCTGGCAGCACTCATGCACCCCTCCGGTGTCTCATGGCAGACGCGCCCGTCGGCACCCTCGCACACAACGGCTCAGCGCGACTCGCATGTGTCGGGTGGGCGAGGGCGTACAACCGCCAACCCCGCTCGCCCCACCGCTTCTTAAGGTCCTCTTACAACTCTTCGTTATCCATGCGCCATGGACATCAGCACGGGGAAGTCATCCATCACGCGTCCGGCCCGTCGAAGCGGCCGGCGCACCCTTCTCGGTCTCGCCGTCGCCACCGCTCTGGCCGCCGGCCTGACCCCGGCCGCCACGGCCGGGCCCGCCCACTCCGCGGGGGTACGGATCCATGGCGGCCAGGTGGATCTGCCCGTCGCCGGGGGCACCGCCACCATCGACCCCGCGACCCTGGCGATCGACGCCCGCACCGACGACGGGCGCACCCTGCGCGTGTCGGACCCGGCCGCCGACGCGCCCGGCAAGCCCAGCCACGTGACCAAGTCGGGCCAGGGCGCCCGCTGGTCGTACCCCGGCCGGGGCCTGAGCGCCGAGGCGCGCATCGAGCGCGGCAGGCTGCTCGTCACCCTCACCTCCGACCGCGACGGCACCCTGGCATGGCCGGTCACGGGCACCGACAAGGCCGCCTCCGCCCTCCAACTCCCGCGCGGCGAGGGCCTGTCGCTGCCGGTCGCCGACCCGTTCTGGAACTCGTCGCGTGCCCAACTCGTGGGCTCCGAGGAGGACGTGGCGTCGCAGCTCACCCTGCCCGTCTGGGGCTACACCCTGGGCTCCGGTCGAGGCGTCAGCTATCTGACGCCCACCGACATCGGCACATCACTCGCGTACGCCTCCCAGGGCGGGCGCCTGCGCGCCACGGCCAAGCACGCCTTCTCCGGCGGCAACGCGACCCGCGCGTACACCGTCGCCTTCAGCCTCACCGACGGCTCCCCGGTCGCGCCTGCCGTCGACTACCGGCACTGGCTCGCCGAACACGGGCAGCTCGGCAGCCTCAGCGAGAAGATCCGCAAGAACCCGGAGACGGGCAAACTCCTCGGCGCGTTCCACGCCTATGCCTGGGCCGGCGACCGCAAGGCGGCGGGCATTGAGAAGCTCAACTCCCTTGGTATTTCCCGGCTTTGGCTCGGCTACGACGCCGATGACTCGCCCATGACGACGGCGGACATCACCGCGGCACAGCGGGCCGGGTACCTGGTCGGGCCGTACGACTCGTTCGCCAACGGGCGCACCAAGGGCCCCGACACTCCCCCGAACTCGGTCTGGCCCGACAACGTCTACCCGTCGTTCTGTGTGCGCCGGGCCGACGGCACGCCCCAGCCCGGCTTCCACAAGCAGGGCTGCTACCTCAGCTCGCAGGCGTTCGAGCAGGCCGAGCCCCAGCGGCACTACCTCGCGAACCGCACACGCTCGTTGGTCGCGGGCGGCGCGGCCAGTTACTTCCTGGACGTGGACGCGGCGGGCGAGCTCTTCCGGGACCACGATGCCGCCCACCCGATGACCATGGCCCAGGACCGGGCCAACCGCCTGGCCCGGATGCAGCGCCTGACCGACGGAACGTACGACACCACGCGGCGCCCCCCGCTCGTGCTCGGCTCGGAGGCCGCCGGGTCCTGGGCCAACCGGGCTCTCGCCTTCGACCACGGTTCGGGCACCCCTGCCGACGGCCGGCTGTGGCCGATGGAGACGGGACACTTCGACAGCACGCCGGACCAGCCGAAGGACGACCCGGCGTGGGGCGGCTACACACCCGCGGCGGCCCCCGACACGTTCTTCAAGCCGGTGCGGGTGAGCGACTTCAAGCCGGAGCACCGGGCCGCGGTGGCCGACGCCCTCAAGGCGATGTACGACCCGGCCTACCGCGTGCCGCTGTACGAGACCGCTCTGCACGGCTCGCTGATCAACGCGGAGCGCTGGGAACTGTCCTTCAGCAAGCTTCCGGAGCAGAAAACGACGCGGGCGCTGCTCGCGATGCTCTACAACACGCCGCTGAACTTCGTGCTCAGCGACAAGGACAAGCACAATGACCAGAACGTGCGCGAACTGGCCGCACTCCAGAAGTACTTCGCGCCGCTCCACCAGGCGGCGGGGGCACAGGAGTTGACGTCCTTCGACTGGTTGACCGCCGACCGCACCGTGCAGCGGACCGTCTTCGGCGACGGCACGCTGACCGTCACGGCCAACTTCGGCACCGCCGTCCACGACGAGCTGCCAGGCGGCTGCGTCGACGCGACCCTCAAGGGCGGCGAGCCGCAGCGGCTGTGCCCCGCGAAGGTGGTGTCGTAGCGCCGCGCGTCAGAGCCTGGGTCTCAACTCCGCGCAGACCGGGCGGGGTTGAGACACAGGCTCTCAGCCTGTGGGTGTGCCGATCTGGTCGCGTTCCAGCACGGAGCGGAGCTCGGAGAGGGCCCGCGCGACGGTCGACAGCCGGGATCCGCCGAGCGTTTCACCGATCAGCTCGGCCAGCCGCCCGGTGAAGGTGCGATCGGCCGCGTCGACCAGTTCCAGGCCCTCATCGGTCAGCGCCAGCAGCGAGGAGCGCCGATCCGCCGGATTGCGTTGCCGGACGACCCATCCCTGCTTCTCCAGGCGGTCGACGCCCTTGCTGGTCGCCCCGATTCCGATGGCGAACTCGGCGGCGAGGTCCGCCACCCGGGCCCCGGGATGGTCCCGGAGGTGGCGCAGGAAGTCGTTCGCCGGCGTTCTCGACGAGGCCGACGACGCGCTGGACCGGGCGGCCCTCTTCCTCACCCAGCGCATCCGCACCCCGGACATCCCCGGCCACGAGGCCATGCTGCCGCCCGCCCTCACGACCACCTCATAGTCGAGCCGCCCTGGCCGAAAGGGCACTCTGGCCGATCCCGCCACGCGGCGACAGGATGCCTCGCCCGAGCCGGAACGTACCGGTGTGGTCCACAGGGAGAGATCCGGGCATGGAATCGAGACGAAGACTGAGCCGTCGCAGCGTGTTACGGACAGGGCTCGGCGTGGGAGGGCTCGCGGTGGCCGCGAACCTGGCGCCCTTCCTCCCCGGCGGCGGGCCCCGCCCGGCCTGGGCGGATGCCCCGGAAGCCGGGCGGGTCGCCGGGGTCGCCTTCCCCGACTGGGCCAGATACGCGCGGCTCGCGGACGGCACCTTCGACGACGACGCCGATCCGCAGCGCGACATGCTGCCCGTGATCAACAGGCTCAAGGCGCAGAACGTGAGCGTGATCGAACTCGACACCGTCCTGTCGAACTGGCTGACCGACCAGCAGTTCAGCGAGCACATGGCGAAGGTGAAGAGCTTCGCCGACCTGGCGCACACGGCCGGAATGCGCGTGGTCATGTACTACCCCTCGCTCGAACTCATCAGCCCCGGCGGCGAGAAGGGGCCCTCGTTCTACAAGAACAGCAACGGCAAGGACTGGGTGCAGCGCGGGCTCGACGGGAAGCCCAACGTGTTCTACGGCGGCCTCGTCGTCTGGGTGGACCCGGGTGACGAGAGCTGCTGGCTGAGCCCCAACTCCCCTTGGCGGGACTACTACTTGGCGCGGATACGCGGCCTCGCGGCGACGGGCGTCGATGCCGTCTGGCCGGACGTTCCCATCTACTTCGACGGCGCGATGAGCTGGTGCGACGCGTCCTTGTGGGCGGCTTCCGCGTTCAAGGCGGACACCGGCCTCGAACTGCCCCGCACGGCCGACTTCACCAACCCGGGCTTTCGCCGCTACGTCGAGTGGCGGCACCGCAACCTGTCGCAGTTCCAGCTGGACATCGCCGCGGCGGGCCGCTCCGTCAACCCGGACCTGGTCACCTTCGTCGAGACCGTGACCATGGACTACCAGTACGCCTCCCTGATCGGCCTGGACGGCGCGCAGCTGCGCCGGGCGGAAGGGGTCAGCCAGGTGTGGGAGGTGGACATCCTCGGCAACTACGACGGGATGCGCCACGCCACGGCGAGCGACTGGACCTGCCTGATCTCGATGTACAAGTACGCGCGGGCCGCGAGCGGAACCAAGCCCGCCTGGGCGTTCTCGTACGGCTGGAAGGCGGATGACGCCTCCTTGGTGATGGCCGAGCTCCTCGCGGCGGGCTGCAATCCGTTCGAGGTGAAGAGCCCCTTCAAGGACCAGAGCACCGACACCGCGATGCGCACCCGCATGTTCGGGTTCGTCGCCGCGCATCAGGAGCGGCTCTTCGACGCCGTTTCCGCAGCGACGGTCGGCGTGTACCACTCCTCCGCGAGCCGCGACTTCGTGAGCCCCGTCCAGGGCAGCGGCATGTACGTCAACACCAAGCCGCCCTCCGGGATCAAGGACTGGTGGAGTTTCGAGAGTTCCGACGAGAGCTGCACCCAGCAGAAGTGGCTGGGCGAGTTCCGCGGCACCGTCAAGGCGCTGGTGTACGCGCACGTTCCGTTCAACACGGTGCCGAGTCCCGGCCTCAACAGCGCTGACCTCGCCGGATACCGCGTCCTGTACCTGCCGAATCCGCAGGCGGTCTCGGACGCGGAGGCCGAGGTACTTCGTTCCTTCGTGAGCGGCGGCGGCACGGTCGTCGTCACCGGCCCCGCGCCCACGGCCCTCGACGCGTTCGGCACCGCAAGGCCGGAGTACGCGCTCGCCGATGTGCTCGGCTTCCACAAGGCGGACCCGGTGCCGGCGAGCAACCGTCATGCGTTCGGGGCGGGGACGTGCTGGTACTTCAAGGATCTGCTCGGCCTCTCGTACCTGTCGCACACGGACGGGCCGAGCGCCGACCGGCTCCTCGAACCCGTGCGCACCGCCGCGCCGCCCGCCGTCTCGCTCGCCGGTGACCACCGGATCCACCTGGAGCTGAGCCGCCTCGGCAACGACACCATCGTGCAACTGGTCAATTTCACCGCCTTCGGTGAGAGCCCGGCCCCGTTCAAGACCACCCCGGCCGCCTGCACGGTCTCGCTGGTGGTCCCGGAGGGGCGGCGGGTGACGGCCGCCGCGGTCAGCTCGCCGGACGGTTCCTCTCCCGCGCCGGCGCCGGTTCCCTGGAAGGTTGACGGCAGCACGGTGAGCGTGGATCTGACGGTCATTCAGTACTCGCTGCTGACCGTCACCATGAGCTGAGGGCTTCCCCGGCGCGAATCGCGGCCGTCCGTGTGACCGCACGGCCCGTGCGTGGACAATCCGATGCCGTCGCGGTATCGAATGCGGAGTGTGACGAAGAAACTGAGCTGGTGGACCCGTACCTCACTCGGAGCCCTCTGCGGTCTCCTCTCGGGCTATGCCGCGCTGGCGGTGGCCGAGTTGGTGGCGGCCGCCGTCCGGCCGGAAGCCGGGCCGGTGACCGCGGTCGGCGGGGCGGCCATCGACCGGACGCCCGTGGCTCTCAAGGACTGGGCGATCCGCCACTTCGGGACGAACGACAAGCTCGTCCTCCAGATCGGCATCCTCGCCGCGCTCGCGGTCCTGGCCCTGTTCCTCGGGGTGCTGGCCCTGCGCCACCGGCGGGCCGGCGCCGCCGGGGTCCTGGCGTTCGGGGTCGTGGGGGCGCTGGCCGCCACGGGGCGACCCGACTCGCACAGTGCGGTGGACGCGCTGCCGTCCGTGTTCGGCGCGGTGGCCGGTGCGGCGCTCCTGTACTGGCTCGTCGGGCGTCTGCCCGGCGTTCGGCCGAGCACGCGGAGGGTTGACGGCGGCGAGGGATGGGACCGGCGCGCGTTCGTCCTCGCGGCGACCGCGGCGGCAGCCGCGTCCACCGCCGCGGGGCTGCTCGGCCGCGTACTGAACTCAAGCGGTGAGAGCGCGGTCGCCTCCCGTGCCAAGGTCGTCCTGCCCCGCCCGGCCTCACCCGCGGCGCCCGTGCCCCCAGCCGCCTCCCTCCAACTCCCGGGCCTGAGCCCGCTATTCACCCCGAACTCCGACTTCTACCGCGTCGACACGGCACTCGTCGTCCCGAAGGTGGACGCCACCACCTGGCGGTTGAAGATCCACGGCAAAGGTGTCACCACGCCCCGCACGGTCACCTTCGACGACCTCGTCCAGGGCCGGGCGGGCGAGCTGATCGAACGGGACATCACCCTGGCGTGCGTGTCCAACGAGGTCGGCGGCCCCTATGTGGGCAACGCGCGCTGGATCGGCGTACGACTCGCCGACCTCCTCAAGGAGTGCGGCGTGCGCCCGCCCTCGCGCGGCGGGCCCGCCGATCAGCTGGTGGCCCGGTCGGTGGACGGTGTGACGATCGGCAGCCCGGTGGAAGCGGTCCTCGACGGCCGCGACGCGATGCTCGCCATCGGCATGAACGGCTCGCCCCTTCCGTTCGCCCACGGCTTTCCGGTGCGGATGGTGGTGCCCGGCCTGTACGGATACGTGTCGGCGTGCAAGTGGATCGAGGACATCGAGCTGACCACGTTCGCCGCGTACGACGCGTACTGGGTGCAGCGGTCCTGGTCGCAGCAGGCCCCGGTCAAGACGCAGTCCCGTATCGACACCCCCAGGGCGTCCGCCCGGCTCAAGCGGGGCACGGTCATGGTGGCGGGGGTGGCCTGGGCGCAGCACCGGGGCATCGAGCGCGTCGAGGTGCGCGTCGACGACGGGCCCTGGCAGCAGGCGAACCTGGCCGCCGAGGACAGCGTCGACACCTGGCGCCTGTGGTCCTTCCCCTGGCAGGCCACCACCTCCGGCCATCACACCCTGACCGTACGGGCCACCGACGGCACGGGCGCGACCCAGACCGAGCAGCGCACCCCGACCGTCCCGAATGGGGCGACTGGCCGGCACTCGGTCGAGGTCACCGTCGAATGACCCGGTGCTGCATGAGCCGTTCCTCGGTTCAGCGGTGTGCGTACCGGTTCAGGAAGTCGCGCCAGTCCGCTTCCAGTTTCCACTGGAGCGACGCCTTGGGGCTGGCGGCGAGGAAGGTGCGGCATCCGGCGCTCGGCAGCCGGTGCGAGTCGGCGGTGTCGTTGGTGCAGGGCGCGGCGAACGCACCGTAGCTGTCCTGCTCCTTCCAGAGGTTCCGGCCCTCGATGAAGGCGTGGTCCAGTGAGGCGCGCGCGAGCGTGCGCAGTTGCGGGACGGTCAACTGCTGGTCGGTGACGGCCTGTTGGAAGACGGCGGTCAGGTCGCTGCGGCTGACGCCCGGGTCGTCGGTGGCCAGGGCGACGGGCACGCCCGCGTCGAGGTAGCTGCGCAGCGGGTGCCGCTCGCCGGTGACGCGGAGGATCTGGGCGTTGCTGATGAGGGGTGCCTCGACGAGGACGTGCTGTTGGCGCATCCGCGCGGCCAGCGCCGCGGGGTTCTTCTCGCGGGGGAAGTCGACGCCGTGGCCGATCCGGTCGGCGCCTGCCACGGTGACGGCCTCGTTGATGTGGAAGGTCAGATCGCGTCCGGCGACCCCGTCGAGGCCCTCGACGAGTTCACCCGCGTGCAGGCTGACCCGCACCTTCGGGAAAAGCGACTTGAGGAAGCCGACCATCTTCATGTGCAGCGTGTAGTCCCGCAGCGCGACGGGTGCGTCCTCCGGCTGCACCATGTTCACGCCGACGACCCCGCCGAGGTGTTGGCGTACGAGCTCGAAGCCGAGGATCTGCTGGGCGAGGACATGGCGCGGTTCCTGGGCGCGCAGCACCTGGTAGTCGAAGCGGATCGCGACCTGGCAGGCCTTCGGGGCGGTCCGGGTGTCGCAGCCCAGCTGCTTGCGGTAGTCGCGGACGCTGCGGTCGGTGTCGTCGGCCGCCTGCCGGACCAGGGCCTGGAACTGCGGGTTCGCGGTCAGGGTGGCGTGGAACCGGGCGAAGTCGGCGGGTCCTGGGTCTTTCGGCAGGATGCGGTCGACGAGCTGGTTCAGCGGTCCTGCCTCGGGAGTGGTGAGCGTCTCCAGGTAGCTGCTGTGTTCTTCGGCCGCGGCCCGGGCCACCTCGGCGAGCATGTCCGCGTCGTGGCCGGTTTCGGCCTCGTCGAACTTGCCGAATGTGTCGAAGAAGTGGTCGTGTCCAGGCTGCGGGTCGCCGTCGGGCGGCAGGACGAACCCCTGCATCGACCACGCCTCGATCACGTGCCGGCGGAACGGCCCCGGCGCTGCGGCGTCCCGCGCCGGGCGTTGTCCGGCCGCGCAGGGCCGGGGTCCCGGTGTGACGACGTAGCTCGTGGTGTCGATGCACTTGCCGTCCCGCGCCGCGTACCCGATGAGCGACTCCGGGCGCACCGCGCCACCCAGATGGTGATGCAGATCCGCGCCCTTGGGCAGCTCCGCCATGAAGCGCCGGAGCCCGCTCGGAGAGTTCGCTATTCGCCCCAAGTACGCCTGTACTCGGGCCTGTTCACGGGCACCCGGATCCGGCGGGGCGGCGGCCGCGGGCAGCACTCCCGCGGCCAGGCCCAGTGCCGTGAGACCGGCGAGCACCGGCCACCGGGTTCCGTGCCTCTTGCGCATGTTCCGTTCCTCTCGTCGTACGTGGCGCTCCGCGCCGCACCCTTCGCCGGCCGCCTGAGCCCCTCACCGCCCAAGCGTCCCAGTACTCCTCAAGAGACCCGCTCGAACCGGTCAACCTGGGCCGACCCCTGGGGTTCATGCGGCGCCTGCGACAGGACCGGATGCCAGAAGGTGTTGGGCGATACGCGGCCGCGCCCAGATCGGCTTCGCGACAGCGACGCGGGAAGGGGTGCCGGATATCCGCGAGGCAGCTGAATAGGGTGAGGCCTGTCCCGGGAAAGGGGTGGCCTCATGGAGCGGGTGCGCGTATTGGCGCTGGATTTCGTCGGCACCCTGGCGGGCCACGGCCCGGCCCCGGACGGCGAGTTGGTCGCGAAAGTCCTACGGAATCTGCCGGGGACGCTGATCCCCGACGACTTCCCCACCCGCTTCGACACGGTGATCCGGCGCCTCGGGCCGACCGGCCGCGTCCAAGGAGTACGCAGCACGTTCGAGACGCGCCTGCGCCGCGCCGCCCAGGACTGCGGCGCGGACATCCCGGATCTGCGGCGCGCGATGGAAGCGGTGTTCACGGCGCTGCCCGACGCGAGGATCGACCCCGAGGCGGCTTCGGCGGTTCGGGACCTCCACGCGACCGGTCTGAGGTGCGTACTGGCTTCCAACACGGACCGGCCGGAGCAGGTGCGACTCCAGACCCTGCGAGCCGCGGGAATCGCGGACTGCTTCGACGCCTTGGTGCTCTCCAGTGCCCTCGGCATCCGCAAACCAGATCCCCGCTTCTACGCCGCGGTGACCGAGGCGGCGGGCTGCCCGCCCGAGAACGTCCTGTTCGTGGGAGACAACCCGGAGACTGATGCGGTGGGGCCCGAGGAGTTCGGCATGTCGGCAGTGCTTGTCGGCTCGGGGCTCCGGCCGGAGGGGCTGCCGGCGGGAATCACCACGATCAGCCACCTGAGGGAACTGGCGGATCATCTCAACGAGGCCGGAAAATAAGCGAGTTGGCTCTTTCTTCCTCCCTGCCCCTCAAGGGGCGTCACTCCCCACTGTCTCCGATGTCCTCATTCCACACTTCAGGGTTGGTCATGACGAACTCCTTCATCATGGCCACACACTCCGGATCGTCGAGCACCACGACCTCCACCCCATGCCCGGCCAGCCATTCCTGCCCGCCCCGGAACGTCTCGTCCTCCCCCACGATGACGCGCGAAATGCCGAACTGCCGTACCAGGCCGCTGCAATACCAGCACGGGGACAGCGTGGTCACCATCGTCGTGCCCCGGTACGACCGCTGCCTTCCGGCATTGCGGAATGCCGCCGTCTCCGCGTGCAGGGAAGGATCACCCCTGCTGTACCCGCAGGTTGTGGCCACGGCCCAGCACCGCTCCGTCCGGGCCGTAGAGCGCCGCGCCGATCGGGATGCCGCCCTCCGCGAGTCCCGCCCGGGCCTCCTCGACGGCTGTCGCCAGCCATTGCCTGGCCAGTTGCTGTTCCATTTCGCCCGTCCCGCCGTCCGTCGGTGACTTCACGTACCGGTTACTGCGCTGCCCTGACCCGTTCGTGGTGGAGGAGGACCACGCCGTTGCCGAAGGCGCGGGTCTCGACGAGGCGCAGCTCGTGGGTGTCGGCGTACGAGGTCGGGAAGAGGCGCCGGCCTGTTCCGAGCAGGACCGGGTGGACGTAGAGGCGGTATTCGTCGATGAGGTCGTACTGCCGGAACGTGGCGGCGAGATTCGCCCCGCCGATCACCAGGTCCCCGCCGGGCCGTGCCTTGAGCGCCTCGATCTCCGCCGGGACGACCTCGTGTTTGACCGTGGTGTTCCAGTCGGCCTTCTGAAGTGTCCGGGAGTACACGATCTTCGGCATCTCCCGCCAGATACCGGCGAATTCAGCGACCGGCGGGGAGGCGGAAGGGTCGGCGTCGGCGGTGGGCCAGTACTCGGCCATGAGCTCGTGGGTCACGCGCCCACTGATGAAGGCGCCCATGGGCCTGAGCTGTTCGTTGACGTACTGATGCAGCTCGTCGTCGACCATGTGCCAGTCGATTTCGCCCTCGGGCCCCGTGAAAAAGCCGTCGAGAGAGACCGACATGGGAAGGATGATCTTTCTCATCGCAGTCACCTGCGCGACGATACGCCCGCCCCTGCCGACATTCCCGTCAAGAACGCCGACTCTTCCCCGTGTATTTCAAAGCCCTCACCGCGCCGCCCGGACCGCACCTCGGCCCGGCACTTGGTCCGACCTCTCACGAAGGGCCGGTGAAGCCCGGTCGGATCACGGTTTCTGAAAGGGCGACAACTGGACCGCGCCCGGCGCTAGTTGTCGTCGGCCGTCGGCCCGGTCAAGGCGACCAGGGCCGCTTCCTTGATCGTGGTCGTCGGCTCGAAGAGCGCGTCGAGGCCACCCGCCGTGAGGATCCGCCGGTGCCACGGCCGTACGCAGACCACGCCGAGATGCCCGTCGCGGGCCCGGATCCTGCGGTACGCCCGGCACAGCAGAGTGAGGACGGCGCAGTCGAAGAAGTCCACGGGCCGCAAGTCCACGATCACGCGCGCCCGGGCCGGCTGCGTGGCGGCGTCGAGATGCAGCTGGACTCCGGGCGCGGTGGCCAGGTCGACGGTGCCGTGGACCTCGACCACCGTGAACCCTTGCATCAGATAGGTGCGGGCATTGGAGAGCCGGTCCGGCAGCAGCCCCGGCGGAAGCGGCACAGGGGCCGAGACGGATGGCCGAGCGGTGGTTCCCATGGCAGCTCCCGGTCCAGAACTGGCCTCCGCGGGTGCGGAGGTACTCGGTAATCGGGCAGTCACCGTGGTCCGGGGTGACGCACTACCACCCTAGGAACAGGGCCGCATGCAGAAACGTGCACCCTTCGAATTGTTCACCCTCGGGAGTGAACGAAATTTGCACCGCTCCCCGTTTGAACACCGCACACGGGAAGCGAAGCGACCCGGCGCGCCTGTCTTCTGGCCCGCCGGGGCTGAACCCCGGGCGATGGACCGCCGGTTGGGGCCGACGGTCGGCCGGGCGCCCCCCGAAAGCGCCCGGCCCCGAGGGCGACCGTCAGTACGCCCCGAAGACGTTGTCGATCGAGCCGTACGTCTTGGCGGCGTAGTTGCACGCGGCGGTGATGTTGGCGACCGGGTCGTAGAGGTCCATGGACGTACCCGGCACGTGGAAGGCGGCGAACGTGGGCTGGATGACCTGGAGGAGTCCCTTGGAGGGCGTGCCGGCCACCGCGTTGGAGTCCCAGTTGTTGATCGCCAGGGGGTTGCCCGACGACTCGCGCATGATGTTGCGGTAGATGCCGTTGTAGCTGCCGGGGATGCCGTGCTGGGCCATGATGGCCATCGACTGCTTGATCCAGCCGTCCAGGTTGTTGGCGTACGTCGGCGCGCCGGCCGTGCTCGCGGCGGTGAGGCTCGTCGTGCGGGCGGAGCGGTCGGCCCGGTCGGCCGAGGCGTCCCGGGCGGTGCTCGCCGCGGCCGGGCCGCCGACGGTGAGCTTGAGGCCGGGCTGGATCAGAGCCGGGTCGCCACCGATGACGCTCTTGTTGTCCTGGTAGAGCTGCTTCCAGCCGCCGCTCACGTTGAGGGCGTCGGCGATCTTGGCGAGCGAGTCCCCGGCGACGACGGCGTAGCTCGTGGGAGCGGCCTTGACGGCGGTGGCGGAGTGGGCCGGCGCGGCGGCGGCCGTGGTCGCACCGATCACCGGCATGGCGAGTACGGCGCCGCCCGTTCCGGCGGCGGCGAGGCCCCGGGACAGCGAGCTGGACTTGGGGCGGCGGTGCTTGCCCTTTGCAGGCATGGTGAATTCCTCTCCTTCGCCTACGAGGTGAGCTGTCGGGTTCGGACGGGAGATGTCCGGTCGCGGCGCACGCGACTTCACCCCAGCCGTTCCGGAATCCGGATCGGCGGCTTACCTGGTTCCCCCGCTCCTGCCAAACGTGTGTGGGAGGCTCCGGACGGCGGCAGGATTCGGCGTTCCCTCCGGATTGACGGTGAACGTAAACGAATAGGCCGACCGGAAACAAGGCCAGAATTCAATGGGCGCGATCCGGGATATTGATCCACTTAAATCCACACGCCGCGACCGCCCCGCCCGGGACCTCAACTCGCTTTCGGTTCAACCGAAATGACCCCGAGGAGCCCGAGCGCCCACCATCCCACACGTGACCCAATTCACTCGCTCGTCGAGCAACCGGGCAGCCCATCCACAAAAGAGGCGAGCCTCACTCAATAGCGGCCAATTCGGACATCATAAATGCGGGAGTGCGAGCGGAGTGATGGCATCCCAAAACATTCCATTTAGGACACTCGGGACTTCTCCTGGTTCACATGCCTCACATACCTGCGGCAGCACACGTGTCCCTCACGCCCCTGCCGGAGATCATTGCTCACAGGCCACCCTCCACGGTGGGACCAGGCGACAGAGAGGTGGAACGGTGATCCGAGAGAGCGCGGAGTACGACGTCCTGGTGGTCGGGGGCACGGGGGTGGACACGGTCGTACGCGTCGACTCCCTGCCGGTCCCGCTCGCCGACTCGGTGCAGGTCGGCCCGATCGTGGAGTGGCCCGGGCACACCGGGGCGAACGTGGCCCTCGGGACGCGAGCCCTCGGCCTGGCGGTCGGCCTGATCGACTGCATCGGCGACGACTGGATCGGCTCCCAGGTGCGCGAGCTGCTGGCCGAGGGTGATGTGGACTTCGCCCCGCTGATCTCCCCCGCCGGCACCCGGCGCGCGGTGAACCTGGTGGACGCGAACGGCCGCCGGATGCCCTTCTACGACGCCCGCGACCCGGCCGACCTGCGGATGCCCCGGGACTTCTACCTCCCCCGGCTGCGCCGAACCCGCCATGTCCACCTCTCCATCATGAACTTCGCGCGTTTCCTGTTCGACGACATCGAGGCCCTCGGCATCCCGGTCTCCACGGATCTGCACGACTGGGACGGACTGGCCGAGCACCACCGGGAGTTCGCGCTCCGCTCGGACCTCGTGTTCCTCAGCTCGGCGGGAGCGGGTGACAACGCCCCCGCGCTGATGCGGGAGATCCTGCGCGAGGGCCGCGCTGACACCGTGGTCGCCACGGCCGGAGCCGAAGGCTCCTACCTCCTCACCCGGGACGGCGGGTCCACCCCGCACCACATCCCGGCCGTCGCACCGCACGCCCCGGTCGTGGACACCAACGGCGCGGGCGACGCGTACGTCAGCGGCTTCCTGTACGGCAGGCTCACCGGCCGGAACGTACGGGAATGCGGCCGATTCGGCGCGGTGGCGGGCGCCCATGCCTGCACGGCTCCGGTCGCCACCGACCCCATCTCGCGGAAAGGCCTGCTGGCGGCGGATCAGATCGCTTGAGATCATTCCGGCGCTCGGTGCCGAACGCGCCCGGCGCCGCCCAACTGGCGCCCTGAACAAGCCTTTATTACGCCCTATCAAGTCCTGTCAGGGAGAAACATGAACGACATCAGCGAATTCAAGAACATTTCCCCGACCACGCTCGCCGACGTCCTGGGCCGCGACCAGGTCATGGATATCGGCATTCGCCCTTTGTGGTCCCCGATGCCACGCGTCGCGGGTCCCGCATTCACCGTACGGTGTCCCGCGGGCGACAACCTCATGCTGCACGCGGCCATCCACCGCGCGGAGCCCGGTTCGGTCATCGTCGTCGAATCGGGCGACCTGGACTACGCACTCGCGGGCGGAAACGTGTGCGCCGTCGCCCAACGCCGGGGAATCGCGGCGTTCGTGGCCGACGGGGTCATTCGTGACCTCGCCGAAGTCCGCGAGTTGGGCTTTCCCGTGTTCGCCCGGGGCGTCATTCCCATCCCCGGAACCAAGAAGGCCGTGGCTCCGCTCAACGAGCCCGTGCGCTGTGGCGGGGTGCGGGTCGACGCGGGCGACCTCGTGGTGGCCGACGAGGAGGGCATCGTGGTCACGCCCCGCGCACGCTGGGAGCAGGTGCTCCTGGAGGCCCGGCGGAAGTTGGCGAAGGAGGCCGGTGAATCCCTCGACGCGTGGGAAGAGACGCATCGCGCCCGCATCGACAAGGCCCTGAGCGAGGGCGGCTTCGAAGGCTGAGCCCTCAACTCGCTTGGCCCTGCGGCGAGTTGAGGAGGGCCCCGGTGTGCGCTCGTCGGCGTACACCGGCCCCCGGGCTCAGACACAGGCTCTCAAGCCCTCCCCACCTCGCGGACCAGTTCAAGGCCCAGGACCCGGTCCATGTAGGCCATGGTCTCGAACTTGGCTCCCTGCGGCACATCGTCGGACGTCGCCAGATCGTGCAGGAGGCGCAGGACGGCCGAGGTGTCGAGCCGGTTGTCCAGGGCGGTGCGGGCCGTGCTCTTGAGGTCGGCGGGGATCGGCTTCGAGGGCTGCTCGGCCCAGTCCGCGATGGCACGCCGCCAGCGGGCCAGCGCGCGGCCGGCCTCGGCGACCTCCCCCGCCGTGACGGACATGGGTTCCTCGTAGGGGTGGCTGAGCAGCAGCAGGCGTACGGCCAGCAGGTCGAGGCCCTCGAACGGGGGCAGCCGGGCTTCGCCGATCTGCAGGCAGGCGCTGCCCGCGCCCTCGTACGTCCCGCTGGTGAGCTGGACCCCGGGCGCGCCGCCCAGGGCCTCCGCGATCTCCTTCGGGTCGCCCTCGGCATCGGCCGGCCGGATGCCGGCGGCAGCGGCGGCCGTTGTGCCGTGCGGGCCGGTCCACCCGATCAGCACCGCTCTGCCGCGCATTTCGACGACGCGCGCCAGCACGTCCGCCATCAGCAGCACCCGAAGGCCGGTCCCGGCATCACCGTCGGCAGGGGCATGGGCGCAGATGCGCAGCGGGCCCGGTCCGGCGAGTTCATCGACGATTCGCAGCACGTCGCCGAGCCTAGGGGTTCGGGCCCGGCCTGGACACCGGTCCGCGCCGAGCGCAAGGGCAACGCCCCCCGTCGGAGAACGCCGCCTCACGCGAGCAGCGGCCGCAGCGCCCCGCCCCGCAGTCGCGTCACGAGCGGGGCCGCGAACCGCCGGGCGGACCACGTCACCGCGAACGAGACCACCCCTCCGACCACCAGCGCGACCAGCACGTCATGCGGATAGTGCGCGCCGACGTACACGCGCGAGGCGCCCATCAGGAGCGCCACGAACGCGGCGATCGCGCCCAGCTTCCGGTTGACCAGGAACAGGGCTACGGCCGCGGCGGCGGCTACCGTGGTGTGGTTGCTCGGGAACGCGTAGTCGTCCAGGGGCGGGCACTTCTCGATGAGGAAGTCGTGCGGCAGCGCACGGCAGGGGCGGGGCTCGGTGAACACCGACTTGATCGCGTCATTGATCACATACGCGAGCACCACCGCGAACGGCGCGGCCAGCGCCGCCGCCATCACCGAGGCGTCCTTGCGCCGGGCGAACCACCAGCCGCCCAGCATGAACACCGCGAACAGGGCGACGCCGTAACTGGTGAAGGCGGACACCGGCCCGTTCAGCCAGTGCGTGTGCCGGGCGAAGTCGGTGATGTCGCCGTACAGCCCGCCGTCGATGGACGCGCCGTCCAGGGCCTGCGGCGTGGGGGTGGGACTGATCATGGGATGCGGTTCTCCGGTGGTTCGACGGGCAGTGCCCGCCCCGTGGCGAACGGGACGGGTCGGGGAGCAGAAGTCCGGGCGACTGCCGCATGAGCGGAACATGAACGTCTACAGGCTCGTAGACGCAAAGGGACCGGGATCGGTTGCGTGCGTGTGCTGTCCGGCTCAGCTGGTCTTGAAGGCGCGGATCAGGCCCAGAGCGCTTCGGCGACCGCCACGCCCACGAAGACCGCGCCGAGCCCGGCCACCACGCTGACGACGACGTTCGCCGCGGCGTAGAACTTCGCCCCGTTCTCGGCGAGCCGCATCGTCTCGTACGAGAACGTCGAGTACGTCGTCAGCGCCCCGCAGAGCCCGGTCCCGACGAACAGCTGCACCTGTGAGGACGCGGCGCCCGCGGTGACCGCGCCGGTGAGCACGCCGAGGATCAGGCAGCCGACGACGTTGACGGTGAAGGTGCCCCACGGGAAGACGCTGTCGTGCCTCTTCTGCACGGTCAGGTCGGTGAGGTACCGCAGGGGCGCGCCGATCGCCGCCCCCAACACCACGAGCAGCCAGTTCACTTGGCTCACTCCCGTCCGACGTACCGGATGACCTCGCAGTCGTCGAGCATCACCAGGCCTTCGGCGACCAGTTCGTCGAGCTGCGGCAGGAAGTCCCGCACGCGCTGCTCGTCGTCCACGACGACGATCGCGACGGGCAGGTCCTCGCTCAGCGAGAGCAGCCGCTGGGTGTGGATGAGGGAGGAGGCGCCGAAGCCCTCGATGCCCCGGAACACGCTGGCACCGGCGAGGCCGGCGGCGTGCGCCCGGTGGACGATCTCGGCGTACAGGGGCTTGTGGTGCCACAGGTCGCTCTCGCCGATGAAGATCGTGAGGCGCAGGGCTCGTCCGGTCAGTCTGGTCATCGCTGCCTCCACACCAGTGCGCGGCGGGTCAGCCACACCGCGCTCCACACCATCGCGAGTGCCACCAGGAGCGTCGACGCCAGATAGGCGAGGCCGGTGCGCGGCTGCCCGGCGGCCACGAACTTCTGGATGTCGACGGCGTATGTCGAGAAGGTGGTGAAACCGCCGAGAACGCCGGTCCCGAAGAACGGACGGACGAGCCGGTGCGCCGCCCACACATCGGTGATCACCACCATGAAGACGCCGATCACGGCGCAGCCCACGCCGTTGACCAGCAGCGTCGTCCAGGGAAACGAGCCCGGCCGGGTGGTCCACAGCAGCGAGGCCCCGTAGCGGGCGCAGGCGCCGATCGCTCCGCCGAGCGCCACCACCGCGACGACCGGGCCGAGGCCGCGCGTGACGGCGCGGCGGCGCGCGGGCACGGCCGGGCCGGCATCGGGTTCGATGGGCTGGGTGGCCGCCCTCGGCGGCTGGGCTCCCTTGGACATACGTCTCCTACCTGCAGGGCACCTGTACTCAGGCGCACGCGCTCGCAAGTAGGGACCGTTGGCGGCGCGGGTGCCGCGGTTCGGGTACGGCGGGCCCCACCACCGCGCGGCGAGCACCAGGGATCACCGCTGTCCCAAGGCTAGCGCCGGGCCTCGCCCGCTCGCCAACCGGCTCTGTACGGGGTGTGCGGTCAGGGGCGTGGTGGTGGCAGGGAGCCGAGGCCGGGTGCCGCGTCCGGCCAGACCAGCAGGACCGGGCAGGGCGCGTGGTCCACGACGAACCGGGTGGCCGGGCCGAGGCTGCGCGGGCCGAGGTGGGTGCCGTCGCCGTCGCGGGCGCAGACGAGGCGGTCGGCGCCTTCCGCGGCACGTACGACCTGTTGCTCGGCGCGGCCGTGCAGTTCGAGGCGGCGGGCCGGGCGGCCCAGGCGCCGCTCGGCTTCGGCGAAGAGGTCGTCGGCGGCGGCCCGGGAGAGGTCTTCGAGGCGGGTGCCGGGATCGCGTTCGGGGTGGCCGCGGCCGAGCAGTCCGGCGAACGCGCCGTGTGCGGCCTCGGACACGGCGTCGTCGGTGACGTGCAGGAGTACGAGGTCGGCGTCCGCGGCGCGCTCGCGCGCGGCGTCCACGCAGGCGGGCCAGGTGCCCTCGGTGATCCAGATGATGACGCTCATGGTGCGGTCAGCCTCCGATCGCGTGCAGCGCCGCCCACAGCGCGGCGGTGGACGCGACCAGTGTGGCGGGAACGGTGAGGAGCCCGAGGCGGGTGAAGTCGCCGAGGGCGGGCGCGTCGTCGTGTTCGTGCAGGATGCGCCGCCACAGCAGGGTGGCGAGCGAACCCACGTAGGTGAGGTTGGGGCCGAGGTTGACGCCGATGAGGACGGCCAGGACCGGGCCGGGACCGCCCGCCGCGGCCACCGGGAGCAGGGCGAGCACGGCGGGCAGGTTGTTGATCAGGTTGGACAGCACCGCCGCGACGGCGACGACCGCGAGCAGGGCGGGCAGCGAGTCGCCGTCGGGCAGCAGATGGCCGATGGCGGAGCCGAGCCCGTTGTCCACTACGGCCTTGACGACGATGCCGAGGCCGAGCACGAACAGGCAGAACGGGATGCCCGCCGAAGCCACCAGTTTGCGGGCCGTGGTGCGCCGCTGGGACAGGGCGCGGGCGGCGAGGACGAGCGCGCCCGCGAGCGCCGCCCAGGCCGGGCTGAGTCCGGCGAACGAGGTCACGACGAACCCGGCGAGCGTGAGCGTGAGGACCACCAGCGTGAACACGGGCACCTCGGTGCTTCCCGGCGCCCGCACCCCGTGCGAGGTGGTCGCGAGGTCGGTGCGGAAGTAGACGCGGAAGATCGCGTACTCGACGGCGACGGCGGCCAGCCAGGGCAGGGCCATCAGCGCCGCGAACCTCGTGAAGGAGAGTCCGCTCGCGGCCAGGGCCAGCAGGTTGGTGAGGTTGGAGACGGGCAGCAGCAGGGAGGCCGAGTTCGCCAGGTGCGCGGTGGCGTACACATGCGGGCGGGCCCGGACGCCGACCCGGGCCGCCGTCGCGAACACCACGGGGGTGAGCAGTACGACGGTCGCGTCCAGGCTGAGCACCGCGGTGATGACGGCGGCGACGGCGAAGACTCCGCCGAGCAGCCGCTGGGGGCTGGCCCCGCAGACACGGGCGACGGCATGGCCGGCGGCCGCGAACAGGCCCTCGTCGTCGCAGAGTTGGGCCAGTACGAGGACGGCGGCGAGGAAGCCGACCACCGGGAGCAGGTCGCGCGTCTGCTGCCACGCCTCGGTGGGCGAGACCGCGCCGAGCGCGACCACGAGGCCTGCCGCGGGCAGCGCCGCCACGGCTTCGGGCCAGTTGCGGGGGCGTACGACGGCGAAGGCGAGCACGCCGAGCAGGAGGACGGCCGAGACGATCTCGGCGGTGACGGTACTCAGGGTCTGCCTCCAGGCGACGGGCGTTCACGGCCGCGGGCCCCGTGCCACACCACCGCGGGCGACCCTACGTGCTGATCGCCCCTCCGCATTCTCCGGCAGGGGTGGCATGTCCGCGTCGCGAGGCCGCCCGCGGACAGCGTGGTGGCCCGGCCCCGTGCGGGCACCCGCTCGTTGAGGGCGGCTTTGAGGCCGGGCGTGCAGAGTCCTCGCGGGCGCGGCCGCCACCCGCTCGGGCTGGATACAGGGCGGCGACGGTGTCGATCAGCAGCGCCCCTCTCCGCCGTCCGTGCCCGCCGAGGCCACTCGGGGCCCGGTCTCCGCGGTGCGCGTCTCGGGCACCGGCAGCAGCTGTCCCGTGTCCGCGCGCAGGGCGGTCATGTTGCGCGCGGTGACCCGGCCCAGCGGCGCGGGGGTGAGGACGGACTGGCTCTGGACGTAGGCGACGAAGCTCTCGAAGTCGCGGGTGTGTCGCACCGGTTTGGTGTGGTCGAGCAGCGCCGGGTAGTCGTCCGCGCCGATCAGCGTGTAGGCCGTGGTGGCGAGCCGGTACGTGGCGTGCAGGTCGAGCGGGGTGCCGTCGATGAGGACATCGGCCGGGGCGACACGGTTGCCCGCCGAGCCGGCCGCGTCGAACGTGTACCGCACGTTGTGCGACACGGCGAAGGGCGCGTACGTGAGGACGGTCCCCTTCAGCTTCCACTGCTGTTCCAGCGTGTCGTGGATGACCTGACCGGTGACGGTGGCCGTCAGGATGGGGTTCCCGTAGCCCACCGCGTTGAACGCCTTGCGGTAGGAGACCGCGCCCTGCGTGGTCGCGTCGAGGGTGAGGTCGGTGTTGATGACGCTGGGCCCCGAACGGGGGGCCAGCGCGATCAGGGCCAGGTCGGCGGGGACGTTGGGGTAGATGTTGCCCGTGTCGAAGGGGTCCAGGCTCTGTTTCCCGGCCCACAGTGCCCAGTCGGCCGCGAGGTTGCCCATCGTGCTCTCGCCCATGCTGTTCAGGCTGCGGGTGAACGTGGCCGTCTGACGCCCGACGCGGGTCGCGCCCCGGTTGTCGGCGTAGCCGGTCCAGTAGTCGGCGGTTTCCTTGAGGTCCTGATCGGGCGTCACATCGTGGGTGTTGGGATGGTTGGTCGACCTGGTCAGTTCCCGTACGACCTTGCCCGTCACCGGGTCGAGGCGCAGGTTGATCTCGTTGATGAGCTGCGCGTGGCAGCCCGCCTCGACGAACGGGCGCGGTCGGCCGGAGGGGTCGGGCACCATCATGTTGAACGCGCAGTGCCAGTGCCCGGTGACGATGGCGTCGATGTCGGGCGACACTGCGAGCGCGAGATCATAGGCGGGCCCCGTGGGCTGGCTCCCGCTGTTGAAGTCGCTTCCGGCCACCGCCCCGTCGTGCATGCTGAGCACAATCGCGTTGACGCCCTGCGATTTGAGCAGCGCCGCATAGCGGTTCGCGGTCTTCAACTGGTCGAGCATGCGCAGCGCCGTCTGGAATCCCGTGGACGAGGTTTCGGTGCCGGTGACCGTGAGGTGAATGAATCCGATCGGAAGGCGCCGCCCGCCCGGGCCCTGCACCCACTCCACATTCACCGGGGGAAGGACGGTCCTCCCCGAATGCCCCCAGAGCATGTTGGCGCAGTAGTAGCGGAATTTCGCGCCGCGAAAGGTCCGTCCGGCGGAGTCGGGGAAACTGTTCGTCCAGCCCTCGCCCGCGTACGGTCTGCCGTGCTCCATGTGGTCGATCATGAATCCGGGGGTGCGGTCGAACTCGTGGTTTCCGGCCGTCGCGAAGTCGAGCCCCAACCGGTTGAGCGCCTCGATGGTCGGCTCGTCGGCCAGCGACTCCGCCGGGAACTCCCAGCCCGAGAACAGGTCGCCCGGCGCGAAGAAAATCGAGTTGGTGTGTCCGGCCCGCAGGTTTTCCAGGTGCGTGGCCAGGTAGGCGACTCCGCCCACGGTGAACTGCTGGCCGCCCGCGCCCGTAATGACCACGTCGCCCGGCGGCGGTGCCTGTAGATAGCCGTGCAGGTCCGTGATGTTGAGCAGTTGTACGTCCACGTACTCGGACGCGCTCGCGGCGTCGCGGGCGTGGCCGCTGGCCAGGGCCGGCGTGCCCGTCGCTGCCATCGTCACGAGTGATCCCGCCACAGTCATGAAGCTGCGTCTACCCACGCCCCACATATCGACTCCCTCACTCGAAAGCTACGCAGCCACGCCGGGAACGATGTTCCGGCTCCCCACCTGGCGGCCCGAAGAACTACGCGACACGAATCCATTGATTGCGGGCACAAGAAATACCAACTCAACAGGATGGCCGAACCCGTGACACGCCGCCGGATAACGAGCGCCGACCCCGGGGGCGACCAGCAGGCATCACTCAAGCGCACGAACCACACGGAGAGAAAAAGACGCGCGGAACTCGGAGGATGCGTCACATGGCCAGTTGCTGAACTGAAACCGGCATCCTTCAACCCTGCTTGTGCGCAAGCGTCATGAATACGCGTCAGTGCTGCGAGGAATGCGATGGGGGCGCGAAGTCCCTTCGCAGGACGGGACTCGGGGGCGCCCAAGGCTAACCGGCCTTTACCTCTCCTCATAGAAGGCCGCCCCTTCCCCGATCCTCGCCGCACGCCCCGCGCCGGGGCGGTACTCCCTCGTCGCGCTCGTCGGGTTCCCGCCCGCCCGGCACGGCTCAACCGTCCAGATCGCGGCGGCCGATGTGCGTCCCGGGCCGGCGTTGGGCAAGGGCTCGCCTACCGGCCCCCTCCCGCGCCGCCGGCGGGAAACCCGACCGCTCGCTCGTGGAGATGCACCCGGTGTCATTGTCCCCAGCGGCCGTGGCTCCAAATCAGGCTCGGGCCAAGGGAGTTGGGGGTGTGGAGGAAAGGTCCCGCGCAGGCGCCGCTCGCGGGGTCAGCGCTCTGCGGTCAGGGCGTACAGGAGCGGGATGCGCGGGGCGGTGTCGGGCAGCCGCCACCAGCCCTGCGGGGTGGGCACCATGTGGGGCCATCGGGGCCAGGGCAGTTCGTCGCTCTCGCGCAGCCCGGTGACCCTGAGACCCGCGCCGAGGACGGCGTTGATCACCTCGTCGAGCCCGTGCATCCACTCGAAGCACTCGGTGGCGCCCTGCACGGCCGGCCCGTCGGTGTAGGTGTACGTGGCGTCGCGGCGCACGGGTCCCCGACCGCCCAAGTAGTCGTGGCGCAGCAGCAGTTCACCCCCCTCGTCCGGGCCCGGCGAGGGGCCGAGGGAGTTGAACAGCGGATGGAATTCGGCGAGGTGGAGCCGTCCGCCGGGGCGCAGCAGGGCTGCGATCGTCTCGGCCCAGCGGGGCAGGTCCGGGAGGTAGCACAGGGCGCCCTTGCCGGTGTAGACGACGTCGAACCGGCGCCCGTCCAGTTCCCGGGCCGCGTCGTAGACGTTGGCCTGGACGTATTCGACGTCCAGCCCGGCCTCGGCGGCCAGTGCCCGTGCCGCCGCCACCGACGCGCCGGAGAGGTCGAGCCCCACAGTGCGGGCTCCGCGCGCCGCGAAGGCCACCGTCTCCGTACCCAGATGGCATTGGAGGTGCAGGACGTCGCGGCCCTCCAGCTCACCGAGGTCCTGCCATTCGTACGCCCCGAACCACCGCTCGGGGTCCGCCGTCTTGTCGGCCACGCCGTAGAAGCGGCTGGCCAGGTGGACCGGGGTGCGGGCATCCCAGTTCGCTTCGTTGGACGACATCATCCGCCGCACTGCCGGGTCGAAGCCGTCGGTCTGGTCGGTCACACCGGTCTCCCCTCGCGGACACCCTTGCGCCACGACACTACCCAGCCCGGCCGAAGGGCAAGAGCCTGTGCCCGATCCGGACGGGGTTCGGACACCGGCTCTCAGCGCCTGACCATGTGTCACGCCGAGGCCGGCGGCGCCTCGCGCACGACCCCGGCGATGACCGCGGTCACGGTCCTGCGTACGGCCTGGGCCTCTGGTGGGACGCCCTCCTGCCCGGCGAACAGCAGGTGCCCGGCGCCGATCAGTGTCGGCGCGAGGGCGTCGAGGTCGGCGTCCGCCGCGATGCGGCCCAGGTCGCGCTCCGCGCGGAGATAGGAGGCGATCATGGCGGTGGCCTCCGTCAGGAGGGGGACGCCGCGCGGGGTGGTCCGGCGCAGCCGGGTGCGCAGGGCGTCCCGGGAGACGACGAGGCCGACGATCGCCATGGCTACCGGCCCGAACAGTTCCGTCAGCGCGTCGGCGAGGTGGCCGGCGACGGTGCCGGTTCCGGCCGCCTCGCGCAGGGCCGCGGCCTGAGCGTCGAGACGGCCGATGCGGTCGAGCACGAGGTCGGCGAGGAAGGCGTCGAAGTCCTCGAAGTGCCGGTGCAGGACGCCCTTGGCGCAGCCCGCCTCCGTGGTGACGGCCCGGCTGGTCAGCGCGCCCGCCCCGTCCCGGAGCAGGATCCGCTCGGCGGCATTGAACAACTGCTCGCGCGCGTCGCGCAGGGCCACACCTGTCGGCATCGCGGATCCTCTCCAGGCCGAGCCCTCCCCGTTGACGAGTGGGCACATGCCCACAATAGTGGGCGCATGCCCACTCTACCGCCGGAGCAGCCCCGCCCTTCAGCCTCTGAGCCCCATAGGGCCCGCACCATGGCCGAGTCGTTCGGCGCGGACGCCGAACGCTACGACCGGGCCCGCCCCCGCTATCCCGAGGCTCTGGTGCGGCGCATCGTCGCCGGCGCCCCCGGCCCCGATGTCCTCGATGTGGGCTGCGGCACCGGAATCGCCGCGCGGCAGTTGCGGGCGGCCGGGTGCCGGGTGCTCGGGGTCGAGCCCGACGCGCGGATGGCCGACGTGGCCCGGCGGTCCGGGGTCGAGGTCGACGTGGCGGCCATCGAGGCCTGGGAGCCGGCCGGGCGGACGTTCGACGCGGTCACCGCCGGGCAGGCCTGGCACTGGATCGACCCCGTCGCGGGAGCGGCCAAGGCCGCGCAGGCGCTGCGCCCCGGTGGCCTCCTGGCCGCGTTCTGGAACACGTTCCAGCTTCCGCCCGAGGTCGCGGAGGCATTGGCCACGGTCTACCGGCGGGTGGTGCCCGACTCCCCGTTCGACCTCCGGTCGATGGCGGGACCCGTCCTCGACCCATACGCGACGGTGCTCGCCAAGTCCGCCGACGGGATCCGGCAGGCGGGCGGATTCAGCGAGCCCGAGCGGTGGCGCTTCGACGGGGAGTGGCCCTGCACCCGCGACGCGTGGCTGGACCAGTTGCCCACCTTGGGCATCCTCACCGGGCTCGCACCGGACAAACTGGCGGAGGTGCTGCGTGAGGCGGGAGCCGCCGTCGACGCGCTGGGCGGAAGCTTCACGATGCGCTGTGCGACGGTGGCGGTCGCGGCTACCCGAACGGGCACCGACTGAGAGAAGTCGGGGCACGGAGCCCCGAACAAGCGCCACCTGATGGGCAGTTGGGGTGCAGCACCCCGAACAGGCGCTGCCGGACCGGGAGTTGAGGCTCCCCGGTGTACACGTACCCTCGTCAGACCGAGACGGTCCGCGCGACGCGGAACCCCACGTCGTCGATCCGGAAGGTCGGGTGGCTGCGGCGCCGTACCGAGGCGCGGCAGCTCCAGGGCTCGTCGAACCATCCGCCGCCGCGCAGCACCCGGTAGCTCTTGTAGACCTCGGCGTCGTAGACGTCCCAGCACCACTCCCACACGTTGCCCAGCATGTCGTGGAGGCCCCACGCGTTGGGTCGCTTGCCGCCCACCTCGTGGATCCGCTCGCCCGAGTTGGCCCGGTGCCAGGCGATGTCGTCGAGCGGCCCGTACCGTGCCTCGGTCGTACCGGCCCGGCACGCGTGCTCCCACTCCGCCTCGGTCGGGAGCCGGTAGCCGTCGGCGGAGCCGTTCGGCTCGACGCTCCCGTCCTCGCCCAGACGGTACGCGGGCGTGAACCCCTCTCGGCGGGAGCGGGCATCGCAGTACCGCACCGCGTCCAGCCAGGAGACCCCTTCCACGGGCAGCCGGTCGCCCTGCGCGGTGCTGGGCCGCGTCTCGCAGACCCGCTCCCACTCCGCCTGGGTCACCGGGTGCACGCCGAGGTGGAACGCCGCCACGTCGACCTGCCAACTGCGTTGCGTCCGCCGGTCCGACAGTGTCACCCGCCCCGGCGGAACGGCGATCGTCTCTTCCTCGGCCACCGCGTTCCCGTCCATGGTCAAGTGATCCTAGCCAGGACACGGCCCGCCCCTACCGTTCGGGCATCGGCAGCTCGCACGCGCGGTGGCCCGGCGGGCGCAGGGCGCGGGTGTGGGGATGCGGGGGAAGGGTGCCGAGGCACGCGCCGGGCGCCGACTCGTTGACCGCGCTCACCCGGCCCAACGGGCGTGGTGCGAGGCGGGAGTTGGCGCGTACGAAGGCGTTGAAGCTCTCGAAGTCACGGGTGTGCCGGACCGCCTCGGTGTGCTTCAGCAGGGCGGGATAGCCGTCGGCACCGATGAAGGTGTACGAGGTCGAGGCGAGCCGGTACGAGGCACGGAGGTCGAGCGGGGTGTTGTCGATGAGGACGTCGGCGGGCCTGACGCGTGCGCCGGGCGGCGCGGCGGCGTCGAACACGTAGCGGACGTTGGAGGAGACGGCGAGGGGCGCGTACGTGAGGTCCCCGCCGTCTTCGGCCCACTGCTGTTCCAGCGCGTCGTGGATGGACTGTCCCGTGACGGTGGCGGTGATGACGGGACAGCCGTAGCCGACCGCCCTCCAGGCCCGGTCGAAGGTGATCACCCCGCCCGATGACGGGACGTGTGAAAGCCCGCTGCCGATGACGCTGCGGCCGATGCGCGGGGCCACGGCGATCAGGGCCAGGTCGGCGGGCTCGTTCGGGTTGATGTTGGAGTTGTCGAAGGTGTCCGGTTTCCGGCGGCCGGCCCACAGCGCCCAGTCGGCCACGAGGTTGCCCATCGTGCTCTCGCCCGTGGGGGTCAGACGCAGGGTGAAGGAAGCGGTCACCCGGCCGATGGGTGCGGTGCCGCGTCGGTTCGCGTAGCCGGTCCAGTAGTCGGCCACCTCTTTGAGGGCCCGGTCGGGCGCTACGTCGCGGGTGTTGGGGTGGTTGGTGGACGTGGTCAGGGCGCGGACGACCGCGCCGGTGCGCGGGTCGAGCCGCAGGTTGATCTCGTTGATCAGCTGACCGTGGCAGCCCGCCTCCACGAACGGGCGGGGCTCGCCCCTGGGGTCGGGCAGCATCATGTTGAACGCGCAGTGCCAGTGCCCCGTGACGATCACGTCGATGTCGGCCGACACGGCCAGGGCCAGGTCGTAGGCGGGGCCGGATGGGGCGGTCGCGCCGTTGAAGTCGTCCCCGGCCACGGCCCCGTCGTGCATGCTCAGGACGATGGTGTTGACGCCGCGCGCCTTGAGCTGGGCGGCGTACCGGTTCACGGTGGCGACCTCGTCCAGCGTCGCGAGCGCGGGCTGGTAGGAGGTGGAGAAGCGTTCCGTGCCGAGCGTCGTCAGGTGGATGAATCCGATCGGCAGTCGGCGCCCGCCCGGCCCGGTGACCCATTCGATGTTGTACGGCGGGAGCACCGTCCGGCCGCCGTCACGCCAGACGGCGTTGGCGCTGTAGTAGCGGAACGTCGCGCCGGTGAACAGCTCGCCCCGCGAGTCGTGGAACGAGTTGGTGTGGCCCATCCCCGGGTACGGGATGCCGTATTGCATGTGGCCGGTCAGAAAGCCGGGGGTGCGGTCGAACTCGTGGTTGCCGGCCGTCGCGAAGTCGAGGCCGAGGCGGTTGAGCGCCTCGATGGTCGGCTCGTCCGCCAGGGACTCCGCGGCCAGCGTCCACCCCGAGAACAGGTCACCCGGCGCGAAGAAGATCGAGTTCGCCCGGCCGGCCCGCAGCCGTTCCAGGTGGGTGGCCATGTAGGCGACCCCGCCCACCTCGAACCGCCGGCCGCCCGCCCCGGTGATCACGGCATCCGCCCCGGGCGCGCCCTGCAGGAAGCCGTGCAGATCGGTGATGCTGAGCAGCTGTACGTCCACGTACTCGGCCGCGCTCGTCGCGTCCCTCGCGTGCGGGGTGGCGAAGGCGGGGGCTCCGGTCGCGAGGAGGGCTCCCAGCGAACCTGCCGCGGTCATGAAACTGCGCCGGCCGAGCTCGCGCACGTGGGCCCCCTGTCTCGGGTCGAGGCTTCCCCGCGTCCGCGGACATGCGCCGGACGAGCGTCGCACCGGGCGCATTCCCTCGCCCCCGTGGCGAAGGGATCGGGCGGCCCAACCTAGATCGTCGGCTCGCGGCAGACACGCTTGCGGAGCAAAAGCGGCCCTCGTGTCGCGCGGTCCCAGCGGGCGCCGCCCCTCCAGTGGGGCCCGGGCCGGGCAAACGGCCGAATCCCGCTCAACCGCACCAGGCCGCTCAACTCCCCCATCCGCCTTCCGGTCCTATGGGCCGACCGGCGCACCACGCGAGCACTCACGGAAAGAGACCCACATGGCAGTACGTACGGTACGCAGAGTCAGGACCGCGATCCTCGGGGTCGTCCTCGTCGGCGCGGTGACCGCCACCGCGTTCGTGGCGCCCGCCTCGGCACAGCAGGCACCTCCCACCGGACAGGCGCACGCCGCCGGCCATCGAGCCACTCAGCAGGCCATGGACGCCACGGTCGCGGCGGGCGTGCCCGGAGTGATCGGCGTCGCCGAGGACGGGCGCGGCTCCTGGACCGGCGAGGCAGGCGTCGCCGACACGCGCACCGGACGCGAGCGCCAGGCGCAGGACACCTTCCGGGTCGGCTCCCTCACCAAGACGTTCATCTCGACCGTCCTGCTCCAGTTGGAGGCGGAGGGGAAGCTGAGCCTGGACGACTCGGTGGACACGTGGCTGCCGGGCTTGGTGCGGGGCAACGGGAACGACGGGCGTGCGATCACTCTGCGCCGGCTTCTCAACCACACCAGCGGGATCTACAACTACACGGCGGATCCGGACTTCCGGAAGCTGGTCTTCGGCCCCGGCTTCCTCCAGCACCGCTACGACACCTGGACGCCCGAGCGCCTCGTGCGGACGGCCCTGGCCCACCGGCCCGACTTCGCGCCCGGCACGAGCTGGAAGTACTCCAACACCAATTACATCCTCGCCGGCATGGTGATCCACAAGGTCACCGGCCGTTCGTACGCGCAGGAGGCCGAGCGGCGCATCCTGCGCCCGCTGAACCTGCGCTCCACCTCGTTCCCCGGCACCCGGGCCAGGATGCCGAAGCCGAGCGGCCGGGCGTACTCGACGCTGGGCGGCACGCCGGACCAGGTCTACGACGTCACCGAACTCAACCCCTCGCTCGGGGGCTCGGCGGGCGAGGTCGTCTCCAACTCCCTTGATCTGAACCGGTTCTACCGGGCGCTGCTCGGCGGGAAGCTGCTGCCGCCGCGCCAGCTGGCGGAGATGACGACGACGGTGCCCAGCGACGGGATCCCCAACGCCTCTTACGGACTGGGTCTGATGAAGCTCACGCTGTCCTGCGGCACCGAGGTGTGGGGCCACTCCGGCGGTATCCACGGCTCCTCCTCGGAGGCGGTGGTGACGAAGGACGCCAAGCATTCACTGGCCTTCAACTTCAACGGGGACTGGACGGGCGACCCGACGACGGTCACCGACGCGGAGTTCTGCGGCGCGAAATGACGTGTGGGGGCGGGCTGTTGGAGGCTGCGGCCCGCTCCCGGTTCTCGGTCCACGCACAGGGCGCCAGAAGGAATGCTTCTGCCATCGAGAACCAACATGTCTTGGACTTCCGACTTCGGGCATCGCAGGGTGGAGCCGGGAGAAAGGAAGTCGGTCATGACGGTACTGATAGCGGGGGCGGGCATCGGCGGTCTCACCGCCGCGCTGAGTCTGCATGCGGCGGGCATCGACGCGGTGGTGGTGGAGAGCGCACGGGATGTCCGGCCTTTGGGGGTCGGCATCAACCTGCTGCCGCACGCGGTGCGCGAACTGACCGAGCTCGGCCTCGGCGAACGCCTCGCCGCCGTCGGCGTGGCCACGGCCGAGAACGTGTACAGCGATCCGAGGGGCCATCAACTCTTCGCCGAGCCAAGGGGGTTGGCGATGGGGTACCGCTGGCCGCAGTACTCGATCCACCGCGGCGAGCTGCAACTCCTGCTCCTCGCGGCGGTCCGCGAACGGCTGGGCGCCGACGCGGTACGTACCGGCATGCGTCTGGTGGACTTCGCGGAGGAGACCGGCGGGGTCCGCGTCCGGCTCCTTGACCGGGCGAGCGGGGCCGCGCAGGAGGTCGGCGCCTCGGCGCTCGTGGGTGCGGACGGGCTGCACTCCGCCGTCCGGGCGCGGTTGCATCCGGACGGCGGGCCGTTGCTGTGGTCGGGCATCCGGATGTGGCGGGGCGTGACGCGGGCCGAGCCGTTCCTCACCGGCCGCTCGATGGTCATCGTCAGGGAGGGGGACGTGGAGCTGGTCGCCTATCCCATTGGGCGCGGCCGGATCAACTGGGTGGCGCAGGTGCGGCTCTCCGAGCCGGGCCCGCTCGCCGAGGGCGCGGACTGGAACAGCGCGGGCCGCCTCGCGGACGTGCTGCCGTACTTCGAGGACTGGTCGCTGGGCTGGCTGGACGTGCCGGGTTTGCTGACGAACAGCGACGGCATCCTGGAGTACCCGATGGTCGACCGGGAGCCGCTGCCCGCGTGGGGGCGCGGCCGGGTGACCCTGCTCGGCGATGCCGCGCACCCGATGTATCCGGTGGGCGCCAACGGCGCGTCCCAGTCGATCGTCGATGCCCGCGTGCTGGCCCATGAGCTCGCGGCGGCCGGTGATGTGTCGACGGGTCTCGCCCGGTACGAGAGCGTGCGCCGGGAGGCGACGGCGGCGGTGGTCCTGGCCAACCGGGAGATGAGCCGGTCGAGCGGCGGTTCCGCGAGCGGCCTGGCGCGGATGACCGACACCTACCGGCACGCCACGGGAAGCGATGTGGACGTCCTCAACTCACGCGCTTCCCTGACTACCGGCTGAGCCGGACGCCCTCAACCCCCCTACGCCGCCCGCTCCTCACCGTCAGCCACGCTGCCCAGGACTAGGGAACGTCGGGGTCGGTGCCCGCCGCCCGCTTCAGCAGGAGCTCCTTTTCCCGGGCGTTGTGCGTCAGGGAGGCCGCGCGCTCGAACTCCGCCCTCGCTTCGGCCGACCGGCCCAGGCGCTGCAGGAGGTCCCCTCTTACGCTCGGCAGCAAGTGGTAGCCCTTCAGGGCCGGTTCGTCGGCCAGAGCGTCCACGAGTGCCAGGCCCGCCTGGGGATTCTCGGACATCGCCACCGCCACCGCCCGGTTCAGCTCGATCACGGGGGACGGGGTCATCGTCATCAGGCGGCCGTACAGGAGGGCGATCGACGTCCAGTCGGTGTCCTCGTAGCGCATGGTCTGCGCGTGGCATGCGGCGATGGCCGCCTGGACGGAGTAGGGGCCGTCGCCCGCGCGGTGCAGGGCCTCGATGCCTCTCCGGATGAGCAGGCGGTTCCACTTGGCCCGGTTCTGGTCGGCGAGCAGCACCGGCTCGCCGTCGGGTCCGGTGCGGGCCGCGATGCGGGAGGCCTGGAACTCCAACAGCGCGGCCAGACCGTGGACTTCGGGCTCCTTGGGCATCAGTGCGGAGAGGACGCGCACCAGACGGAGCGCGTCCTCGCACAGCGCGGGGCGCACCAGGTCGTCGCCCGCCGTCGCGGAGTATCCCTCGTTGAAGACGAGGTAGATGACTTCGAGGACCGAGGCGAGGCGGGCGTCCCGATCGGCTCCGTACGGCACCTCGAAGGGGACCCCGGCCTTGGCGAGGGCCCGTTTCGCGCGGACGATGCGCTGGGCGACCGTCGGCTCCGGGGCCAGGAAGGCGCGGGCGATCTCCTGCGTCGTCAACCCGCCGAGGAGGCGCAGGGTGAGCGCGATCCGGGCTTGCGTCGACAGCACGGGATGGCAGGCGGTGAAGATGAGCCGCAGCAGGTCGTCGTCGATGCGCTCCGGGTCGTCGAAGTCCACCGGGTCGGGCGGCGGCACGTCGTCGAGCGCCCGGCCGACCTCCGCCAGCTTGCGGGCGTACGTCTCCTTGCGGCGGACCAGGTCGATCGCGCGGTGCTTGGCGGTAGCCATGAGCCAGGCGCCGGGCTTGTCCGGAGTCCCCGACTCGGGCCACTGTTCAAGCGCGGCTACCAGGGCGTCCTGCGCGAGTTCCTCCGCGATGCCGACGTCCCGCACGATGCGGGCGACCCCTGCGATGATCCGCGCGGACTCGATCCTGAATACCGCTTCGACCGTCTCGGTCGCACTCGCTGCCGTCACGGCCACCCATCAGAGCAGCCCCGCGCGGGCGCGGCAAGCTCGACCCGGTGGGCCGTCCGCTCTGACGCGGTACGGCCTCACCACGCTGACCGCCGTCACGACCCTGGACAACACCGGCTCCCGGACCGTCCTCGCCCGCACCGGATTCACCCCCACCACCGAGATCCGGCTGAACGACCGCCCGGGCCTTCGCTTCGTACGGGACCTGCGACTTGGCCGATAGCCGACCCCACCACGCTGGCTCCGGCCTTTACACTCACCCGTAGCCTCACACGCGTGTGAGGGTCAGGGCATCGATCCGCGAGGAGGAGCACATGCGCATCGGAGAGCTTTCGGAGCGCACCGGCACGTCACGTCGGCTGCTGCGCTACTACGAGGAGCAGGGCCTGATCATCTCCAGCCGCTCCCCCAACGGCTACCGCAGTTACGACGAGAACCTCGTGGACCGGGTCCTGCAGATCCGGGGTCTGCTCGACGCGGGGCTTCCGACCCGCATCATCAAGCAGATCCTTCCCTGCCTGAACAAGCCCCGGGTCATCCACTTCCCCGACGCCACCCCGGAGATGCTCTCCACGCTCACCCTCGAACGCGATCGCATGACGCAGCGCATCGAATGCCTGATCCGCAACCGCGACGCGGTGTCCGAGTATCTCGACACGGTGAGCGGCGGCGCGGGCACCGGCCGAACCCCCGAGGTGTCCGGGGCGCGCTGACGCGTCGAGATCGTGTCCGTGCCGCGCCGAATCGCCGTTACTGGAACGGATCCGCCCGCATCTCTGTCTACCTTCCTGAGCACCCCCGAGCGGTGCCACTCGGGCATGCCCGGGCGAACTTCTGGCAGAGAGTTTTAACGACCCATGGGTCTCACGAGTAACAACGTGCTGGCACTCACCGTGTTCTGCGCGGTGGTGATGTTCACGGTCACCATCTGGTTGTGGCCGCGTCTGGCACGTCAGAACTGGAAAACCGTCCTGGGCCGGCTGGGACTGCTGGTCGCGACTCAGCTGCTGGTGTTCGCCGCGGTGGGGCTCGCGACGAACAACAGCTTCCTGTTCTTCGGCTCATGGACGGATCTGTTCGGGCAGGAGCAGGGTGTGGGTGTGGTGGTCGACCACTCCGCTCAACTGAGCCACGGGATCCGGGAGTTCCTGCCCCGTTGAGCCAGGGGCTCTTACAGCCACGCGGTGGGTCGACTGTGGGCCCGCCCATGCGGCGGAGCCGCGAGATCGCACGGCCCCGCGCCCCTCAAGGGGGCGCGGGTACCGCATCGGATCATTCAGCCGCGCCGCCTGCCTCCCAGGGCCCGGGCCAGTAGACCCCGAGCCGGAGCCGGCGGAGCCTGCGCGGCGGGCTCCGCCTCAGCCGGCGCCTTCGGCGGGGCCGGGCGCAGCGGCTGGGGCGGGGTCGGGGCCTGGGCCTTCTTGCCGTTGATCCGGATCAGCGGGGCGCCCGCCACCTCTTCCACCCCGTGCCACAGATCCGTGCGCGACTTCAGCCAGTCGAGGAGTTCGGCCCGTACCGGCTCGGCGTCGCCCCAGGTGCCGTACGCCTTGGTGCCGGTGATGCAGATGAGCTTCAGCTCCATGGTGGCCACCGCGCCCCAGACCGCTGCGGCGACGCCGGGGCAGTGTTCGGCCCGGAAGTCGTCGAAGGCCACGATCGCGCCGGGGGCGGCCAGTTCCCTGGCGGCCTCGATGTCGCCGTGCACATGCTCGTACAGGTGGGAGGCGTCGACATGGATGAAGCGGCAGCTGTCCGCCTTCAGCCGGGAGGCGATGACGGAGGTCGGCGCCTGGACGATGGTGGGAAGGTCTTCGTGGAAGGCGAGGTAGTTCGCCTCGAAGGCGCGGCGGGTCAGCGTCGAGTACGACTTGTCCATCTCGGCGCCGTTGGGGTCGTCCGGGGCCGGTGAGTCGAAGAGGTCACAGACCGTGAACTCCTCGCCGGGCCGCAGATAGCCACCGATGAAAATCGCGCTCTTGCCCAGGTACGCACCGAGTTCCAGCAGGTCACCGGAGTGTTCCGGAGCCCTGTCCTGACGCTTCAGGAACCAGTCGAACAGTAGTTGATCGGCCGGCCAGAACCAGCCTTTGACGTCGGAGAAGCCAGCTGGGGAAGCAACCGGTGCACTCGTCGTTTGTGACATGGCCCGGTCCTACGCCTGCCAGGTGACCGGAAGATGACCGCGGGACGTGGTCCGGACACCCCTCGGCTGAAACTCCCCCGGCGCTGAAGGAAAACCCGGTCGGGGGCTGCGCGCCGCACGCTCCGCATGTGGTGCGACACGCAGGGCGACCATCGCCGCCCGTGACCGAATTGGGCAATTCGACCACTACACATAAAGGCCACATAAGCGCACAATAGGAGCGCGACATAGTGTCGCAGCGCGGCCAGACGTGCAGACTTTCAGAAGGAGGCGAGTCGGATGGCCGACGTCTCACACCGCCCCGGTGATATCTCGGGGCACCCCGATGTATCGGAGATGCGGGACCGCTATGCCAGGGTGATGGAAACCCGAGGTGTCGCGGCGGTCGAGGAACTCGTGATCCTCGCCGGCATTTACGCAGCGATCTCCGGCTGGACGGTCCACTTCTCGGCCGCCAAGCCCACCCTGGCCCTCAGTAACCTGGTCGTCGGCATCGCCCTCGCGGTCCTGGGCCTGTGCATGTCCATGGTCCCGGAGAGGTCCACGGACCTGAACTTCGTGGTTCTGCTCCTCGGAGCCTGGCTGATCGTCTCTCCGTGGGTCGTCGCGCGCAGCGCCGGCACGGGGGCCATCCTCAGCAACGTCATCACGGGCGCCTGCGTGTGCCTGTTCGCACTCGTCGCGGGCGGCATCCTGATGGCCAGGTCCCGAAGGCCCGGCTGACGTCCGGCGCCGTCACCCTGACGCGGTGAGGGCCCCGTCGGATGCACGGAGCCCCATCGCCGCCGGGGCACGGTGAACCGCCCTGTCCGCACACACCCCGCACGGCGCCCTTACGTCAACTCCCGGACTGGGAACCGGAGTTGGCGCGGGCGCCGTCGTCGAGGTCCGAGCCCGCTCGGCGCAGCCATCGCACCTCGCCGTCCTGCCACTCGTCGGTGGGTGCCAGTCCCGCGGCCGCGGCAACGGCGGCGGACGCACGGTGCCCGGGGTGGATGTGCGCCCGCACCTCCCGCACGGGCTGCTGGCCGAGCCAGTCCACGAGACCCCGGGCCGCTTCGGTTGCGACGCCCCGGCCCTGCCAGGGGGCTCCCACCACCCAGGCGATCTCGGCGACCTGCGGGGTGGGGCCGACCGTCGCCTGGACGGTGCCGGTGAGGCAGTCCTCGTCGCGTAGCCGGATCACCCAGTTCAGCCAGGTCACCCGGGGGTCGGGGGAGCCCGCTGTCAGGCGCTCGTAGCGGGCGCGCAGGGCCTGAGGGGTGTCCGGGGCGCCGCCGATGAAGGCGTGCAGCGCGGGGTCCGACAGCACTGCGGCCATTTCCCCGGCGTGGGCGACGCGGAGCGGCAGGAGGTCGAGCCGCGCGGTCGCGATGGGCTCGGCGGTAAGGGTGGGCTCGGCTGGGGAGTTCACGCCGCAATCCTCGCCGTCGCCCAGCCCGCTGTCGATGAACCCCCTCGACACTCCGGCGCGCTCTGGTGCAACCCCGCCGTCCGGGGCGAAGATGCTCTTCACTCGACCGGGGGCAGACGGGGGCGTTTTCAGCGATGCGGCAGACAGCGGTTCCGGGGGCGGACGCCGAAGCGGAGTTACCGGCCCCCGCCCGCACGCGCCGCCCAGGTGGCCCGCCCGCCCGCCGGCTGCTGATGACCGTCACCGCCCGAATCGTGATCACGGCTCCCACCAGCATGTGTGAGGGCGATCACAGCTCCAGGGGGCCGCCCGGGAGTAACCTTGCGACATGCCTCCGCTCGTTCGACGCCGCCACGTGGACTACGTCCGCGTTACGAGCATGGCCTGTCGCACTTACAGCTGACCCAGGCCCCCCTTCACCCTCCCCGTGCCCGAGCGGCGCCCGCCTCACCCCGGCGGAGCCGTGACCGCGCCCACCCGCGCCGGCCGGGGCATATCCCAGCGGATGGCTCCCATGTCGTACGTGACCTCCTCGCAGCTCCCGATCATCGACCTCTCCGCCGCCGACCGCGGCCCCGAGGCCCGGCGGCAGTTGCACTCCGAGCTCCACAGCGCCGCGCACGGCGTCGGCTTCTTCCAGCTCGTCGGGCACGGCGTCACCGACGCCGAGACCGCCGCGCTCAACGACACCATGCGGGCGTTCTTCCGGCTGCCCGAGGCGGACCGGCTCGCCATCGACAACGTCAACTCGCCCCACTTCCGCGGCTATACGCGCATCGGCGACGAGCGCACCGGCGGCTCCCGCGACTGGCGTGACCAGCTCGACATCGGCGCCGAGCGCCCGGCGCACATACCCGGCCCGGGCGAGCCCGCGTACTGGTGGCTGGAGGGGCCCAACCAGTGGCCCAGCGCACTGCCGGCCCTGCGCACCGCCGCGCTCACCTGGATCGAGAGGCTAAGCGCGGTCGCCGAGAAGCTGCTGCACGAGCTGCTCGCCGCGATCGGCGCCCCCGAGGACTTCTACGACGACGTGTTCGGCGACCGCGCCCATCTGCACCTGAAGCTGGTGCGCTACCCGGGCAGCGCCGAGGACGGCACTGCCCAGGGCGTCGGCGCCCACAAGGACTACGGCTTCCTCACCCTGCTCCACCAGGACACCGTCGGCGGCCTTCAGGTGCAGCGCGAGGACGGCCGCTTCCACGACGTGCCGCCGCTGCCCGGCGCCTTCGTCGTCAACCTGGGCGAGCTGCTCGAAGTGGCGACGAACGGCTACCTCCTCGCCACCAACCACCGCGTGGTGAGCCCGCCCGGGGCCACCGAGCGCTTCTCGGTGCCGTTCTTCTACAACCCGCGCCTGGACGCCCGCATCGAGCCGCTGCCCTTCCCGTACGCGGCGCACGCGCCCGGCGCCACCGCCGACCCGGCGAACCCGCTGTTCGCCGAGTACGGCCGCAACGAACTCAAGGGCAAGCTGCGGGCCCACCCGCTGGTCGCCGCCCGCCACCACGCGGACCTGCTGCTCACGGAGCGCCCGCTCGCCGGGTCCACCCTGGTGTCGTAGCCGCGAGCGGTGGTCACACCCGGCGGTCGAGCAACAGCTGCGAGAGGGCGACCAGTTCGTCCACGTGGCGCCCCGCCAGCGGTACCGCGCGCAGATGGTCGCGCGCGGTGGCCACCCGGGTGCGCGCGTCCCGCAGGGCGTAGGCGCGGCCGCCCGCCTCCTCGACGAGGTCGGCGGCGCGCCGGACAGCGGCCTCATCGGGGTTCACGGTGAGCAGCCGGTCCAGGCGAGGGCCCAGGGACGGGTCCATCGCGATCGCCCCGAGGACCGGCAGCGTCTTCTTTCCCCGCCGCAAATCGCTGTGCACCGGTTTTCCCGTGACGGCGGGGTCGCCCCAGATCCCCAGCACGTCGTCGACCGCCTGGAACGCCAGACCCCACTCCCGCCCGGCCCGTGCGAGCGCGTCCGTGAGCAGCGGCGGGGCGCCCGCGAGGACGGGCCCAAGGGCTGTGGCGCAGCCCAGCAGGGCGCCCGTCTTCCGCACCGCCATCGCCCGGTACTCGGCCGGGCTCACCGACCCCGGGCCGCTCCACGGGCGGGACTCGAACAGCACATCGTCCGCTTGGCCGTGCACCAACTCGCCCATCATCACGGCCAGTTGATGCACGGCGGCCCCGCCTCCCGTACCGCCGGCCTCGGCCAGCGTACGTACCGCGAGGGCGAACAGGGCGTCGCCCGCGAGGACGGCGGGCCCCGTGCCGAAGGCCTTCCAGGCGCTGTCGCGGTGCCGTCTGCGTTCGTCGCCGTCCATGATGTCGTCGTGCATCAGCGAGAAGGTGTGGATCAGCTCGATCGCGACGGCCGCCGGCACCGCCACGTCCGCGTTCGCGCCCACCGCCTCCGTGCCGAGCACGGCGAGCGCGGGGCGCACCCCTTTGCCGCCGCCTCCGGAACTCGGCGTACCGTCCGCGTCGCACCATCCGAACGCATGCGACGCGATCCTGCCGGGCCCCGGGTGCAGCCCCTGTACGGCCTTGCGCAGCGCCGGCTCGACCAGCTCCCGGCAGCGGGCGAGGGTGGCGTCCGCGGACGGCCCGTCCTTGAGAGATATAGGAGTGAGCGGAGCAGCCTGGGTGGACATGGGCTCTGTTCCTGTCGTGTGCCGTGCGGAGGATGCCGAGGACATCGCGGGGGCCGCGCTCAGCGGGCGGATACGGCGTCGGCGGCGGTGACGCCCAGCTCGGCGCGCGCCTTGTCGATCATGGCTTCGGCGTGTTGCAGCCCGATGGCGCCGAGCGCCCGCTCCAGCACGTCGAGATCAGCCGCGGTCTCCCTCGGCGCACGCCCTTGCCGGGCCTTCGCCTTCACCAGGCCGAGCCGGGACAGCGCCTCCCCGCGCGGCTCGCCCATCGCGCGGAATTCCGCCAGCGCCCCGCTGTAGCACTCCTCGGCCTCGGCGTGGCGCCCCGCGCGGTACAGCACGTTGCCCCGCATCTTGTGGTTGTAGGCGAGCGCGCTTGCCAGCTGGATCTCACGGCAGAGGGCCTCCGCCTCGGTGAGGAGGGCCAGCGCCTGTTCCGTATGCCCCTGGGCGGAGCGCACGTCGGCGATCCCCCGCAGCGCCCAGGCCCGGCCGCGGTCGTCGCCGGCGTCGCCGGCTATCTGCGCCGCCTCCTCGAACAGGGCGAGCGCGCTGTCGAAGGACCCGGTGTTGCGGTGCATCTGCGCGATGCCTTCGAGCGCCCACACCGTGTGCCGGGCCTCGCCGCGCCTGCGCGCCTCGGCGAGCAGTTTCTCGTGGAGCCGGCCGACGGCCTCGTAGTCGCCCTGGATGCGTCCGGTCTCGGCGAGCCCGGCGAGCGAGTAGCCACGGGCGACGATGTCACCGCCCTGTTCGGCGAGTTCGGCCGCGGTGGCGAGCCATCGCCGGGCCAGCGCGAGGTCGCCGCGCTGGCGGGCCAGGGTGCCGCCGCTCCACACCGCCCAGGCCATCGCGCCCCGGTCGTCCGCCCGGCGGGCCGCGCGGTAGCTGTCCTTCCACGCCCGCTCGGCCTCGTCGACACGGCCGAGCCGCCTGCTGGCCTCGGCCACGGCGAGACCCGCGTGCGCCAACTCCAGGGCGTCGCCGCTCAGTTGGGCCCGCCGCCGCTCCTCGACCGCCGTGGTGAGCACCTCCTCCAGGGAGGTGTTCACCGAGAGCTCACCCAAGGATCCCCGGTACTCGGGGGCGAATGCTTTGCCGTACATGTCGTCTCGCTTCGGATCGTGATGCGGAGCAGAGCCCTCCGCCGTTGATCACGAAGCTATGAGACAACCGGGTCCCGAGGAGTCAGCCTCAGAGCTTGAGTGCCGTACATCTGAAGTCTGACGTCCGGCGGAAAGGTCCGCCCTCAGCGGGACCCGGCGATCTTGGCGAGATAGGCGTCGGCCCGCTCGGGATCCAGCAGCCAGTCGCGGTAGTCGAGCGGGTCGGCGTAGCCGTTGGCGAAGCGGTGGGCGATCTCGGGGTGCTCGAAGGTGGCCCGCAGCAGACGTGAGACGTGCTCGGCCGGCGGCTGACGCAACATCAGATCGGTGAAGGCGTGCACGTATCGCGTGTGTTCCCAGTACGCGTCGAAGGTGTCCCGCATCCACGGCTCGTCGTAGGGAAGCTCGCCGCGCCGCACGATCGCGTCGAGGTATACGGCCGCGGCGCGGGCCGCGTTGTTGGCGCCCTGGCCGGTGATCGGATCGTTGACGACGACCGCGTCCGCCATGCCGAGGACGTACTGGCCGCCTCCGAGTGCGGCCACCGGGTGCCGGACCGTCGGGGTGATCGCGCCGTACAACGCGGCGCGCCCGTCGGTGGGTTCGGCTCGGGCGAAGCGCTCGTACTCCCACGGTGCGTGCACCCGCAGCAGCTCCACCGCGCGCCGCAAGCCCTCCCGCGGATCCGGCCGGTCCTCCCAACAGTCGTACGGGCCGCCCAACTTGGCTTCGAGGAGCAGGATCTCGCACGGCCCGCCCACCGTCAGCGCCTGCAGGACGATCGCGTCCCCGACGGAGGGCCTGCCCGTGACCCGCAGGTACGCGTCGGTCTCGTCGCCCCGCCCTGTGACGCCGAAGGCGTAGAACCCGGCGAGGGCGCGCTGGGGGCGGTCGTACACCGAACGCGCCTCGTCGCGGCGGAACAGGGACGAGAGTGCGCCGCGGCCGGTGGCGACGACGGTGAGTTCATGGCGTGCGGCGATCCCCGCGAGGTCGTCGGCATCGGCCGCCCGGAATTCCACCCGGCCGCCGCGCGAGGCGAACAGTTCCAGCCACGCGGAGAGTTTGAGCCGCTGGTCCACCGAACGGACCTCCGCGTCATAGGTGGTGGTGAACCGCGCCGACCACGGCACGTCCGCCGTCGGGTCCCACTGGTTCATCTCCAGGCCGCCCATCACCGGCGCCCGGTCGTCCCAGAGGTTCAGCCCGGCCGCCCGCTCCAGCGCGAGGGCCGGCCCGAACATCAGCTGGGTCGAGGTGACCCGGCCGTCGCGGATCCGGTCCGCGGTCCGCTCCGACACCAGCGTCACGTCGTAGTCCGCTGCCTGAAGCCCCAGCGCCAGTTGCAGCCCGGCCTGCCCCGCCCCGATGATCGCGATCCTGCGCACCCATGCCTCCACCCGGTCGACCACCCGTCCCGACTCCCCCGTTGTACCGGGTGGCGTGCGGGGCTGCCCAGACGACAGCGACGGAGGCTAGTCCGCCGGGTACTGACGGACCATCCAATCCTGATACGACGACCACAGTGGTCCGGTGTAGTCGGCGCACGCCCCGGTGCACAGTGTCGTGGACAGATACCGCCGGAACACGGATTCCTTTGCCTGGGCCGGCAGAAGGTCCAGATTCGGCGGCAGCGCGCTGATGGAATAACCCCGATATCCGACGACGACGGGTTTCGGTCCCGGAATGGAAGCGGCCGCCGATTTCACGTAGCGTGCCGCGACTTCGTGATCGCTGTGGTCGCTATTGGGGCCGGTTCCGTGGTCGACGTTCCGATAGTCCAGGGTCCGTACGGTCTCGGCATGGGAATCCGCGACGAACCAGGACAGCATCGCGGTGAGCTCGTTCGTGTTGTAACTCGCGCTGCGGTCCATCGCCGTGATGCGGCTGATCTTTCGCTGTTCGAGCCTGAGGAGGCTCTGGCCCCCTTGCATGCGGGTGCCGGAGCCGTCGCGGAGCCCGTCCGGGAGCCGGAGGAAGGTCACCCGCATGCCGGGCACGCCCGCCGGCACCTGCAGCGTAAAGGCACGGACCGTGTGCCCGGCGTGCTTGCGGTCCTGGCGGCGCCAGTCGTTGGGCACGCCCGCCACCAGCGCATAGGCACGCCCGACACCCTGCTCGCGCTGCTCGACATACCCGGTGCCGGCGGTTCCGGCATCGCCCGCGGTGAGGTAGACGATGTCGAGACAGGCACCCCTCCCCCAGTCGAGCAGCAGGTCGGGGCTCATGAAGAGGAGGTCGTCGTCCTCGTGCGCCACCCCGGCGAACACGGTGCTCTGGCAGGGGGCGGGGGCCGCCGCTGCCGGGGATTGGGCGAATACGGCGCTCTGCCCGAACGCGAGTATCGCCAGGCCGCACACTGCTGCCGCGATTCGCATTCCCAGATTTTTCAGCCGTCCCGCTGTCCTTTTCACGGGACGGATTATCAGCACAGAATTCACTCGGATCGTGGATTTCCCTTCGGGCGTGCCGGGCAGGGGAGAACCGGGGCAGAAGATGTCGGTACGCCGCCGGAACCGGCGATCGCGGTGAATCATGTGCGGGCTCACCAGGTAGCTCTGCCCCTCCTCCAACCCGGTCATGCCGAGCCGGCCCGGACGCGAGCGGTTCGAGCTGACGCCACATCAGGGAGCGTACGGCGCGGCCGATCCCAGTCTGCGCGGCACGCGGGCCGAACACCCCGCCCCGGGTTTCGAGCGAAGCCGAGATCTTGGCGGAGCGACCGGCCGCGCACGGCCCGCACCCGAAGAGTCCGCCCGCCCCGGAGCACTTACCCGGTCTTGACCAGAATCAGCCACCGGCGCCCTCCACCTTGCAATACGGTGCCCCCGTGGACCAGTTGATCTCCCAAGACCCGACACACATAGGCCCGTACCGCCTGATCGCCCGCCTGGGCGCAGGCGGAATGGGTCTGGTGTATCTCGGCCGTTCCGAGGCCGGGCGGACCGTGGCCGTCAAGGTCGTCCAGGCCGAGCACGCCCAGCACCCCGAGTTCCGCAGGCGCTTCGCCCGTGAGGTGGCGGCCGCCCGGCGGGTGGGCGGCGCCTGGACGGCGGCCGTGCTCGACGCCGACACCGATGCGGCGGTGCCTTGGGTGGCGACCCAGTACATCCCCGGGCCCGACCTGACCACTGTGGTGGGCAGGGACTTCGGGCCGCTGCCCGAGAACTCCGTACGCGTCCTCGCCAACCGGCTCGCCCTCGCCCTGCAGGCGGTGCACGGGGCGGGGCTGATCCACCGGGACCTCAAGCCGTCCAACGTTCTGGTCACGGTGGACGGGCCCCGCGTCATCGACTTCGGTATCGCGCGTGCCATGGACAGCCTCTCCGGGGACAGTCTGCACACCCGCACCGGCATGCTGATCGGCTCGCCCGGCTTCATGTCGCCGGAACAGGTCCGCGGCCTCGAACTCACCCCGGCCAGCGATGTGTTCTGCCTGGGCGCCGTCCTCGTCCACGCCGCGACCGGCCGCCTGCTCTTCGGCGCCACGGAGACCGGGCTGAACGCCCACCTCTTCCGGGTCGCCGAGGAGGAGGCGGACCTGACCGGCGTACCGGAGTCGCTGATCGGTCTCGTACGCGCGTGTCTGGACAAGGACCCGGCCAAGCGGCCCACTCTCCAGCAGATCGCGGACCACACCACGGCGGACACGGGTGGGGAGTGGCTGCCGGGCGCGGTCCTTGCCCAACTGGGGCGCCACGCGGCCGAGTTGCTGGATTTCGCGCCGGAGAGGCCGGTCGTGGCGCCGGTGGCCCCCGCCGACCCGCGCGTTCCGTCCGGGCAGCCGCAGTCGCCGCTGCCCCCGCCGCCCGCGTACGCTCCCACCACCCCGGTGCGGCCCGTCCCACCGCCGGGCACGGCTCATTCACCGGCCGACCTCCAGAAGTCACCGCCTGCGCACCCCAGACGCTGGTGGGGCCTCGCCGTGGTAGCTCTGGTCCAGCTCTTCGTGCTGCTCGACGCCACGTCCCTGCATATGGCGCTGCCCACGATCATGAGGGACCTGCACACCTCAACGTCCGGCCTGAACTGGGTGTTCACCGCGTACGAACTCGCCTTTGGCGGGCTGCTGCTTCTCGGCGGCCATCTCTCGGACCTCGTGGGACGCAAGCGGATGCTGATCATCGGCCTCGTCGGCTTCGCGGTGGCGGGGGCGATCGGCGGCGCGACCCCCTCGTTCGGCGTGCTGGTCATGGCCCGCGCCCTGCAAGGCGCCTTCGCCGCACTGCTGTCGCCCGCCGCACTGGCCCTGGTGGCGGTCAACTTCCCCGACGGGAAGGCACGCGGCAGGGCCTTCGGCATCTACGCCTCGATCGCCGCGGGCGGGTCCTGCGTGGGTCTGTTCACCGGCGGCTGGCTCCTTGAAAACGTGACCTGGCGCATGTGTCTGTACGTCAACGTGCCGCTTGCCGTGATCGGAGTGATCGGCGCGGCCACCCTGGTGCACGACCGCCCGCTCCGCACCCGCCGCCGCCTCGACGTGCTGGGCCTGCTGCTCGGCACCGGCGGGATCGTCGCCTTGGTCTACGCGTTCCAGGAGACGGCCTCGCGCGACTGGACCGACCTCCTGGTGCTCGCCCTGTTCGCGGTCGGCGTCGCCCTGCTCACGGCCTTCGTGTTCTGGCAGTTCAACACATCCGCCCCGCTCCTCACGCCGTACATCCCCAGGGATCTCAACCGCACCGGTTCCCTCATCACGTTGTTCCTGACCGGCGCCGGCACATTCACCCTGTTCCTGGTCCTGAACGCGGCCCTCCAGAACATGCTCGGATACTCCCCGACGCAGAGCGTCACGCGCATGCTGCCCGCGGTCGTCGCGATCACCGTCGGCGCCACTCAGGTCTCCGGCCGTCTGCTGCACCGCGTCCCGCCGCGCAACCTGATCGTGCCGGGCCTGCTGCTGGCGGCGGCCGGGCTGGGACTGCTGACGTTCTTCGACACCGGCAACGCGTACGTCACCGTGGCCCTGCCCGGCATGCTGCTCGCCGGGTTCGGGCTCGGTATGGCTCTGATGCCGCTCTACTCCATCGCGACGGGCGGCATCGCTCCGCAGGACTCCGGCGGCGGCGCGGCACTGACGAACGCGGCCGGTCAGCTGGGCGGCGTACTCGGCACGGCGTTGTTCGGCAGCATCCTCGCCACGGCCGTGGCCTCCCGCCTGGAGGCGGTCCAGGGCCTTCCACCGACCCTTGGCGAGGTGGCCCGAAGCGGCCGCGTCAACCCGCAGGCACTCCCGTCACCGTTGGGGGACGTGATCAGGCAGGCGACGCTGGACGGCTGCACCGGCACTCTGTGGTGGTCGGCCGGCCTCACACTGCTCGCGGGCCTGGTCGCCGCGCTGATGGTCAGGTCCACGCCACGCTGAGGCGTGCGCCGGGTGCCGCGCGGGCACCCGGCGCTCCCCCGGTCAGGTGGGGAGGCTGTCGACGGTGGGGGCGACCGTGCCGAACAGGTCGGTGATCGTCGTCAGGCTCGCGTTCTTCAGTACGGGAGCCGGGATCGGCTTCCCGTCGGGGCCCGGCAGGGTGCGGGTGGCGGTGGCCTCGGCCACGACGGTGGGGCGGTAGCCGAGGTTGAAGGCGCCCTGGGCGGTGAAGGTCACACACATGTGGGTCATGAACCCGGCGAGAACCAGGTCGCCGCCGACGCCGAGTTCGCGCAGCATCTCCTGCAGCTCGGTGTCGTGGAAGGAGTTCGGGAACCGCTTGACCACCACGGGTTCGCCCTTGAGGGGGGTGACCTGCGGGCAGATCGCCCCGATCTCGGCACGGATGTCGTACGGCGTGCCCTCACCGCCGTCGTTGACGACGTGGATCACCGGGATGTCGGCGGCACGCGCGGCGGACAGCAGCCGGGCCCCGGCGTCCAGCGCCTGCTCGGAGCCTTCCAGGGCCATGACTCCGGTGGTGTAGGTGTTCTGGAAGTCGATCATGATGAGAGCAGTCTCGGACAGGCGGGGAAGCCGATTGTCGAGGCCGATCACGTTCCTCAGAGTGGTGGCTGCGTCGTCCATGTGTGCCCTCTCCATGTGTGGCTGGTCCATGTGCGGCCGGTCCATGTGCGGCCGGTCCATGTGCGGCCGGTCCATGTGCGGCCGGTCCATGTGCGGCCGGTCCATGTGCGGCCGGTCCATGTGCGGCCGGTCC
>NZ_JBSFIE010000005.1:318928-363476 GCF_053597395.1 Streptomyces sp. NPDC001415
CACCGCGTCAAGTGAGGGTGCGGAAGCGGCGGCGGTAGGCCGCCGGGGTGGCTCGGAGCTGTCGTTGGAACGCACGGTGCAGGGACTCCAGGGAGCCGAGGCCCGAGGCCGCCGCGATCTGCTGAAGCGACTGGTCGGTGCTCTCCAGGAGGCGCCGGGCCGCCTCCACCCGTGCCGCCTCGACATAGGCGGCGGGGCTGGTGCCCGTCTCCTTGCGGAACACCCGGGCGAAGTGCCGTTCGCTCAAGCACATCCGCCGGGCCAGGACGGCGGCGGACAGGTCGCCCTCCAGATGGTCGGCGATGAACCTGCGCAGTTCGGCGCTGTCCCTGCGGGTCGAGGCGGGCCGGGACAGCGGCACGCTGAACTGGCTCTGTCCGCCCTGCCGTTTGAGGTACATGACGAGAAGCCGCGCGACGGCCAGCGCGGCCTCCTCCCCGTGATCCTCGGCGACCAGCGCGAGCGAGAGGTCGAGGCAGGCGCTGATGCCCGCGCCCGTCCACACCCGTCCCGAGCGTACGAAGATGGGGTCCGGATCGACCGTCACGCCGGGGTGCTCGCAGGCGAGCTGGGCCGCCGTCGACCAGTGCGTGGTCGCCGTACGTCCCTCCAGGAGCCCGGCGGCCGCCAGCACATGCGCGCCCACGCACACCGAAGCCACCCGCCGGGCGTGGGGCGCGGTGTCGCGCACCCACCGCACGACCCGGTCGTCGATCCGGGCGACCGGGCCCTCGGGCGTCATGTCCACCGCCCCCGGCACGATCAACGTGTCCACCGCGGCGCCGACTTCGTCGAAGGCGAGGTCGGCGAGCAGCCGTACCCCGGCCGAGGTGGCGACCTCGCCCCGGGCCGGACCGGCCAGCCGGACCCGGTACTCGGTCCGGCCCCGGATCACGCGGTTGGCCAGGGCGAAGACCTCGGCGGGGCCGGTCACGTCCAGGACGTCGACGTCCGCGAAGACCGCGATGACCACACGATGAGGAGTGGGCATGCCACCATCATCGGGGCGGGCCCGGATGTCAGCAATGACGGTTTTCTGTCAGATCCGGCCATCGCGGGGGGCGTCGGCCGACGGCCCCCGCCCTCCTCCTGAGCTCGCTCCCCACGCCGCTCTTCAGGCGGCTTCCGCCGCGACGCGTATGTTGGCGCGCGGCCGCGTGTAGAGGCGGCCCCTCACTTCGCCGCGGGCCAACCGGTCCATCGCCGCCGGGAGTTCGGCGAACGGCACCTCCTGCACCGTGGGCTTGAGCGCCCCGCGCGCGATGAGGTCGTACACCTCCCGCAGTTCGTCCTTGCTCGCGCCGAGCGAGCCGACGAGCTGGACGTTGCGCATCACCAGGGAGGCGATCGATATCGGGGCGACGGTGCCGCCGAGCCCGACGAGCACCACACGGCCGCCCGGGCGCACGGTCTCCACGGCGGCAGCGGCCGTCGCGGGGACCCCGGCGAAGTCCACGATCACATCGGGGTGTTGGGCCGTGAGCTGTCGTACGTCCTGGTAGCAGGCCGCGGCTCCGGCCTCCGTCGCCGGGCCGAAGGCGGCCGGGTTGATGTCGACCCCGTACACGGTCGCGCCGAGCAGTTTCGCGATCCGTACGCCGTTGAGGCCGAGGCCACCGAGGCCTATGACGCCGACTGTCAGGCCGCGCCGCACCGAACCGGCCGTCCGCACGGCGTGGTAGGCGGTGGCCACCGAGTCGGTCGCGACCGCGGCCTCGGCGAACGTCACGTTGTCCGGAATGTGCACCAGCGTGGACACATGGGCCAGCTCCTGCTCGGCGAACGCGCCGTCGTGGCCCACCCCCGGCGCGAAGCGGGCCGCTTCGACCGGGTGCGTGACGAGGGCGATGCCCACCCGGTCGCCCACCGCGAAGTCCCGCACGCCGTCACCCACCGCGGAGATCACTCCCGCGCCCTCGTGCCCCAGGGTCACCGGGGACTTGACGGTGAGGTCGCCGAGATCCATGCCGCTCATGATGTGCAGGTCCGAGTGGCACAGACCGGCCGCCTCGATGTCCACCACCACCCATCCCGGTCCGGGCTCCGGGTCCGGAACGGTCTCCATGGTGAGCGGCCGTCCCGCGCCGGCGAACCGCATGGCCTTCATCTGTACATCCCCACCTTCACCCCTGCGTCGCACAGGTGTTCCCTGTTCTGGTGGTTGAATTCCCAAGCTTAGGGCGTTTTATGCACGTGAATCGTTTCAGCAGGCAAGATCGAGACACGTCTGTGAGTGGAGATACCAACAGCGGCCTACCCCAAGGGAGTTGAGGTAGACCGCCGTCCTCGGAATTGGCGCGCGGGGCGCCGATTCTTCGTCGCTCAGCCGCCGGTAGTGACGGTAGTGACGGTCAGGTGCCGGTGATGACGGTCAGGTGCCGTTGACCTCCAACTCGTAGATACGGGCGGCCGGGTCACCGTTCCGGGTCGGGGTGATCACCGCGAGGCGTACGTAGCGGGCCGACCCGGTGACGGAACTGGTCGTGGAATCCGCGGAGTTGCCCCGGACCTGGGCCGCCGTGGTCCAGGTGCTGCCGTCGGCGGAGACGCTCAGGTCGAAGTCCCTGGTGTTCCAGTCCGCGCTCTCGCCGCCGGCGCCCGCATGGCGCACGGTGATCGAGGTCAGCGGATGGGACGCACCCAGATCGACCTGGAGGGTCTTGGTGCCCGACGCCTTCGAGCACCACTTGTCACCGGAGCCCCCGGTGAAGCTGCCGTTGACCGCCTTGTCCGGGGTCTCCGAGGTGTTGCAGGACGCGGAGCCCGTGGCCGGCTGCCCGATCGCGAGGTCCCGGGCGCCGCCGCTCGGACCGTAGACCTCCAGCTCGTAGACGCGGGCGGCATTGCTCCCGCCGCCGCCGGTATTGGAGGGGCTGGTGATGACGAGGCGTACGTAGCGGGCCGATCTGGCCGGTACGGGGTGGTAGGTACGGCTGGAGCGGGAGCCGGTGACGGTGGCCGCGGTGGCCCAGGCGGAGCCGTCGATGCTCGTCTGGATCTGGAAGGCGCCGGTGTTCCAGCCGGTGTTCTCGCCGCCCAGACCGGCATGCTTGATCACGAAGGAGGACACGTTCCGGACGGCCCCGAGGTCGATCTGGATCGAGGGGTTCGCCGCGGACGAACACCACTTGCTGTTGTTCGTCAGGGATCCGTCCACCGCCTTGTCGGCCGACTCCGCGGCGGCGCAGACCGCCGATCCGGTCACCGGCTTGCCGAGCGCGAGGTTGGTGCCGAGCTCCGGCGCGGCGGGCACCGGCGTGGCCCCGTCCTGGAACGACGGCGGCACGTCGAAGGCGCCAGTCCCCCAGGTCGCGCCGGGCGTCCCACCCATCGTGTAGGTGAGGGTCGCGCCGCCCGCGACATCCGGGTAGCGGAGGTAGCTATGGCTGGTGGACGCTCCGTTGACGTCGAGCGCCTGCACATAGGGGCCGGTTCCGGAACTGTTGATGGTGATGTTCCCGGCCGCGCGCTGGACCAGGATGGACGGGAACTGCGGCCCGTGCAGCGCGAGAGTGTCCGCACCGGGCGTGGCCGGGTACATGCCGAGCGCGGCCCACACGTACCAGGCCGAGGTCGCCCCGAGGTCGTCGTTCCCGGGCAGCCCGCCGGCGCCGGTGGTGAAGGACTCGGCCATCACCTTGCGCACCGCGTCGGTGGCCCCGGCCGGGTGGCGCGCGTAGTTGTAGGCCCATGGCACACCGTGCTCGGGCTCATTCCCTATGTAGTAATAGGGCCTGCTCTGCCCGGCGTTGACCTCGGTGAAGTGGTGGTCGAGACGCTGGACGGCGGTTCCTGGGCCGCCCATGGAGTTGATCAGGTCGGAGAAGTCGTAGGGCACCATCCAGGTGTACTGGGAGGCGTTGCCCTCGGTGAAGGTGGACTGGCTGGCCGGATCGAGCGGCCAGCTCCACGAGCCGTCGCTCTTGTGCTGCTGCACATAGGACGATTCGGAGTTGAATGTGTTGCGCCACCACTGGGCGCGCCCCATGTGTGTGGTGTAGCTCGATGTGTTGCCGAGGGACTTCGCGAACTGGGCCACCGCGAAGTCGGACGCCGAGTATTCGAGGGAGTCGGAGGGGTCGTCGAGGTAGTGCAGGCTCGTGTAGGTGGACTGGCGACCGCGTATCGGACTGCCCTGCGTGGTACCGCCGTTGGACGCCTTCTCCATCAGGGACAATGCCGCCGATGTGTCGAAGTCGCGGGCTCCGAAGGCGTACATGCTGCTGACGATGATCGGGCCGGGATCGCCCGTCATGACGAAGTCCTCGTTGGTCTGCTGCGACCACTTGGGCAGGAGCCCGCCCTGTTGCCCGTCAAGGACCATCGACTTGGCGATGTCGCTCGCCTCGGTGGGTGCGATGAGCGCGATGAGCGCCGCCCAGGAACGGTAGATGTCCCAGCCGGAATAGTTCTGGTACACCGGCCTGGCCGAGTTGTGCACGGCATTGTCGAAGCCCCGGTAGTCGCCGTTGACGTCGCTGGAGATGTTGGGGCTCTGGAGCACGTGGTAGAGCGCGGTGTAGAACTTCTGCTTGTCGGAGGCGCTGCCGCCGGAGACCTGGAGCCGGTTGAGCATCTGGTTCCAGGAGCTGTCCGCCGCGGCGCGGACCGCGTCGAAGTCCCAGCCGTTGTTCTCCGAGGTCACGTTGGCCTGCGCGCCCGCGACACTGACGTAGGACAGGCCGACCTTGAACTGGACCGCCGCGTTGCTGGTGGTGTCGAAGGTGACGTAGGCACCGGTGTTGGTGCCGGACGCGCCGGCCGAGCCGTCGCTGACGGTGCCGCCCGACCAGGTTCCGAAGCCGGTCGGCGCCCGGTCGAAGCGCACGTCGAAGTAGATCTGGTACGTCTTGGACGAGCCGCAGAATCCGCCCGCGGTCACGCTTCCGGTCAGCTCGTTGCCGTTGATGTGCACGGTTCCGGCGCGGTTTCCGGTGGCGCTGCGGCCAGTGTTGATCAGCAGCTGGGAGGCCGTCGAGGCGGGATACGTCAGCTTGCCCATGGCGGTGCGGGTGGTGGCGGACAGCTCCACATCGGTGGCGTAGCGGTCGAGGCGGGTCTTGTAGTAGCCGGGCTTGGCGACCTCGTTCGCCTTGGTGTAACCGGACGCGTAGCTCGTCCAGTTGGTGCCGGGAGAGCTGCCGAGCGCGCCGGTGACCGGCAGCAGTGGCAGGTCCTCGTTGTTGGCGCAGCCTGCGCCGTCGAAGTGGGTGAGGCTGAAGTCCTCGACGGAGGTGTCCTTGTAGCGGTAGCCGGACGGGGAGGCGGTGGGTGTGTCCGGCCCGAACTGCACGCCGCCGAAGGGCACCACGGCCCCGGGGTAGGTGCTGCCCCCGGCGCCGCCGGGCACGGGGTTGGGGGCGTTGCTGTCGTCGGTGCCGATGAAAGGGTCGACGTACTGCGTCAAGGGAAGGGTCGCCGCGTGAGCGGGCACCACGGCGAGGCCGGCGAGCCCTAAGGCGGAGAGCGCGAGGGCGCTGAAGGCGCCGACGCATCGGGAGAGGCGTCTGGACCGGATCACTGATCCGGCGGAAGGCACGGAGCGGAGCACGAGGGGGACCACCTTCTCGCAGAGGCCGCTCGCCGTACGGCGGGCGGTCTCGGGGGCGGGGATGCTCGGTGTGCATGTGAACGTTACCAATCAACTCAGGATTGTTGAGGTGTCCCTGACCACCCGTCAAGGGTGGTGGATGAAATCGCGCCCCTTGTTCACCTTGAGGTTCCGTCGCCATCGGCCATAGGGAGCAATCACCGTCCGTTCAGCCATTTTTGATGATCAGTCAGTTGAATGAGGCCGGGCGGGGCTTCCCTCATGGGAACGTTACCAAGCCGCGGTGGTCTCTTCCGCGGCTTCGTTCTCGGCGGTCACAGGCCACCCGTTGGCCGCCTGACATGGGGCGTCGTCTGTCATCATCGAGCCGTCGCCGTGCCGGACCCGGGCGCGGACCGGTCGATGAGGAGGCTCGTGAAGCGCCCGACGATGAAGGACGTGGCCCGCGCGGCGGGAGTGAGCCCCATGACCGTCTCGCGCGCGGTGTCGGGCGAGCCCGGGGTCTCACCGGACACCGCCGCCCGAGTCGAGCAGGCCATACGGCAGTTGGGCTATCAGCGCAACGACAACGCCCGCAACCTGCGGCAGAAGAACCTCCGCACGTCCACCATCGGCCTTGTCGTCGACGACCTGGCCAATCCGTTCTACGCGCTCATGGCCCGCTCCGTCGAGGACGAAGCGCATCGGCGCGGCTTTCTCGTCCTGGTCGGCAGCACCAACGACGAACCCCGCCGCGAACGTGAGGTCATAGCCGCGTTCACCGCCCGCCAGGTGGACGGCCTCATCCTGGTGCCGACCAACGGAGGCCACGGATTCCTCAAGCGGCCCATGGAGGGCGGGACTTGTGTCGTCTGCGTCGACCGGCCCGCCAAGGGGCTGGCCGTCGACACCGTGACCGTCGACAACCGCGCGGGCGCCGAGCGCGCCGTCAGCCACCTGCTCGGCCATGGGCACACCCGGATCGCCTACCTGGGCGACCGGTTCGACATCTGGACCCAGCGCGAACGCCACGCGGGCTACCTCGGCGCCCTCGCCTCCCACGGCATACCCGAAGATCCCTGTCTCGTACGCCACGGACTGCGTTCCCAGTCCGATGCCGCGGCCGCTCTCGCCGAACTGCGGGCGCTGCCCGATCCGCCCACGGCGCTGTTCACCACCAACGACCTGATCACCATCGGCGTGATGGACGGGCTCGGGCGGCCCGATCCCGTCGCCCTCGTCGGATTCGACGACTTCCCGCTGGCCGACCGGCTCAGCCCGCCGCTCAGCGTCGTCAGCCAGGACCCGGTCGCGCTCGGCGCGACGGCCGCGAACCTCCTGTTCTCCCGGATCGACGGCGACCGCTCCGCACCCCGCTCCGTCGTCCTCCTGACCCGGCTCATCGTCCGGGGCTCGGGATCCATCGGGCGCGTTCGCGGCTAGCGGCGTCCCTTCGGTCAGCGAGGCCCCCTCGGTCAGCAGGCGGGCACACGGTCAGCGGGCCTACTCCCGCTACCGGAGCAGCCCTTCGGGCAGGTAGGGCGAGCGTATGGGGACGGGCCAGCCGATGCGACGGGCGTGGCAGGCCAGCCCCAGCACATCGAGGTTGACGGCCGCTTCTATGTCCTTGCCCCGGTCACCCACCGTGTAGTGCTCGCGGTGTTCCTCCAGGGCGTCGGCCAGCGCGAGGGCGAAGCCCTGCTGGTCGCCCTCGACGAGCTGGGACAGCAGCGAGACTGGTGGGGCGAGGAAGCTGCCGTCGGCCATCCGGGCAGCTGTCGTCAGCGCGTGGTCCATCGCGGGCTCGGGGTCGACGCCCCGCAGATAGTCGTGAAGCGCCGCGCAGTACGCCCCACCGGGTGACGGACGGCCGTCCTCCGCAAAGAACTCGGGCTCGACGAGGACGCAGTCGGCGAGCGGCTTGCGCGCTCCGACGACCAGCGCCAGCGCCACTGCCTGTTGCCACTGGTGCGGGTTGGGCCGGTAGGAGCTGCGCCACGCCGGCAGCAGCCTTGTCGTGCCTCCGATCGCGACCTCAACCTCCGTGCCGGGCTCGGCGCGCGCCACGCGCAGGGCGCCGGCTCCGGCCTCGGCGCCGAGCAGCAGAGCCTCGTACTGGCACGTATCCGTCCCGTCCGGATCGAGCGCTGCCCGCACCAGGAAACGCTGCCGCTGGTCCGCCATGAGCGACGTCAGATCCCTTGCGAGCGTCTTCGGGTCTTCGGCAGGGTCGTGGAACCGGTCCATTTCCTGTGCGGCGAAGTCGTCGTACAGGGACGCGTCCGTGGACTGCGCCGCGAAGGGGTGCGGCGGCCTGTCGACCACGAGGGGGCCGGTGGCGAGTGCGGCCACGGCATCGGCGCGCTTGTCCCGCCCGTACGCCCGGACCCGGGGCGCGCCGGGAGCGAAGCCGGTCACCAGCGCCCGCGGAAGGTACGCGGAGTCGATGCGCGTGCGCCATCCCTGCCTGCGGTGGGCCATCGCCATGAGCGCCATCGCGTCCAGCGGCAACAGGCTTCGCGGCCCGGCGTCGCCTCCCTCGGCTCGGCTTCGGTACTGCTCCAACTGCGTTGCCAGACACCGGGTGAAGGCCTCTTCGTCGCCCGCCGCCAGCGCTCGCAGGGTGCTGAGGGCGGCCCGGTGGCCCGGCCAGTCGTCGCCTTCGCCCAGCGTCGCGGCCAGCATGTCGATCAGCGCGCACTTCTCGACGTCCTGGACCGGCCCAGGCCAGGCCGCGTCGTCCGGCCCTTCCTCATGCCCGAAGACGTATGCCATCAAGGCGTGGACCAGCGCCACATCGGCACGCCCCTCGTTTCCGCGCCACGGCGGGGCGGCCTCGATGAACATCTCGGTCTTGCGGTCCGAGGTCTGGGCGAGGAACGCAAGGTAGAAGCCGTCCAGCCACTCGAAGGAATAGACCTGCCTGCTCTGGTCCGCGTCCTCCTCTTCGGCGTCGAACTCGCCGCCGTAGGACACCCCTGCCCCGACGTAGTCGATGAACACATCGAGCTGCCGCCCCGGAGACAGGGTGAGCTCCAGGGCGCCGACCGCGGCGGCGGCCGCCGATCCGAGCGCGACCTCGGCGTCCTTTCCGCCCAGCTCGGGCAGCCGTATGGACCGCGCTCCGAGGTAGTCCAGGAAGGCGCCGGCGACCGAACGCCAGGCCCGGGACGGACGCGGATCATGCTGCATCCGATGTACGTCCCCCGCGATCCGCTCCGCGAAGCCGGCCTCCGCGGCGGTCAACGCCGCCTCACCGATTCGATGGCGCTCGATCCGCACCTCTGCCTCCCGACGAGTCCCCGTTCGATCTTGCCCTGCCAGCATAGGAAGGGGGTCTGACAATGCGTCGGGGGCGGCAGACAGCCTGGGCCTCATGACAGGTCCCGAGGCGCCTTTGTCATCATTTGGTCACATGAACGTGCGATCGTGTTGCTGCCTGCTTGGTCGCCTGGTGTCACGAAGGTTTCGGATCAGATCGGAAATGAGGGCTTCCGACTGGAACGACTTCGTATCTTCCAGACGTCTAGGCGGCCGACAGCACAGAGCACAGGGCGAGATCAGCATCAGCAAGGCGGGCTGCACTACGTATGAACGAGAAGAACAGCGCGAAGGCGGGCGGGGTTTCCGGCAAGGAGGCGGTACCGGGCGACGAGGCCGCCGCTGCGGTGAAGGCGGCGGGGGACGAGAGTAAGCGCCCCGAGGCTCGTGAGGCTCGTACGGAGTCGGCGCAGGCTCCGGCGGACCAGGCGAACGAGGTCGGCCCCGACTCCGGCGGCCCCGAGCCGACTCCGGACCAGACCGATCGCGCCGATCGGGCCGACAAGACCTTGGCGGTTTCGTCCTCGGCAACCCGGCAGGAAGCCGCGCGGCCGGCCGAGGAAGCGTCCCCCGGGTCGTCCCCCGAGTGCGACTCGAACCAGGCGGACGGCACGGATCACTCGGACCACGCGGACGACGCGGACCAGGACGCAGACGGCGAGGCTGACCGCGAGCAGCGCGCCGAGGGCGCCGAGGGCGCTTCGACCAGCACCCCGCCGAACGACGAGCAGCCCGAGCAGCGCGAAGAGCGCGAAGAGCAGCCCGGAGGAGACGGCGAGCGTCCCGCGGCAGACGCACCCGAGGCATCGGCGAAGCCCGAACCCGCCTCCGCTCCCGTCCCCACACCTGTACCTGTACGCAGCCCGGACGCGGGCGTGGACCCGAAGTCGGACTCCCACTCGGACACGGACCAGGGGTCCGCCCCGGTCACGGACTCGAACTCGGACACCGACACGGACACGGAGTCCGCCCCGCACACGGCCCCAGACGCGGCCCCGGCCCCGGGCTCCGCAACGAAACCCCCCGCCCCCTCCTGGGCCGCCCGCAGGGAGTCGGATTCCGAGCGGACCAGCGAGTTCGTCGCGCTGAAGCCGGATCTGCCGCATCCGACCCCGCCCCGCCCCGTCGCCCCGACGCCCGTACCGCCGTCGTCCGGCAAGAAGTCCGGCGAGCTCTCCACCGAGTCGGACCGCACCCGGGAGTTCGCCGCGCCCTCGCGTGCGGACAACGACCGCACCATGGCGCTGACCCGGCCGCCCGCCTCCGCCACGGCGCCCGCGACCGCGTCCAGATCCGGCGATTCGGCGGGGCCGCCGCCCCCGCTCGACCTGCTCGCGCAGCTGACGAACACCCCGCCGAAGGCCGAGACGGTGGGCCGTACGGTCGCGCGCAGGATCAAGATCTGGGGCACGCTGGTGGCGCTGCTCGCCGTCGTCCTGGTGGCGGTCCAGGCGCTGCGTCCGCTCCCCACGCCCACGCTCAAGCTGACCGGCAAGTCGAGCCACACCGCTGACGGCGGCGCCCTGTCGCTGCCCTGGCCGACCGAGGGGCAGGCCGTGGTCGACATCGACGGCCTCGGCCGGATGGGCACGTACGGGGAGATGAAGCCGCTGCCCATTGGCAGCGTGGCCAAGGTGATGACCACGTACCTCATCCTGCGGGACCACCCGCTCAAGGCCGGCGACAAGGGGCCCTCGATCCCGGTCGACCAGAAGGCGCAGGACGACTACACCAACGGCGTCCAGGAGAAGGAGTCGGTCGTCGAGGTCAAGGCCGGGCAGCAGGTTTCCGAACTGGAGGCCCTGCAGGCCGTCATGCTGCCCTCGGCGAACAACGTGGCCCGCCTGCTGGCCCGTTGGGACGCGTCGACGGAGGAGGCGTTCATCAAGAAGATGAACGACACCGCCAAGGAACTCGGGATGACCAACACGACGTACACCGACGCGAGCGGCCTGATGGAATCCACGGTCAGCACCGCCGAGGACCAGGTGAAACTGGCCAAGCGTGCCATGGCCGACCCCATCTTCCGGCAGATCGCCAAGCTCCCGTCGTACACGTCGACGACGACGTCCGGCGGCGGCACGGTCGAGACGGCCAGGACGCAGCACAACTTCAACAAGCTCGTCCCGCTGAACGGAGTCGTCGGCATCAAGACGGGGTCCACGACCAAGGCGGGCGGCAATCTGCTGTTCGCGGCCGAGACGACGGTCGGCGACAGCAAGCAGCTGGTCATCGGCGCCGTGTTCGGCCAGCACAAGCCGAGCATCATCGAGACCGCGACGGCGGCCAGCAAGAGCCTGATCCTGGCCGCGGACAAGGCGCTCAGGAGCGAGACGGTGGTGAAGAAGGGCGAGGTGGTCGGCCAGGTGGACGACGGCCTCGGCGGTACGGTGCCGGTCGTGGCGACCAAGGACCTGAGCGTACCCGTCTGGTCCGGCGCCTCCATCGGGATCAGCCTCACGGACGGCGGCAAGAAGCTGCCGCACACGGCGAAGGCCGGCACGGAGGTCGGCACGCTGACCGTGGGCAGTGGCACCGGCGAGGTGAAGGTGCCGGTCGCGCTCAAGGACGATCTGGCCAAGCCGTCGTTCGGCGCGAAGCTCACCCGGCTCGGCTGACCCGGCAGGCAACGACCGAGCGGCCCCGCCATGTCGGCGGGGCCGCTCGGTCGTTGGACGCAGGCTCTTACGGGGTCAGCAGGGGACGGCGCCCCCGCACTGGCAGGGGCCGCCGCTCTGGCATCCGCACTGGCAGCCCGGGCCACAGGAGCAGTCGGCCGCGCGGAGCGGTGGGCCCGCCTCTGGGCGGGGAGTCGCGAACGGGGGGTTCGGTGGAGCAGTAGGAGGAACAGGCTGCTCGGGAATCATGGTCAAGCTCCTTCCCTGGTGCGCTGTTTCATCGCCGAGTCAACTCCAGGGTGTGTCGACCGTCAACGCCCGTGTCCAGTAAGGACGTTCAGACGGCCGGGCTCCTCCAGCCGGCAGCCGTACCTCTCTCCGGGGCAGTCGGCGTACCCGGCTCGGTCACACTCCCTCCCCACGCGAAGATCATGTCCGGGCGGCGCTCGCCGGTATGGTCCTCCGTGACGATGCACCGGACCTCCTCGATTGTCAGTGGTGCGCGGCACGATGGTGGGCAGGCTGATCGACGGGCGCGCGCGCAGAGCCCGCTGGTTCGGTGCTGGAACCGGTTCGGTGCGACAAGGGAGTACGGGATGACCTCCAGGTTCGGGTTCGGGGCACGTACGGCGGGCGGCGCACGCCCCTCGAACGGGACACGCCTTCCGGCGCTGCCGCTTGCCGCGACACTGCTCACCGCGACCGTCGCGCTGTACATGGCGCTCGTCGCCTTCGGCAACATCACCGACTTCGACACCAACCGCCAGTTCGTCCGTCACGTGCTGGCGATGGACACCACGTTCAAGGACCCGGATCTCATGTGGCGGGCCATCACGTCGAGCACGCTCCAGGACATCGCGTACGTGCTGATCATCGCCTGGGAGACGCTGGCGGCCCTGGTGCTCATAGCGGCGGCCGTCGTGTGGTTCGGCGGGCTGCGACGCCGGGCCGGGTTCGGCCGCGCCCGACGGCTGAGCACCATAGGGCTGCTGATGGTGCTGCTGCTGTTCGGCGCCGGGTTCATGGCTGTCGGCGGGGAGTGGTTCTCGATGTGGCAGTCCAAGTCCTGGAACGGCCTCGACGCGGCGGCCCGCAACTTCATGGTGGCGGGCATCGTCCTGGTGGTCGTTCATCTGCCGAGTTCCACCTCACCTACCGAATAGGCGGGTTGACGTCGGACCAGGATCGTCGGGCGCATCCTGTGCGGGCTGCGAACATGCCCGCACAGGTGCCGCTCACCCGGGCTGCGAGGTGGTCGCAGCCGTGCTGGTGACAAGGGAGGCCAGGGACTTCATCACGCCGTCACGAGGCGCCGGAGGGTGTCAGTCGAGCGCCGCGCACAGGTCGGTCCAATCGAAGCTGTGGTGACCGGTGTCGCAACACATCATGGGTTCGAGCTGCTGCTCATCGGTTTCGGGCAGCTCCTGCAGTTCCAGAACGAGGCTCTCCATGTGCCATGTCCCTTCCAGGGGTTGGGTGGTGCCCTCGGGCCGGCCGGTCGACCAGCCACGATCGTGGTCCGCCGTGGGTGAGGCGGAGAAGGAAGTCCAGTACGCCGGAGATCCCCACGTTGTACGAGGCGCAGATCTCGCGCAGCGTGTCGTCGGGCACCAGGAACCGGCCGTCACGCCGGGCCGCCCGCAAGGTCAGGCAGGACGCGAGGTCGAGGGCGGCTTCCCGGTGTCCGGTCTCGCCGGTCATCTCGTGGAGGTCGAGCAGCAACTCGGCGTTGCCGGCCGCCCCGTGACAGGTTCCCGGGCCGACCTGCCAGCGCTGCTGCCGGACCGCGCGTGCCGCGCCCTCGGCGTGTTCCAGGAACCGCCGGTCGCCGGTCTCGTGCCACAGCCGCACCAGGAAGGTGCCGATGCCGGATGTGCCGTTGCACCAGAAGTTCAGCCCGGGGCGCTCGGTGCGGCCCGGGCCCTTCGGCCAGTGCGCGCTGCCCGAGCGCCATTGGGCGACGGCACACAGCGCGTGCCCTCCGCCGACGGCGATGTCGATCAGGTCGGCCCGGTCCAGGTCCCGGCCGGCCGCGAGGAGGAAGGCCGCGTTCCCGGCGACGCCGTGCCCGAACCCGTAGCAGAGCGAACCCGCCAGTTCGGCACGGAACTCGGGGCCCGCGTCCCATTCGACTCCGGGCCCCTCGTGCAGCAGCCTCAGCACGCCGTCCGCGCACTGGACCGCCCGTTCGGCGAAGCGCCGGTCGCCGGTCGCGTGCCACAGGTGCAGCTGCGCCAGGCCCGCCCCGGACAGCCCATGGCAGATGTCGGGGTTGCCGCCTTCGAGCGGGATGTTCAGGGCGTACGTGATCGCACGGTCCGCCAGTGCCGGGTCGCCCAGAGTCGTCGCCGCCTCGAAGAGGGCCCAGGCGGCGCCTGAGCGGCCGAAGTACAGGCCGGGCAGAATGCGGCCCGGCGCGGCCAGTTGGCGGTCGAGCCACGCGGCGGCGGTGTGCAGGGTGGGCGCGGCCGCCTCGTGTCCACAGCGCACCGCCCGGTCCAGCACGGCGAGCACACCGGCCGCGCCGAGCTGCACGTTGCACGCGTCCCCGTCCGGGAGCGAGGCCGGGCCGGGCCAGAGGTACTCCCGCGTCGGGTCCATCGAGTCCGCGAGGAAGGCGAGTCCGTCGGCGAGCAGACGGTCTAGGGAAGGGACAGCGGGGCCCGAGGGGGTCGAGCGCAGTACGAGGCCCCGGCGCGCCACGCCGGGCCGCGGGCCGGAGTCCCCCTCCAGGAGCCGCGCGCCCGCTTGCCCCTTCGCCCGCACCTCCTCCCTCGCGCCCGCCCCCTTACTCAGATACTCCGCAGCCTGCTCCAGGGTCCACCGCTCCGCGCCGTCCCCGGTCAGCCCCGTGATGAGCGGGGCCAGCGCGCGCAGGGCGGACAGTTCCGGGGCGGCCGTGGCGATGAGTTCGGCGAGGCGTTCACCCGTCGGCCTCGCGGGCGGGGAGTCCGGGGCGAGGACCGGGCTGATCCCGGCCGTCACATGGAGCAGCGTCGCACCCAGGCTGAAGCAGTCCGCCTCCGGCCCGGGTCCGGGCGGGGCGACGTCCGGACCGGCGGCCGGGGTTTCGAGGTATTCCGGCGCCGTGAAGCCGCGCGTTCCCGCAACGGGCGCCGGAGTGCCGGTGCGTACCGCGCACTCCAAGTCGACCAGTACGGGCCGGACGTCGGGCGTCATGACGACGTTGCCCGGTTTGAAGTCGCGCAGCACGAGGCCCTCGGCGTGCAACTGGCCGATCATCACGGCCAGTTCGCGGGCGAGGCTCCAGGCCTCGGCGACGAGGACGCGTCCGTCGCCGGTGCGCAGCCGGTCGGCGGTCCACTGCTGGAGGTTCACGCCTTCGATCAGGTCCTCGGCGAGGAATACATGGCCGCCCGCCTCGAACACCTCCCGTACCGCCGGGGTGATCCCGAGGGGGGCGAGCCGGCGCAGGATCTCGGCCTCGTGCCGGAGCCAGTCCCGTGCGTCCCTGCCGTCGAACCCGACGCCGACGTAGGGGCGGGCCTCCTTCAGCAGAACGGTGTCGCCGGTCCGTTCGTCGCGGGCGCGGTAGACACCGCCGCGGTTGGAGTGCCGGATCGCCTCCTTGACGAGGTAGCGGCCGGCGAGGAGGACCGGGTCGCCGCGCCGCCGTCCGGAACTCGCCGATGCGGATACGGGAAAGGGGCTGCCCGCCCAGGGCGGCGGGGCGAACCAGGGGTTCCGCTCGTCGGCCACGAAGGTCCCGTCGGGTGCGCGCAGGCGGCCCTCGTAGAACCCCTCGTCGTTGAGTTCGCGGGGCCGCGCGAAGCAGCCGTAGCGGTAGTGCACCAGGCTGCCGGGGCGATAGCGCCGGTCCGAGAGGATCGCCGGCCCGGCCAGGCCGCGCGTCCGGGCGTCCAACTCCTCGGCCAGGAGCCGCAGTTGCTCGTCGTCAGCAGGATAGGCGGTGAGGAACTTGCCCGACTGGGCGCGGGCGGCGCGGACCGCGTTCATCTCGGCGGCGATGCTCGCGGTGGCCGCGAACTTGAACGCGCAGCCGTGTGTGACCAGCACGCGGGCCGCGCTCTCCAGGACCTGGGGCGCCGAGAGGGGCGTGGCCGACACATGGAGCTTCCAGCCCTGCCGGCGGCTGATGTGGTGCGCCGGAGAAACCATGCACCAGGGGTCGCGGTGGTGCACCCGCCATGGGGTGGTCGGTTCCGCCTGCGCCAGGATCCGCGCGAGGATCGGCCGATAGTTCGACGTCACCCGGCCAGCATGGCAGTGCGCTCCCCCGGGGACGGGAGGCGTTTCCCGGCCAAGTCGCAGGGGCGCCGGCCTCGGGCCCGGCTCGACGATCGGTCGTATCCGGCTAGGAGTTGGGCGGAGTCGATCGATACCCCGACGAGAGTGGTCGCCGAACTCCGCAGACAACGTGCATAATGCATGTGTAGCCCTTCGCGCGTCCCCCGTCGCGAAGGGCTACACCTGCTTGCCATGGCCGCGCACCCTGAACACGCCAAGCGCGCAGGGCACAGCGACCACCCGAGCAAGGAACTCCCCTCGTGGCTCCTTGTTCGTGTTTTTTCGAGTTAACAGTGACGTAGAGTGTTTCCGCAAGTCCGGTTTCGATCGCGGAGCAAGATGTTCCGTTTTGTCGCCATCGACCGTGGCCGACAGCCTCCCCGTCGACCGGGCTCCTGCACCAAGGTCGGTTAAAGTACGAATCCGTTGACCGAATCGAACATCGCGCATCGTCGGACAGCGCATGAGCGGCGGACGTGGACGTGGGGACCCTGATGGACAACGGCGAAGAGCGCACTCCAGAGCTGACGACGTTGCAGCAGAAGGTCGAGTACATGGTCGAGAAGACCTTTCCGGGAGAGAAGATCTCCGGCCGGGTCTTCGCCGATCTCGTCAAGGAGCGGGGCGGCTCGCTCTCGCACAGCTATTTCTCCAACATCCTCGCCGGCAAGGTCACCAATCCGTCGGAGGAGATCCTCAAGGCGCTCGGGCTCGGCTTCGGCGTGGACTGGCGCTTCTTCAAGGACGAGTCCGACGTGGTCGACGACGTCGTGGCCGGGCTCCAGTTCCTCGCGAAGCGGCGTACCGGGGAGATCAGCGGCCTGGCGGGCCGCGGGATCGACGACGACGGGCTCGACCCGGAGCTGCTCCAGTTCGTCCTCTCCCTCCTTGAGGACAACAAAGACAGCAAGGACGGGCGGGACACGCCCGAAGCCGCCCCTGGCGGACAGCCCGGGTAGCGGCCGCCGCGCGTTCATGAGGATTGGCTAGGATCGCAGACCGCTTGTCACACACGCGTGACTACGATCAAGAGGTCTCAATGTCCATGCGCGAGCTGCGGAGAGAGTGCGAAGCCGGACTGGCGGATCTGCCCATCCCGGCCCCGTTCAGCATTCCGGGTCTTGTGGCGAACATGGAAGAGGCCCGCGGCCGCACCATCGTGCTGCACGAACTGCCCGACCGCCTGGCCCGCGTGAACGCCGCCTGCGGTCTTCGCCTCAAGTCGGGCGGCACCAGTTTCGTGCTCTACCGGCGGCGCCCCACCGCCTACCAGACCCAGCACGTCATCCTGCACGAGCTGTGCCACGAGTGGTTCGACCACGGCACGACCCTGAGCGCCGACCAGTTGCGCCAGCTCCTTCCCGTCTTCAACACCTCGCTGATCAACCGGGTCCTCGCCACCGACGAGCCGACCGCACGGGCCGAGCCCGTGGTCGAAGAGCCGGACGGGCTGCCGCCCGCGGTCACCGAGGCCTTCCGCTCCGGCGGCCCCATCCAGGCGCGGGCCCAGTACGACACCCACGACGAGCGGATCGCCGAGTTCGGAGCCTCGCTCATCCCCCGGATGGCCCGCGACGTGACGAGCGACGACATGGTCGGGCGGCTCGCCAACTCCCTCTCCCGGCCCGTCGCCCACCGGCGCCGCGGCTTCTTCCGCCGCTCATAGCCCCGCTCCTCCTGTCCCCCTCCCCGTCCCCCGAGGAATCTCCGTGACCGCGCTTGACCTTGCCGGCTATCTCATAGCCGGCGTGATGACTGCCGTCGCCCTGTGGCGCATGCCCGCAGCGCTCTGGGGAGACGAGGAGGACAAACGCAGGCGCGCCCTGTGGGGCTGCTACGCCGGCTTCGCCATTGCCCTGTGGACCAAGACGAAGGTCGTACGCATCGGGCTCAACAACAGCCCCGTCGTCGACCTCGCCGTACTGATCAAGCACTACACGGCGACCATCGCGATCCTGGCGATCCTCAGCTACATCGTGGCGATCTACGGGCACTTCCCGGAGGGCGGCGCCATCCCCCGCCACGTCCGGTTCGCCCGGCTCATCCAGCAGGTGGCGGCCAAGGCGTCCGTCGCCACGCTGATCCTGCTGACCGTGCTCTTCTTCACCGTGGTCGACCGCTCGTACGCCTCGGACCGGTTCGTGTCGGATCACGCCGGGCAGTGGGGCGCCACGCTCTACATGAGCGTGTTCTACCTGTACTTGGGTGCCGCCTCCGCCGTCTGTGCCTACCAGTGGGCGCTCGCCACCGCCGGGGCCACGGCCCGCCATCTGCGGATCGGCCTCGGGATGATGACGTTCGCCATGTTCATCGGCGTCGGCTACACCCTCAGCCGCACCCTGTTCCTGTGGATCAGCGTCGCCGACCAGCCGAGCGCGGCCTTCGCCCTGAAGTTCGACGAGGTCACCGAGGCGGCCCAGGTCGTCCTGTTCGCGTTCTTCGCGCTCGGCGCGTCCATCCCCGCGTTCAGCAAGGGCTGGCGCCGCGTGCGGCTGTGGAGGGCGCAGGCCCGGCTGCATCCGCTGTGGCGGGAGCTGATGACGGCGTTCCCCGACCAGCCCTTCGAACCGCCGGCCTCGCTCACCCGCGAGCTGACCCGGTTCGGCACCCCGGCGGACCTGCGGATCGACCGGTGGGCCGCGGACATCGCGGACGCCGTCGAGAAGCTGCGCCACTACGTGCCGGACGCGCTGCTCCCGGCCGCCAAGCGGGCCGCGTCCGACGACAGCCCGCGCGCCGGGGCCGAGGGGCCGCTGGCCGAGGCGTACTGGATCAAGGCGGCGCTCGCCGCCAAGGCCGACGGCGCCGCCGCGGGCGATGCCGCGGCCGTCGACACCAAGCACGCCACCGACCAGGACGGCGAAGTCGCCTGGCTGGTACGGGTGGCCGCCGCCTACCGGACCATCAGCGGCGAGCGCGCCCGCAGCGTCCTGGATTCCCTGGAGAAGACCGCGTGAGCGACACCCTGACCGAGCCCGACAGCCGTACGACGGCCACGGCCCGCACCGTCACCGACGTCCTGCAGCCCCGCAACGTCCTGCTCGCCGGCATGCTCGGCATCGGCCTGGCCGCGGCCGGCGAGTGGACCGGCCTGCTGTGGGGGCTGCTCGGCGCGCTGTGCGCGGGGCTCATACCGGCCGGCTACATCGAGTGGGAGCGCAAGCGCGGCACCTGGGGCGACCGGCATGTCGTCGACCGCACCAAGCGGGCGCCGATCTTCTTCGTCATCCTCGGATCGATCGGGGCCGGCTCGCTCGTCATGGTGTTCGGCCATGCCCCGACCGGCATTCTGGCCGCGATGCTCGCCCTGTGGGTGATGACGATCTTCCTGCTCGCCGTGAACACGGTCTGGAAGATCTCGGTGGACTCCGCCGTCGCCTCGGCGGTCGTGGCGCTGCTCGCCGTGGTGCACTCCCCCTGGTGGCTGCTGGCCTACGCGATCACGGCCGTGGTGTGCTGGTCGCGGGTCGCCCTGAGCTACCACACGGTCATGCAGACGGTGGCGGGCGGCGCGCTGGGCGCGGCCACGTCGGCGGCGTTCCTGTTCGTCTGAACCCGGGGCGTCCGAACCCGGCGCGTCAGGCCCGGGCCTGCCGGGCATAGCGGCCCGGCGCCGTGCCCACCACGCGCTTGAAGTGGCGGGTCAGATGGGACTGGTCGTAGAACCCGGTGGCGCGGGCCACGTCACCGGGCGCCCGCCCGTCGAGGAGCAGCCCGCGGACCCGGTCGACCCGACGGGCCGTCAGGTACTGGTGTGGCGCGATGCCGAACTCCGCGGTGAAGGCGCGCACCAGATGGGTGGGGTGCGCGTGCACCAAACCCGCGGCTTCGTCCAGGGTCACGCCCTCGACGACCCGTGCGTCGAGCAGCTCGCGCAGGCGCCGCGCCACCGAGCGGTCGGGACCCGGCCGGCCGGTCACGCGCCGCGGACGCAGATGGCCGCGCAGCCTCTCGGCGATGAGCGCGAGCCTGCTCTCGGCCTCCAGCTCCTCGCCGCGGTGCGCGAGCGCGGTGTGCAACTGCCCGACCCGGTGGCGCAGTACGGCGTCCACGAGGTCCGGGCCGTCCACCGCGGGCGCGATGAAACTCTCGTCGAGCTGGGTCCGCTCCAGGTAGACCACCCGCTTGCGGAAGCCCTGGACGGTGGCCGGTGAGCCGTTGTGCGGTACGTCCGGCGGCAGCAGGGTCACCGCGCCGCCCGGCGTGCCGTGTTCGTGGCGGTCCAGGTCGTAGCGCACCGCGCCGTCGTCGACGATCAGCAGCGTCCAGCTGTCGTGGACGTGCATCGGGTAGGAGTGCTCGGTGAACCGGGCGTGGAAGACCTCCACGACTCCCGCGACCCGGGGCCGCCAAGCGGAGATCTCCTGTCTTGCGGTCATGCAAGGAACGTACAAGACGCGCCCGGGGCGGGTTCGGCAGTCTCAGTCCATGACATCGCAGTCCATGACACCAGACAGTGCACCCGTACGTTTCGACACGAAGATCGCCGTGCTGCTGCGCGACGACCTGCAGAGCTGGCAGCGGCTCAATGTGACGGCCTTCCTGGTCAGCGGGCTCGGCACGGCGCTGCCCGAGATCATCGGCGAGCCGTACGCCGATGCCGACGGCACCCCCTATCTCCCGCTGTTCCGCCAGCCGGTCCTCGTCTTCGAGGGAGGCAAGGAGGTTCTGCGCGCGGCCCACGCGCGCATCTTGAGCCGCGATCTGCCCCGGGCGGTGTTCACGAGCGACATGTTCGGCACGGGCAACGACGCGGACAACCGGGCGGCGGTCCGGGCCGTGCCCGGGGCCGACCTCGATCTGGTCGGGCTGGCCGTCCACGGGCCGCGCAACGCGGTCGACAAGATCCTCAAGGGGGCACGCATGCACCCCTGAGCGGGAGTTCGCGCCAAGCGGGGCCGGGCCCATCCCGGGCCGGCCCGCTCGCTCACTCCGCTCATGCACTCGGCGCGTGAGGTATCCGACAACCAACACGCCGGTGCGCACGGAATGTGTGCGCCCCCCTCGGGGTTGTCCCCGCGTACGGCCGGGGCGGTACCGGCCCGGGGGACGCACGCGGAGAACGGAATACACAGCCATGGGTGAGTTGATCCTCGTACGTCACGGGGAGACCGAATGGTCGCTGTCGGGGCAGCACACGAGCTACACCGACCTGCCACTCACGGCATATGGAGAAGAGCAGGCCCGGGCGGTCGCGCCGCTGCTCGCCGACCGGCCCGTGGGGCTCGCCCTGGTCAGCCCGCTCCAACGGGCCGTGCACACGGCCGAATTGGCCGGTTTCAAGAACGCCCGGATCACCCCGGATCTCCATGAATGGGACTACGGCGGCTACGAGGGCATCACCACGGTCGAGATCCACCGCGGCCGCCCCGACTGGAACCTGTGGACCGACGGCGTCGCCCCCGGCCCGGCCGGCCACCGCGGCGAGAGCCCGGCCGAGGTCGGCGCGCGGGCGGACCGGGTCCTGGCCGAAGCCGAGGCGGCCCTGCGCGCCGGCGACGACGACGTCGTCCTGATCGCCCACTCCCACTTCCTGCGCGTACTCACGGCCCGCTACCTCGGCCTGCCGGCATCGGGTGGCGCGCTGTTCGTCCTCGACACGGGGGCGATGTCCCGCCTCGGCCGCGAACACGACCGGCCGGTGATCACCGCCTGGAACACGGTGCTGCAGCACACGGCTCACTGAGCGGGGCGATACCGCGAGCCGCTCGGGCATGTGGCTGCACTCCGGCAGGATCAGCTTTCAGGGGCTGGAGGAGTGTGCGTACCGATGCCGGACGGGCAGATGGTGAAGGCCCGGGAGCGGTACATCACCGCCGATACGCGGGTGCCGTACCCGCCCGCCCGCGACGGATTCGCCTGGTGCGCGCACCAGGCGCCGCCAACCCTGGCGGGGCTCTCGGCCCCGCCTTCTCAGGCCGCCGCGACCGCCGCGTCGGCTCTGCGGAGCGCCAGCGCCGCCAGAGCCTCCGGGGCGCCGGCCTGCCCCCTGATCCCGGGGAAGGCGTTGATGTCGACGATCAGCGGGGTGCCCTCCCCGGTGTCTATGACATCGACCCCGTAGACGTCGAGGCCGAAGACAGCGCCGACCTCGACCACCAACTCGGCCCAGCCGGGCGGCAGTTCACCGAGTGCGAGCGGCACGGTCGGGCCGCGGCCCTCGGGGGCGAGCTCGGAGCGGCGCAGCGCCGCGAAGACCGTGCCGTCGATCACCCAGAGCTTGTGGTCATAGCCGCTGTTCTCGGCGAACTCCTGCGCCACGACGGGCTCGTCCGCCCACGCGTCGGCCAGCTCGGCCAACTGGCCGGGGCTGTCGACGCGGGCCACGAGGTCGTGCCGCCTGCTGTGGCGGCTCTTCACCACCAAGGGTCCGGCCGCATGCGCATCAGCCATGAGTTCGGCCGGCGAGCCGAAGGTGCGGGTCGCCGAGAAGGGAAGCCCCGCCTCCCGGGCCCGCTCCGCCATCGCCGTACGGTCCTGGCACAGGGCGGTCGCCTCCGCCGAGTTGATCACCGGGGCCCCGCGGGCCTCCAGATCCCGGGCCAGCCCGAGAGCCCGGGGCGTGCGCGACTTCAGCAGGTAGACGTCCGCGAGCCGCCCCAGCAGCGCCGGCTCGGCCGTCTCCGGGTGGACCGTCACCACCCGGTGTTCGTGCCTGAGCAGTTCCGTCGTGGCGGCGAGCAGCGGATGGCCGGGCTCGGGCGTGATGAGCCCGACCGTCGTCGTGTTCCTCATCGGCCGTCGCCCGCCCCCGCCGGGCTCCGGACCGGCTGCGCCCCGAACGACTGCTCCGGGATCCGTCCCGTGCCGGACACGAAGGCCGCCGCGGCGACCTCGCTTCCCGTGCGGGCCAGTTCGAGCACCGCGCGGGCCACCTTGGCCGCCGCGTCCGGGACCTGGCGGAAGCTCGGGAAGTCGTTCACATCGACGACCACCGGCCCGTCCGGACCGAGCAGCACGTCGACGCCGTACAGGTCGAGTCCATAGACAGCGCCGACCTGGTCGACGATGGCCGCCACTTCGGCGGGCAGCGGGACGTGCCGTTCGCGCACACCCTGGTCGGGGTGGAGCGGTGAGCGGCGCTCGGTGGCGTACAGCTCGCCTCCGACGCAGTACACCTTGAGGTCGATGCCCGAGTTGGGGACGTACGGCTGGGCTATGAGCATCCCCTCGCCGGCGAGCACGGGCAGCATCGCGGCGAGCCGGTCCGGCGACGGCACGAGGTGCACAGCCCGCCCCGAGCTTCCGTCGGCGGGCTTCACCACCAGCGGGTACTCGGACTCGGGTATCTCCGCGAGCAGTTCGGGCCGGGCGGCCGCGTACGTCATGGGCACCGGAAGCCCCCGGCTGCGCCCGATGGCCGAGGCGAGCGCCTTGTCCCGTACCCCGCGGATGGACCGCACGTCGTTGACCGTGGTCAGGCCCACCGCGGCGGCCGCCTCCAGGAGCGGGAGCCCCGGGCCGCCGGAGACCGTCTTGAGCACCCAGGCGTCGTGGCTGCCCGCACGGACCGCCTCGGACATCCGCAGCAGGGAGCCGCCGGGCCGCACCACGTCGACCTGGTGTCCCCACGCGTCGAGTTGGCGGATCACCTCGACGGGCATGCCGTCATGGCGGTAGTGCTCTTCCACCAGGAAGCAGAGCCTCATCGACCTTCCCCGTAATGCCCGGACGTCCGCCGATCCCGTCCGGCGAGCTGTGACGACACAGGATGTCATGAACTTCGGCCGGGTTGTCCGCCCACCCCGGCCCGGCTACTTTCCCCGCCGTAGCCGCCTCAGCAGACTTCGCTGTACCGGCGCTCCTCCCTCCTGCGAGACGGGCCTGCGTCGGGTGCGCTCCGGCGCCGCGGGGCGTGCCGCGGGAGGGGCCGTCCGCGGGCCGGTCCGCCCCAAGGACCGTGGCGCGGGCGGTTCCACGGCCTGCGGGCCGTCCTGCTCCGCCGCCGCGTCCGCGATCGGGCGCGGCGCCGGGCACTGGTCCCGCGCGTCCGCGAGGGCTTCCACCAGGCGCAGCCGGTACCACTCGATTTCGTCCGGTTCGTCCGCCAGGAGCACGCGGTCGACGATGCCTTGGGCGATCGCGGACTCGGGGTGGATCCTGAACGTCTCGGGTTGCAGGCGCCTGAGGCAGGCCCGTTCGTAGGGGTCCCGGACGATCTCTGCGAGGTGTGCGCTGTCGAGGGCGGAGGCGACCGCGGCCGCCTGTTCCCACTGGTCGTCGGTCTGGCGGGCGAGCATGGCGATCCTGCGCCCGCGCCAGTTGCGCGCCCGCCAGTCCTGGCCGCCGTCGGGCTCCGGGTGGCGGCCGCTCAGCAACTCCGGCTCACGCATGGCCAGTTCGACCAGTTCGTCGGCGAGGTAGAGCCAGACGACCGCGCGATATCGGTTCAGGTAGCAGCGCACCGGGGTGAGCCGCCCCATGCGGGCCAGTTTGGTGAAGCGCCCCGGTGCGATGCCGAGCAGGACGGCGCCCTCGCCGGTGCCGACGGTCCGCACCCGTTCGCGCAGGCCCTCGGGAAAGTCCTCGGCGGCTCTCAGGCGGGCCACCTCGCGCGCGGTGACCCGGCGTCGCCCGCCGCCCGGGTCCGGGACGGTGCGGATGTGGCCGAGCTGAACGGCCAGTTCGAACTCGCCGCGTTTGAGCTCAAGTTCACGGGCGGCGGTGCCGGACGCGAGCCGTGGCCCGGCCGGTGCCGCCGCCCCCGCGGCGACGGCGGGCACTACGGCCTTCTTGGTGGTGACAGTGGTGACGACGGTCATCGGATCCTCCCCCGTGAGGAACGAGTACGCGAGAGACGAATTACTCTCGGTGACGACCGTAACCCGTCGCACGGACATCCCGTGCGGCCTGTGGATAACTCAAATCGAGCGCGCGAAGCCCCACTTCAACGGCTCGGCGTGGAGCGCCGTTCAACGGCTCAGAGCTCTGTCACGCCGAGGTTCCCCGGCTGCCTCGCCGCCACCGAGAGGTGCTCGCCCACGCGATTGACCAAAAGGGTCATCTCGTACGCGATCTGGCCGATGTCGGCCTCCGCCGAGCTGAGCACGCACAGGCAGCTGCCGTCGCCGGCCGCGGTGACGAACAGGACGCCCTCGTCGAATTCGACCATCGTCTGGCGGACCTTGCCGGCCCGGAAGTGCAGGCCCGAGCCCTTGGCGAGGCTGTGCAGTCCGGAGGAGACCGCCGCCAGGTGTTCCGCGTCCTCGCGCGCCAGGTCGGCGCTCGCGGCGGTGACCAGACCGTCGTTGGACAGCACGATCGCGTGGCGTACATGCTCGACCCGCCGGGTCAGGTCGTCGAGCAGCCAGTCGAGTTCCTTCTTCACAGCCATGTCAGGCCTCCCCGCTCATGCAATTCCCCGTTTCCCCGTTCTCCTGCCACCCTTCACCACCGGCGCGCCGCGGGCAAGCGGTGCCGGTTGCCGGGGAGTCGCGCGGCGGCGCGGGCGGCGCATCAGCCGACCGAGTCGAGCAGGCGCGCGGTGTGCATGCGCCCCGCGTATTCGACGAGCCGGATCAGCACCTCCTTCCCCGAGTCGCGCTCGCGCGCGTCGCACAGCACGACGGGGGTGCCGCGGTCCAGGTCGAGAGCCGCGGACACATCGGCGGCGCCGTAGGAGCGGGCTCCGGCGAAGCAGTTGACGGCGACGACGAACGGGATGCGGCGGTGCTCGAAGTAGTCGACGGCCGGGAAGCAGTCCTCCAGGCGCCGGGTGTCCGCGAGGACGACGGCGCCGAGTGCTCCTTGGGAGAGCTCGTCCCACAGGAACCAGAAACGATCCTGCCCCGGTGTGCCGAACAGGTAGAGGGACAGGCCCGAGCGGATGGTGATCCGGCCGAAGTCCATGGCGACGGTGGTCGTGGTCTTCTGGTCCACGCCGCCGGTGTCGTCCACCGACTCCCCCGCCTCGCTCAGGAGTTCCTCGGTACGCAGCGGCCGAATCTCGCTGACCGCGCCGACAAGGGTGGTCTTGCCCACGCCGAATCCGCCGGCGACGAGGATCTTCAGCGCGAGGGCGGGGGTGGGTTCAGAGGGCTCGGAGGCCATCGATCACTTCTCTCAGGATGATCTCGTCGGGCAGTTGCGCGGGCGGTACGGGCCGGCTGACGACCACGTGGCCGGCTTCGAGCAGGTCGCCGACGAGGACGCGTACGACGCCGACGGGCAGGTCCGCGTCGGCGGCGAGTTCGGCGACGGACTGGGTCTCCTTGCGGCACAGGGTGAGCAGCGCCCGGTGTTCGGGGCCGAGGAGGGATTCCTCGGCGGGCTCGGGCCCTCGCGGTGCGGCGAGGGTGACGAGCGCGATGAGGTCGAGGCGTACGCCGCTGGGGCCCGGTGCGGTGCGGCCGCCGGTCATGGCGTACGGGCGGACCAGGGGCCCCGCTTCGGCGTCGTACCAGTGGCTCGGCCGGTACGCGGGGCCTTCCGGCCGGTGCTCGTTCATGGGGTGGGCGTCCCCTTTCCGGTCAACCGGCGGCCGGCGGGCGCACGATGTGGCGCGGCGGCGTGTAGAGGTGTTCGCCGACACGTTTCACCAGGCGCGCCATTTCGTACGCGATGAGCCCGATGTCGGTGGTGAGCGAGGACAGCACGGCGAGGCAGGAGCCGTCTCCGGCGGCTGCGACGAACAGGAAGCCGTCGTCCATCTCGACCATGGTCTGGCGCACGCCCCCGACGTCGAAGTGGCGTCCGGCCCCTTTGGCGAGGCTGTGGAATCCGGAGGCGACGGCGGCGAGGTGTTCGGCGTCCTCGCGGGTCAGCGCGCTGGAGGCGCCGACGGCGAGGCCGTCGTTGGACAGGACGACGGCGTGCCGGACCTCGCCCACCCGCATGACCAGGTCGTCGAGCAGCCAGTCGAGTTCGCCGGAGCGGGAGCGGGCGTCGGAGCCGGGCGCCGACCCGGTGTGCAGCGGGGTGTCGAGCCTCTGGTGGTCGATCATGCGCGGTCTCCTTCGCTCGGGTGGCCGCCGCCGGGGGCGCCCGGGGCGGGAGTGCTTGTGGTGGTGCGGGCGGCGCCGCCGCGGGCCCAGCCGCCCATGTAGGCCGTCATGCGGTCGCGCGCCTGCTCGGGAGTGGGCGACGCGGCGTCCGGGCCGGTGTCCGGCTCGGGGACGGGGGCCTCGCGCAGTTGGGGGGCGAGGCTCGCCTGCCGTACCCGGCGCGGGAGTCCGGCCTCCGCGCCGTCCGGCGCGACGCCCCGGGCCCGCTGGCGCAGGGTGGTGACGCCGGGCGGCGCAGGTGGTTCGGGCGGGGCGGCGGGGGGCGCGTGCTGGGCGACCAGGGCCGGTCGGGGCGGTCCTTCGAGGGGCACCTCGATCCTCCTGCGGGGTTCGTCGCGCGGCTGGTCCTCACGCCGGGCGGTGGCCCGCGCGGGGCGGGAGGGGGCTGTCACTGCGGCCTGGAGGAGGCCGGTCGGGAGCAGCACGACCGCGGTGGTGCCGCCGTAGGGCGACGTGCGCAGATGGACCTTGATGGCGTGGCGGGCGGCGAGGCGGCTGACGACGAAGAGGCCGAGGCGGTCGCTGTCGAAGAGGTCGAGCGCCTCGGACTGCTCGATCCTGCGGTTGGCCTCGTCGAGGGATTCGTCGCCCATGCCGAGTCCGCGGTCCTCGATTTCGAGGGCGTAGCCGTTGCCGACGAACTCGCCCGTGACCCGCACTTTGGTGTGCGGGGGCGAGAACTGGGCGGCGTTCTCGACGAGTTCGGCGAGCAGGTGGGTGAGGTCGGCTACCGCGCCGCCGGTGACGGCGGCCTCGGGGAGCGGGCGCACTTCCACCCGGGCGTAGTCCTCGATCTCGGAGACCGCGGCCCGTACGACATTGGTGAGCGGGACCGGCACGCTCCAGGCGCGGCCGGGGGCGGCGCCGGACAGGATGATCAGGGATTCGGCGTGTCGGCGCATGCGGGTGGTGAGGTGGTCGAGCCGGAACAGGTCGCCGAGTTCGCCCGGGTCGTCCGCGCGCCGCTCCATGCGGTCGAGCAGGTTGAGCTGGCGGTGGACCAGGACCTGGCTGCGGCGGGCCAGGTTGACGAAGACGCCGGAGATTCCGCTGGCCAGTTCGGCGCGTTCGACGGCTGCGTGCAGGGCGGCCCGGTGGACGGTGCCGAGCGCCTCGCCGACCTGGGCGATCTCGTCCCGGGGAGGCGGCCCGGGCGGCGCCTCGGCCTGGATGTCGAGTTCCTCGCCGGACCTCAACCGGCCCATGGCAGTGGGGAGTTTGCGCCGGGCGATCTCCAGGGCGCTGTTGCGCAGGCTGATCAGTTCGACGACGAGGCCGCGCCCGATGCGTACGGAGATGACGAGCGAGGCGGCGACGGCGGCGAGGCCGAACAGGACGGCGGCGCCGCCCGCGGTGAGCAGTCCGCGGCCGAACGGGTCGGCGCGGTCGGCGGCGCTCGCCGCGGCGCCGGTCTCGATGTCACGCATGCCCTTCTGCACCGTGCTCAGCACGGCGTCCCAGGCGGCGGGGTCCACGGCGGTGGCGGCGGCGCGCCCCGGCTCGGCGGCCTGGATCTTGTCCTCGGCGGCGCCCAGCGAGGTGTAGGCGCTCTGGCCGCTGAGCGTGGCCCAGGCGGTGTGTTCGGTGCCGGTCAGGTCGGCGGTGGCGCCGTCGGTGAGGGTGCGGCGGCTGTCGACGGCGCCGGCCAGGCGGCGCAGGTGCTCGGCCGTGAAGGTGCGGCCGAGCTGTGCCGAGGACACCAACGCGTCCTCGCGGGCGAGCATTTCGCCGGCCCGGCCGAACTCGTACAGGACGCGTGCGCCGGATCCGGACGCCGGGGCCTGGATGTCGGCGAGCGCGCCGTCGACGTCGAAGCCCGCGCCGATGGTGTCGGTGTACCGCTGGTAGGCGGCGTCCCAGCCGGTGGAACGGTCATGGACGCCGGTGCGCAGCGCGGGCAGTTTCAGGGCCTCGGCGACGAAGGTGCGCAGCCGGTCGCTCACGCCCGAGGGCAGGTCGCCCGCGTCGGCGACGGTGTGTTCCCGGTCGAGCCGGAGCCTGCCGATCGCCGTGTCGGTGCGCTTGGCCTGCTGGTCGAGTTCGGCGGCCCGGTCGTCGGCTGGAGAGGCCAAGTACCGTACTGCGGACCGCCGTTCGGCCTGGAGCTCGGCGACGGCCGCGGCGACCGGGGTGCGGACCTGTTCGTCGACGCGGCGCGTCTGGCGCAGCGCGGACACGTCCTGGGCGGTGGTGACGGTGGCGAAGCCCCACAGGGCGAGCAGCGAGACGGCGGGCACCATCAGGAGCGAGACGATCTTGGCGCGTACGGTGCGCGGGCGCAGCCTCCACGGAGCCTCGGTTTCCTGGGGCGCGGGAGGTTCCCCGAGGACGTGTTCGTCGGCGGCCGGCGGTCCTGCGTGGGCGCGTCGCCCGCGGGCGCCCACCGGGATCGGCGGCGCGGCGTCCGGGGCCTTGCGGGGTATGCGCACGGATCTCCTCGCTTACGGATGGGGCCAAGTGCCGGGCGGCGCAAGGCGGTTCAGGTCGTGGGGGCGAGCTGTTCGGCCGAGGCGTACTCGGCACGCTCGCGGGCCGTCGGGGAGAGGGCGACGAAGGCGGCGGTGATGAAGAGGTAGGACCCGAGGCCGACGGCGAGGGGGAAGATGAACTGCATCGCCGTCGCCCCGGGCAGCTCGGCGCCGCTCGGGGCCACGTCCACGCTCACCGAGACCATTCCGGTGTAGTGCATGCTGCTGACGGCCGCGCCCATCACGAGGGAGGCGACGGCCACGGCGACCGGCGACTTGATGTTGAGCCCGGCCCACAGGGCAGCGGTCGCGGCGACCACGGCGATGACGACGGAGAGCGCGACGAGCACCGGGTCGTAGTGGACCCGTCCGTGCAGCCTGAGGGCCGCCATGCCGAGGTAGTGCATGCCCGCGACGCCGAGTCCGGTGGCGAGGCCGCCGAGCAGGAGGGAGCGGGTGTGGTCCTTGCCGTAGCCGACGGCGAAGACCCCGGCGCCGACGAAGAGCATGGCGACGAGGAGGCTGAGGATGGTCAGGAGCACGTTGTAGCGGATGTCGGTGCCGGTGACGGCGAAGCCGAGCATCGCGACGAAGTGCATCGTCCAGATGCCGGTGCCGATGGCGGACGCGGCGGTGATCAGCCAGTTGCGCCGGGAACGGCCGGTGGCCCCCAGGGCGCGCACGGTGCAGCGCAGCCCGAGGGCGGCGCCTATGCAGGCCATCACGTACGACAGCACGGGTGTAAGCCAGCCGAAGGCGGCGTGGTCCAGGTGTCCCATGGCCCAGGGACGCTAGTCCGGGGAGGGGCGCACGGCGGGGGCGCAGTTCGAAAGCTGCTGGAACATGACGAAGAAATGTTCCAGAGCGATCGCCGCTTGTTCGAACCTGCCCGCCGTGCTCGATTTTCAGCCACCGTTGGATCGGCGGCTCATGGGGGATCATGGCCCCATGGCCGAAGACCACACACACGTTCAGGAATTCTTCGCCGCCCGGGCGGCCGACTGGGACCGCAAGTTCCCGGACGACGGACCGGCGTATGCCGCGGCCGTCACGGAACTCGGCCTCGCGAAGGGCGATGCCGTCCTCGACGCGGGCTGCGGAACGGGCCGCGCCCTGATGCCGCTGCGCGCCGCGGTCGGCCCCGAGGGCAGCGTCCTCGGGGCGGACCTCACGCCCGAGATGCTCGCCGAGGCCGTACGGGCCGGGCGCGACCAGTACGCCGTGCTGCTGCGCGCCGACGTGGCCCGGATGCCGTTGCGTACCGCGTCCGTCGACGTGGTGTTCGGCGCCGGGCTGATCTCACATCTGCCCGAACCGGCCCTGAATTTGCGGGAGTTGGCACGGATCACCCGTCCGGGCGGCCGCCTCGCGCTGTTCCACCCGATCGGCCGGGCCGCCCTCGCCGCGCGCCAGGGCCGCCGGATCACCGACGACGACCTGCGCGCGGAACCCCGGCTGCGCCCGCTGCTCGCATCGGCCGGGTGGCGGCTGACCTCGTACGCCGACGAGGACGAGCGCTACCTGGCGGTGGCCGTGCGCGAGGGCTGAGGGCCGCTCGGAGCCTGCGCCTGGACTCCCGTCGGGATCAGACTGCGGCCGGCCCGGCCACTTCGCGTACGAAAGCGGCCGGGTTGTCGAACATGATGTTGTGGCCGGCGTCCGCAACCATCACGACCCGGACGCCGGATCCGACGAGTTCGGCGCGCCCGGGCAGCCGGTCGTCGAGCCCGCCCACCAGATAGGTGCGGTCGACGGGCAGCTTCATGAGGAGCTCGCGCATCGTCGGCTCCGTACCGCGCACGAGCCCGATGGCCGTGCGGTGCAGGCCGAGCGGGTCGGCGAGCCGCATGGTCGCCGCCCGCCGCCCATCGCCGCTGAAGAGTTGGACGATCCGTTCCGGCGCGGCATCCTCACGATCGCCCGGGCCACCAGCGCGGCGGAACTCAAGTGGCTCCGCACGACGCTGCGTTCACTGGAGTGAGAAGAGGCCGTGTCTGAACCTCTCAGCCTCTCAACCTTTCAACCTCTGAACCTTTGACACCTCTGCGCTCTGAGCCGGACTCACTCACCTTCGGTCGCCTTGAGGTGGGGGACGGGGCAGCCGCGCACACCCGGTTTCGGGAACGTGCCGAGCTCCGGCACGCTGTAGCCCTTGGGGTAGCCCTTGACCTCGGGGTTCTGGCGCGCGTAGTGGGGAGCGGAGCGCGGCGGGAGCAGGCGTACGGTGCGGGCCCGCAGGCGCAGTGCGCCGCGGACCAGGGCCCGTGCGGCGGGGGCGGGCGGGTCGTAGCGGAACGCCCGCAGCAGCGAGTCGTCGAGGAGAGCGAGGCTCGCGGTGCGCAGCATGGGGGCCAGCGGCTTCGGATACCACGAAGCCATCAGGCCGATGGTCGCGTCGGACACCCGCCGCGCGCCCTCGTCGAAGCCGAAGTGAGCGGCCTCGTACTCGTCGAGGCAGCGCTCGAACTCCTCGTAGGAATCCGGGATTTCCTTGATGCCCATGTGCTTGCCCAGGGTCTGGTAGTAGCGGGCCGAGGCGCGCAGTTCGTGGTCGCTCAGGCGCCGCCAGCCGTAGGAGTCGATCCAGCGCTTGGGCATGACGACGAAGGTGCAGAGCACGTAGCGCATGTCGTCGTCGCTGATGTCGTAGGAGCGGTGCATCTGGTTGATGCGACGCACGGCGGTGCGTCCGCCCACGCTGTCGAAGCCGTGCTCGATGACGGTGTCGAGCAGCAGGACGGTGTCGTCGTACCTCTTCTGCGGACGATCCGTCAGTTCGGCGGTCTCGGCGAGGAGCCGGCCGATGCTGGGCACCGCGTAGGTGCGGTACAGCGCGAGCTCCAGGGCGCGCGTGTAGTCCCAGGGGAATTCCAGCGTCGCCGTCATCCGGTAGATCGCGAGGAAGTCCCGCTCGGGGTCGAGCCCTTGGATTTCCTTGAGCCGGTCGAAGCGAGTCACCGCTGCCCCCTATGTGTCGACGGACGTTCAACTCTACGTTGGACCGGACGGATTGAGAGATCGGCGCCGCCGCACCGCGGCCGGGTCGTCCAGTGTGAAACCAGGGGAAGGTGGTCCTGATGTTCGGGAGGTTCCGGAAGCAGGCTCGGACACCATCGGCCGAGGACCGCCACCACAACATCTTCGAGGCGGCGGCCGCGTATGTGGCGGCCTGCGCGGAGGACGACCAGGACGCGCTCGAAGAGGCGGCGGGCTGGGTCTCGCCGGAAGCCCTCTCCTTCGGGGTGCGCGAACTCGCGTGCCGGGCGGTCATCGCCCTGGCCCGCGACCGCGACGAGCCCCCGAGTGCGGTCGTCCAGGAACTGATGGGTCTGCCGACGGTCTGAGGCACGGGCTCTGGGAGGCGCAGTGCGGATTGGCGCTTCGCGAACCCTCGACGTCCACGTTACCCACTGGTTAAGGTGCGCCGACGAGCGAACCGAAGGGGAGGATTCCGTGACCGGGACCGACGAGGCCGAAGCGGCCGCCACCGCCGCAGACGAGTCGCTGTACGTGCTCACGGCAATGCTTCTTACGCCCGCGCAGTTCCCCAGCGTGCTCGGCGACGACTACCCCGAGGCGTGCGCGGCGCTCGGCCTCGGGCCGTACGCGCAGGGCTACGGTCTCGTCCTCGGCCAGGACGGCGCGGGTGCCCGCTGGACGGTGGTCATCGACGACGTGTCGCTGGTGGCCGTCGCGATCGCGTCCTGGGACTGCGGCATGGAGTACGAGCTGTCGCCGGACGAGCGCACGGTGGTGGCGGCCCTGCCGGGCTGGCCCCTGGAACTGGCCATCTCGGCCCCGGACGTCCCCGCCCCGCACGACCCCGAACCTCAAGCAGAGGACCGGAGCCCGCTCACACCCCCCGACACAACCCAATGGGGCCCGGCCCAACGCCGCCTCGGCGCGGACGAGATCGCGTCGCAGTGGGCGGCGTGGCGGGAGCAGCTGGGGGACGATGCGTTCGCCCCGGCGCCGCGGGAGGCGGCCACATCGGGCGAGCGCGAGAACGCAGGCGCCGTCTCGGGCGAGCCCGAACCCACGGGTTCCGCCTCGGCGGAACCCGAACACTCCCACACCGGGGCCGAGATGGCCGGGGTCCGGCGCGTGCTCGCCGAGCTGCGCGGCTACCTCGACTCCGCTCCCCCGGTCGGCCGCGTCCGCTCGGCCTTCGCCCCGGGCGGCGCCCGCACGCTGCGCGCCGACGGCCCCGGCTGGTCGCTGGTCGCCCGGACCGACGACATCGCCTTCGTCCTGCTGGACGACTGTCCCTGCGAGGTGCACCCCGTGGGCCGCGGCGCGGAACTGACCGCCCTCCTCGAAGCGCTGGAGGCGATGGCTGTCCGGCCGTCGTGAGAGCCTGTGTCTGAACTCCGTCCGGATCAGACTGCGGCGTCTGGTGCGTGCGATCGCAAGGCGGCTGGAAGTCCTTGATGGGGGTCCCCCCTGGCCTTTAAGGCCAGGGGGGAGGAGCTACCAGGGCTTTCGGCCAACGCGGCATGGGGGTCCCCCCTGGCCCTTAAGGCCTTGGGGGAGTGCGTGCCAGGCGCCGCAGGCCCGGGCGGGGTTCAGACACAGGCTCTGAGGGGAGCGGCTGCTTCCGCGCCCCAACCGACACGGCGGTTGCCGCCTCGGGACCCTGGCCGACGTGAGCGGTCAGTTGCCGCCGACGGCCCCCGGCCGAGGCGAGGGGCGGTTGCCGCCTCCGACCCTCCACCGATCATTCGGGATCACCATGTCTACGATCGTCCCGGCGCTTCGATCCGATCCAGCGCCGAACGAGGACCAACGCGCACAACGGGGAGGAACTGGCATGGCTGACAGGGCCGTTGACAGGGACAGAGTCGGGGACGTCGTCGACGGGGACAAGGACGGGAACGCGGGCGGGGCAGCCTCGCACGAGCTCGACGTGGTGTGCCGGCCGGTGGGGTGGGTGGTCGGAGGGCGGGCCGAGGTCGCCGACGACCACTGGGACCGCGAGACGGCCGTGATTCGGCTCGACGCGGAGCAGTTCGGGCCCGACGCGCTGTACGGACTCGCGGACTTCTCCCATCTCGAAGTGGTCTTCCACTTCGACCGGGTGGCCCCGGAAAAGATCGAGTCCGGCGCCCGGCGCCCACGCGGCAACCCGGACTGGCCGCTGGTGGGGATCTTCGCCCAACGCGGCAAGAACCGCCCCAACCGCCTCGGCGTCTCGCGCTGCCGCGTCCTCGCCGTCGAGGGCCTGGAAGTGCGGGTCGCCGGACTCGACGCGGTGGACGGCACGCCGGTGCTCGACATCAAGCCGCACATGGCCGAGTTCGGCCCGCGCGGCGAGACGACGCAGCCTGAGTGGTCGGTGGAGCTGATGCGGGAGTACTACGAGTGACCCGGGTGAGCGTCGCGGGGCGACGCGGGGCGACGCGGCGACGCGGGGCGACGCGGCGACGCGGGGCGACGCGGCGACGCGGGGCGACGCGGCGACTCAGGTGAGCAGCACGCCCGCCCGCTGCCTCACCCGCGCCCTCGGTCGGCGCGCCCGCTCCCCCGCCAGTGCCACTACGCCGACGACACCGGGTCGCCGACCCGCCCCCGCATCAACTCCCTTGCGCTACAGCCCAGTTGAGCCCGGACTCAGACCCGTTCGAGCGGCCGATGCGGTCCCACCGGCAGCTCGGCCGTGATCGTGTCGCCCGGGCGGATCTCGCCGCCCGCGCGGACCACGCTCATGATCCCGGCCTTGCGGACTATGTCGCCGGCGGCGTCACGGCCGACGACCTGCTTCAGGAGGCCGTCCTGGAAGGCGTCGATCTGGAGGCACGGGTTGCGCAGGCCGGTGACCTCGACGACCGCCTCGGCGCCGATGTGCAGCAGGGTGCCGGTCGGCAGGCCGAGGAGGTCGATGCCCTGCGTCGTCACGTTCTCGCCGAGCTGTCCGGGGGCGACCTCGAAGCCCTGCTCGGCGACCTCGCCGAACAGCTCCCCGTGGATCAGGTGGACCTGGCGCAGATTCGGCTGCGTCGGGTCCTGGGCGACGCGGGAACGGTGCTTGACCGTCACCCCCGCATGGACGTCCCCCTCCACACCGAGCCCGGGCAGCAGCGTGATGCTGTCCCGGTTCGGCTTGGTGAACGAGTACTCACCGTTGCTGCTGACCGCCGTGACCGTTCCCCTGATGGCACTCATCGCGCGGGGCTCCCCTCTGCCGTGAACAATGACCGGGTCGAGCCTATCCCGGCAGGTCAGAGGCTTCCAGGGGCTGCCTAGCGGCCGAGCTCCTTGCGGGATATGTGCCGCAGCCTGCGGCGCTGGCTCGGGTCCAGCATCAGGTAGGCCGCCACGGGGACGCCGATCAGCACCAGCAGGGCGAGCCAGAAACCGATCAGTGGGATCAGGATGAGACCCGCCACGACTCCACCGGCGGCGATCATCGCGCGCTTCGACATGTCCGTCGCCTTCCTTTTCGCGGCCTGTGGCCGCTCTTCCTGTCCAGAGAACGCACGGCGGCGTCCGCTGGTTCCAGCTCTGCTTCCACTATGCGTCACTTCCGCAGCGGAGCGCCGACCTCGTGCATGTGCCCCAGCGCCTGCCGGTAGGAGTCGGTCAGCGAGGTCTCCGCGTACGGGATGCCCAGCGCCGCACAGTGGGCGCGGACCATCGACTGGGCGAGCCTGAGGTGCGGGCGCGGCATGTTCGGGAAGAGGTGGTGCTCTATCTGGTAGTTCAGGCCGCCCAGGAACCAGTCGGTGAGGACGCCGCCGCGTACGTTGCGCGAGGTCAGGACCTGGCGGCGCAGATGCCCCCAGTTCGAGTGCCCGGGGTCGTTCGGGTCGGGCATCTCCATGCCCTTGTGGTTGGGGGCGAAGGTCATGCCGAGGTGCAGGCCGAACAGCGCGTGGTGCACCAGGGCGAAGACCAGCGCCTTGCCCGGCGACATGACGGTCAGGAGCAGGGTCGCGTAGCCGACGAGGTGGGCGATCAGGAGGGGCGCCTCAACGGCTCGCTCGCGGGATGGCTGCCGCTTGAGGTCCTGGAATCCGTACACCTTCAGGGCGATGCCCTCCAGGAGCAGCATCGGGAAGAAGAGGCGGGCCTGGTTGCGGGTGAGCCAGCGGGCGAAGCCTTCGCGCTGCTCGGCCTGGCGCTGGGTCCACACGAGGGCGCCGACCCCGACGTCGGGGTCCTTGTCCAGGTGGTTGGGGTTGGCGTGGTGGCGGTTGTGCTTGTCGTTCCACCACGCGTAGCTCATGCCGAGGAGGAGGTCGCTGTGGAACAGGCCGATGAGCCGTCCCGCGCCTTTGCCCCGGGTGATCTGGGCATGCCCCGCGTCGTGACCGAAGAAGGCGCTGCGGGCCCAGAACACCGAGAGCGGCACGGCGAGCAGCAGATTCCACCAGGTGTCACCGGTCAGCACCATTCCAGCGATCGTCGCGGCCAGGGCAAGGAGGTTGACGACGATGCGGGTCGCGTACCAGCCGGTGCGCCGGTCGAGCAGGCCTTGCCCCTTCACCGTCTTGAGCAGCGGCGCGAACTCGCTGCCCGCCCGCGGCTCGGCAGGGGCGCCGAGGCCCGTGGTGGGCTGCGGCATGGTCGCCTGTGGCATGACGTCTCCGGTCGGTCGTCCCTCGCAGTTCCCTGCGCTGACCTGACTGAACGTACGGATCGGCACTCCTTGACGACCATGGAGCCACCACCCCTCTACCGGCGGGGGGTTACCCCGCGCCCCAGGTGGTGCTGGCAACACTCACCCGGATCACGAGTGACGCAGGCCACTCCCACAAGCCCCCCGCCCGGCCGTTCTTTCCTGTACCCTCGGCCGCTCCGGCCAACGTAGTCAAATTTGAGGAATGCGTTATCGCTGTGCAGAGGTTCCCCGCTCCCACTCCGCCCCAGCTCGCCGAACTCGCCCGCTGTTCCGTGGCCTTCGTGCCCGCGGACCCCTCCCGCGCCGGCCGGATCGCCTTCTGGCATCCCGAGGGCGAAGAGCCCCCGGCTACCCCCGGCGCCGTCGAGGACCTCACCGTCGTGGCCGCCGACGCCACGCTCCACGAGGTGCGCGCCCTCCTCCTTCCCGTCCGTGACGCGCTGCCCGCGCTCACCCGGGCCCGCGCCTTCGCCCAGGCCTCGCGCCCGGCCGCGTTCTGGGGCACGGCCGCGCTGCTCGCCCTTCAACTCGCCGCGCGGGGGCTGCTGTTGCCCGGTCTCACCGCGAGCGACCACGATGCCTGGCGGGTCGGTCCGCTCGGCGCCGACGAGCTGGACAAGGTGCGCGGGCTGGCCGCCGCGATGCCCCCCGAGGCACACGCCGTACCGCTCGACGTGCCCGGCCCCGTTCTGCTTCCCGAGCCGGAGCGGCTTCTGCGCGCCTTCCTCGACGCGGTCGCGGACGGCCTTCCGCGCACCCCCGCGGCCGCACGGGCCACCGGCTCCCCGGCCTTCGCCGCCGAGGCGCCGCAGCGGCTGCCCGAGCAGCGGGCCTGGGCCGCCGATGTGGCCGCCGGGCACGACGCGGGCGTACGGATCTCGCTACGGGTGGAGCTTCCGGGGCTCGCCTCGGCGGACCCGGACAACGCCGGACCGGTGTTCCGCGCGGTGCTCCAGATGCACAGCGTCAGCGATCCCGCGCTGGTCGCGGACGCCGCCGAGGTGTGGGCGGGGAGTTCGGCGGCGTTCGGATCCCGGGCCCGCATGGACGCGCTGCTCGCCCTGCGCCGGGCGGCCCGCGCCTGGGCCCCGCTGGCCCCGCTGCTCTCGGCCTCCGTGCCGGATGCGGTCGAGCTCGCCGACGAGGAGGCGGCCGAGCTGCTCGGCGCGGCCTCGCGCACGCTGGCCGCGATCGGCGTGCAGGTGCACTGGCCGAAGGAGCTGTCCCGCAAGCTGACGGCGCGTGCCGTGATCGGCCCACAGGACTCGCAGCACTCGCTGGACCCGCAGGACCGGGGGCCCGAGCGGATCGGGTCCGAGGCACCCTCGGTACTGTCCGCCGACGCACTGCTCGCGTTCGACTGGTGGTTCACGCTGGGCGACACGCGGCTCTCCCGGCAGGAGCTGGACGCGCTCGCCGAGGCGAACCGTCCCGTGGTGCGGCTGCGCGACCAGTGGGTGCTCGTCGATCCGGAGGAGGTACGGCGCGCCCGCACGGCCCAGGACCGCAAGGTGACCCCGGTCGACGCGCTCGCCGCCGTCCTGACCGGCTCGACCGAGATCGACGGACGCCGGGTCGACGTGGAGGCGACGGGCTGGCTGGCCCGGCTGCGCGACCGGCTCGCCGACCCCGAGGGCGACCGCGAGCAGCCCGTCGCCCAACCCGCGGCTCTCACCGCGCAGTTGCGCGACTACCAGCTGCGCGGCCTCAACTGGCTTGCCGACATGACCTCGTTGGGCCTCGGCGGCTGTCTCGCCGACGACATGGGCCTCGGCAAGACGATCACGCTCATCGCCCTGCATCTGCACCGCCAGAGCGACCCGGCGACGGCGGGCCCGACCCTCGTCGTCTGCCCCACCTCCCTCATGGGCAACTGGCAGCGGGAGATCGAGAAGTTCGCGCCGGGCACGCCCGTGCGCCGCTTCCACGCCTCCTCCCGCTCCCTCGATGCCCTGGCGGACGGCGAGTTCGTCCTCACTACGTACGGCACGATGCGCCTGGACGCGGCGAAGCTGGCCGCCGCGCAGTGGGGCATGGTCGTCACCGACGAGGCCCAGCACGTCAAGAACCCGTACTCCGCGACGGCCAGACAACTGCGCACCATCGGGGCCCGGGCCCGGGTGGCGCTCAGTGGCACGCCCGTCGAGAACAACCTCTCCGAGCTGTGGGCGATCCTCGACTGGACCACTCCCGGCCTGCTCGGCCGGCTCGCCACGTTCCGTACGAAGTACGCGTCCGCCGCCGAGAGCGGCTCTGACCCGGCGGCCGCCGAACGGCTGTCCCGGCTGGTGCGGCCCTTCCTGCTGCGCCGCCGCAAGTCCGACCCGGGCATCGCCCCCGAACTGCCGCCCAAGACCGAGACCGACCGGGCCGTCTCCCTCACGAAGGAGCAGACCGGCCTGTACGAGGCGGTGGTGCGCGAAACGCTCGCCGAGATCTCCGGCGCGGACGGCTTCGAGCGGCGCGGTCTGGTGATGAAGCTGCTGACCTCGCTCAAGCAGATCTGCAACCACCCCGCCCAGTACCTCAAGGAGGACAGCCCGACGATCACCGGCCGCTCGGGCAAACTGGAGCTGCTCGACGAGCTCCTGGACACCATCCTCGCCGAGGACGGCTCGGTGCTCGTCTTCACCCAGTACGTGCAGATGGCCCGGCTCATCGAGGAGCACCTGGCTGCGCGCGGCGTGCCGACGCAGTTCCTGCACGGCGGGACGCCCGTGGAGCGCCGCGAGGACATGGTGCGGCGCTTCCAGGACGGTGAAGTCCCCGTATTCCTGCTGTCGTTGAAGGCGGCGGGCACGGGCCTGAACCTCACCCGGGCCGGCCATGTCATCCACTACGACCGCTGGTGGAACCCCGCCGTCGAGGCGCAGGCCACCGACCGGGCGTACCGCATCGGCCAGACCCAGCCGGTCCAGGTCCACCGCCTGATCGCGGAGGGCACCGTCGAGGACAGGATCGCCCACATGCTGGACAGCAAGCGGCAGTTGGCGGACGCGGTGCTCGGCTCGGGCGAGTCCGCGCTGACCGAACTGTCCGATGCCGAGCTGACGGATCTGGTGGCGCTGCGAGGGAGCGGACGATGAGCGACACGTACGAGAACGAGCGCACCTTCGAGCCGTTGCCGCCCGCGCACGGACGCGGCTTCGCGACGAGTTGGTGGGGCGTGGCCTGGCTCAAGGCCCTGGAGGACACCGCGCTCGACGGCCAGCAGCTCAAGCAGGGGCGCCGACTCGCCCGGGAGGGCGCGGTGGGCGCGGTGACGGTCCGGCCGGGCCGGATCACCGCGGTGGTACGGGACCGGGACGGCTCGCACCAGCGAAGCGACGTGCTGCTCCAGGAGCTGACCGAGGGCGACTGGGACCGCTTCCTGACGATGGCGACGGAGCGCGCCGGGCACATCGCGGCACTGCTCGACCGCGAGATGCCGCCGCACCTGGTGGAGGACGCGGCGAGCGCCGGGGTCGAACTCCTTCCGGGCATAGGCGACTTGGAGCCCGAGTGCACCTGCGAAGCCTGGGACCACTGCCCGCACACGGCAGCCCTGTGCTATCAGGTCGCGCGGCTCCTGGACCAGGATCCGTTCGTCCTGCTCTTGATGCGGGGCCGCGGGGAACGGCCGCTGCTCGACGCCCTGCAGGAGCGCAGCGCGGCCCCCGCCGCAGCCGGTCCGGCGATACCGCAGGGCGTTCCGGCCGAGGAAGCCTTCGCGGCCAGGGGCATCGTGCCGCCGCTGCCCGATCTCCCCGGGCTTCCGCCGGAGCCGGGCGAGCCCGCACACCTGGACACCGAGACCGCGCCGGAGCCCGGGGTCGATCCGGACGCCCTGGAGTTCCTGGCCGCGGACGCGGCGGCGCGGGCCCACCGCATGCTGGCGGACGCTCTGACACCCGGGCATGAACTCCAGCCATTCGAGAAGGAGTTGACGGAGGATCAGGACACCGTGCGCCTTGCCGCCGACTGTCACGACAGCCGGATCTCGGCGCGGCTCGCCACCGCCTCCGGGCGTCGCCCCGCCGATCTGGCCTCGGCCGTACGCGCCTGGCGGCTCGGCGGGGTCGCGTCGCTGCGGGTGCTTGAGGAGCCGTGGACTCCCGGTACGGAGGAGCTGGCCCGGGCCGTAGCGGGGCTCGACCGCGCCTGGCCCGAGGGCGAGCGTCCCGCGCTGCGGACGACCGGCGGCAACCGGTGGACCGCAACCGGCCGGGACGCCCAGCTGCGGCTCGGCCACGACGGCCGGTGGTGGCCCTACCGCAAGGAGCGCGGCCGCTGGACCCCGGCGGGCCCGGCCGACCGGGACCCGGCGGCGGCGCTGGAGACGATGCGGGCGGAGGCCTCCGGCGCGTGAGGAGCAGGGGGTCGGCGACGTTCAGCCCGGCGCCCGGGCGGCCGACACCAGCCCCTCCAGCCCGGCGGGGTCCCCGGTGGGCCAGTCCGTGGGGAACCCACTGGGCAACGTGGTCGGGAACCCGCTCGGCAACTCCGTTGGCAGGGAAGGGAGTTCGGATGGCAGCACGGTGGGAAGCGACGTCGGGAACCCGCTCGGCAGGCTCAGGGACGGGGTCGGTGTCGGGCTCGTGGGGCTGCTCCCGGCAGGGCCACCCGGCTTCTCGCTGCCGCCGCCCCGCGTGACCGCGAAGGCGATGGCGGCGATCGCCAGGACGGCCACCACGATCGCCACGGCGAGAAAGGGGCCTCTGCGCCGCCCTCCTCCCGGCGGCTGAAGCGGCGGGGCCGGCGGGCCGAACCCCCCTCCTGACGGCGGTCCGAATCCCTGCCCGTACGGCGGACCGGGCGGCTTGGGCGGTACGGGCGGTGTGGCCATACCCTCCAGAGTCGGCGGAAAGGGGGCGCCTCGGCGGCCCTTCCGCAGAAGTTGCGCCAACCTGCCCGGAGGGCCGCCGCATGTGAGGCGCACCGCCGGCACCGCCCGTCCTCTTCCACCCCGGGTGCCCCTGACCGTACGGTAACTGGCGCTAGCCTCTTGCCTGTTGACCGACAGAGGGAGCCATCGGTGCCGGGGCGATCCAGTACGGGTACGGAGCTGGCGAGGAACGCCGTCGGTCTGCGGGAGGTCCTCTTCCAGAGTGTCACCGCGATGGCGCCCGCGGCCGCTGTCGCCGCGTCCATTCCGGCGGGCGCCGCGTTCGCGGGCGGCAGCCTGCCGCTGTCGGTCCTGGTGGCACTCGTGGCGTGCCTGTTCACGGCGTCGTGTGTGGCCGAGCTCGCACAGCAACTGCCCGCCGCGGGTTCGGTCTCCACCTACAGTGCGCGGGGCCTGCATCCCGCGGTCGGGTTCCTGGTCGGCTGGGGCTATGTGTTCGTCGAGGTGCTTGTGCCGCCCCTGCCGCTGCTCCAGCTGGGCTTCACCACGGCGGGCACCCTGCACCAGCAGTGGGCGTCGTATCCGGCGGATCTGTGGTGGCCTTGGTCGCTGGCCGGGGCGGTCGTCATAGCGGTCACGGGCTTCTTCGGAGTGCGGGCGTCGGCGCGGTTCGGCACGGTGCTCGGCATCTTCGAGGTGGTGGTGTTCGTGGCCTTCGCGGTGATGCTCATCGTGGCCGCCGGGTCCCACAACACCCTGTCGGTGTTCGGCACTTCGCACACCGCGCGGGGGTACGGCGGATTCGCCGGGGTATTCGCCGGATCCGTCTACACGGTGCTCGCCTTCGCCGGGTTCGAGTCGGCCGCCCCGCTCGCCGAAGAGGCCAGGGATCCGCGCCGGACGATGCGCCGGGCGGTGTTGGGGGCGGCTCTCTCGATCGGGGTGGTGTACGTCCTGACCACGTACGCGATGGCGGTGTACTTCGGCCCCGACCGGTTCGCCGGGTTCGGGGCGTCCGGCGACGCCTCGTGGGAGGGCGTGGCGCGGGCCTCGTTCGGCCTGTTCTGGGTGGTGCTGTTCCTGGCCGTGGTCAACTCGACGATCGCGAACGCCAACGCGGCTTCCAACGTGTCGACGCGTACGGCCTTCGCGCTCGGCCGGATCGGGTTCCTCCCCCGCCCCTTCACCCGCCTCCACCCCCGCCACCGCTCCCCCGTCACCGGCGTCGCCGTGCAGTTCGCCGTGGCGGTCGCCGCGATGCTGGGGCTCGGCCTCTGGTACGACCCGGTGACGGCGTTCGCGCTGCTCGCCACGGTCATCGTCATCGTGATCATCGGCGTGTACATCGTCGCCGACCTGGCCTGCGCCGGATACTTCCTGCGGCGGCGCCGTGAACTGTTCAGCCCCGTAAGGCATGTGCTGTTCCCGGTGCTCGGCATCGCCGCGTTCGCCCCGGCGCTCCTCACCGCGGCGGGGATCCCGGCCTTCAGCTTCGTCGCCGAGCTCGCACCGCCGGTGTCGTACGCCGGGCCCGTCGTCGGGGTGTGGATGGCGATCGGGCTCGTCGTGCTAGTGGTGGTGGCGCGCCGGAACCCCGAGCGCCTTGCGGAGACCGGCCGCGTTCACCTCATCGATCCCGATGAGGACCACGAGGAGACAGGAGCGGTACGAGGATGAGCGACGATCCCCGGATCCTGACCGTGCGGCCCAAGGAGAACGAGTACGCCTGGACGTTCGGGGGTGCGGCCCCGGTCGCGCGCATCACCCCCGGGACCGCCCTCGACCTGTACACCGAGGACTGCTTCGCCGGGCGGGTGCGCTCCGAGCGCGATCTGGTGTCGCGTGTCTGCGAGTTCCCGTTCCTCAACCCGCAGACCGGGCCCTTCTACGTCGAGGGCGCCGAACCGGGCGACACCCTCGCCGTGCACTTCGTGTCGATCCGGCCCGCGCGGGACTGGGCGGCGTCCACGACCGTCCCGCTGTTCGGCGCGCTCACCTCCACCCACACGACGGCGACGCTCCAGCCGCCGCTGCCCGAGGTGGTGTGGATGTGGGAGCTCGACCGGGCGCGCGGGACGTGTCTGTTCCGGGCTCGCGAGAGCGATGTCGAGATCGAGCTGCCGATGGACCCGATGCACGGCACGGTCGGGGTGGCCCCGGCCAATCTGGAGGTGCGCTCCGCGCTGGTCCCGGACGCCCATGGCGGGAACATGGACACCCCTGAGATGCGGGCGGGTGTGACCTGCTATCTCGGGGTCAACGTGGAGGGCGCCCTGTTCAGTCTCGGCGACGGGCATGCCCGCCAGGGCGAGGGCGAGACGTGCGGGGTGGCCGTCGAGTGCGCCATGAACACGGTGGTCGTGGTGGAGCTCCTCAAGGGCGTCGCCACACCCTGGCCGCGCATCGAGTCCGACACCCACATCATGTCGACGGGCTCGGCCCGGCCCCTCGAAGACGCCTTCCGTGTCTCGCAGTTGGATCTGGTGGGCTGGCTGGAGCGCGACTACGGCCTGTCCGCGCTGGACGCGTACCAGCTCGTGAGCCAGGCGGGCGAGGCTCCGCTCGCCAATGTCTGCGACACCAACTACACCTGTGTCGCCAAGATCCGCAAGGAGTGGCTGCCCCGGCGGGGCGAGCCGCACCGGGGCCTGCACCGCCATCTGCGGGAGCGAGCCGCCCAACTCCCTTCCTTCCCGGCCTAGACGAGTAGTTCCGTTGTGGCTCAGTGGTCGTAGGCGATGAGTGATCTGGTGATGGGTGCGTCGATGGTGCGGTTGTGCCAGATGGCGCAGGTCATCGCCAGGATCCGCTGGGCCACGCGGACGCCGACGCCTTCGATGGTGCGCCCGCCGTGCTGTTCGAGGTCGAGCTGGCCTTTGAGGGTGTCGTTGAC